>JBHLPQ010000001.1:0-74317 GCA_048939265.1 Promethearchaeota archaeon
ACTTGGAAATCTGCTGCAAGTTTATCTACTGCTTCCATTTGCAGAAGTTCAGATAAACCAATTCGATTCCCCCCACTTAATGATCCTGCTACAATAACGGTGATATTTTCTTTCACAAATCGGTTTTTTAAAAAATTTGATAATTGTTCCTTGATGAATCCAGGACCACCTATCACAAATTTTTTGGTTTCAGGTAAGATTTGTCTGTTGATGATCATAGCAATTTGATCAAAGAAAGATTGGGTCTGTTTTGACCGTATCTTTTCTTTGGATAATTTTCTGGAGATCCGAGATTTTTCATGAGCAACTATATTGAGATGAAAATTATCTAGCAAACCAATGCACACTTCAGCCTTGTCAGCAGCAATAAGGCAGATTTTCGGTTTCTTACTTGCTTCTTCAGCCTTTTTCAGTAATTCAAGAAAATATTTTGACCATTCAGGTTTGATTATAGTTATGACGTTTGTTAATTCTAAGTTTAATGTATGATATGAACCGATAGACACATATTGTTCTGGGCCTTGGAAAATTTTTCCTTTAACGCGTAAACGATTACTTACAGAACTGTCTTGAAAAGCAAAGTCTTCAGTTTCAATTCCTATGACCATGGATATCCTTTGGCTATCATCTCCAGATCTCCCCTCGCTACCGGATCGCCTAACCCTTCGACTAGTTTTAGTTATAATGCGATCCCCGATAGCAATAATATTTGAAAGAATATAAAGATCTGTTATGCTTTCTGGTCGAACGACTACCCGATTAGTTTTCATATTTGTCTTTAAAATACGCATCACTACTCACTAACCAGATCTTTGTACCCCTTACAGTTGAGATTAAAATAGCTTTAAGGAAGAAGTGATTTCTTCGACTTCTTTTTGATTATGAGGCCCGATTCCTAGAGCTGTTGTTGTACCGGGAGGCAGTTGAGTTCTTCCTGCATCATCTATTTTTACTACAATAACTCCTGTAGACAATAATTTTTTTTCAAGGGCTAATAATTTTTCCTCAGACTCGACAGCTAAGACAACCTTCTTCTGTCCTGTGTTCCACCAAAGTGAAAATTGATTTGGTTTCTCTTGTTTCGATCTAATGGCAGATGCAACAGCGGCATGCGAAGCTTGGGCTGCAGCCTTACCTTTTGACATGTTTAGGTCTTTTCTAAGTACAATTACTTGTTTTGGTTCAAACAATAGAAACCATATCCTTAGTCAATGAGATATAAATCAGTGAGGTACATGGACATCATTAACGAATTCATATGGTGTCCAATCATGAATCCGTCTCAGTTTAGGTCAGTTTCATCATTTTGTCTTAAGCTTTCCCAGTGAAATTTAATCCAATGAACCATGTAATTATAACGTGTCATATTGATTTATGATTTGCGGACTAAAATCTTCAGTACATACTTGAGGAGTGGAAATCATTTAATTGAATTTTCCCATGTATCCAAAAAGAGAAAGCCCAATTACGATGATCATATATCATTAAAAAGGATAAATTCATACTGGTAAGTGAAAAATAGAAACTAGATCGTCACATAACCAATTCTTGACCTTTCGTGATCTTTATCCGACAGGGAGCAGGAAATTTCGCCTTTCCACGTCTTAATGCATCCTTAGCTAAAGCAACATGCTCAGGGTACGTTCGAACAAATAAAATCCTATCACCCTCAAAAACCCTAGCTGCCACGCTGATGATCTTTCCAAAAGCCTTACGCATACCATCTTGCAAACGATCCGCTCCAGCGCCAGTCATCATCTTATTTTCACGAATTCTGTGATGAGGATACACACAAACGCGATAATGATAGTTCTCTCGTCCGATTTTTCGGGTTAAAAAGCGGTTTACATGTATACGTGCAGCTTCAAGAGCATTATGCGAAATTTGACACCGTTCATCAGTAATCAAAGATATCTCGAGTGGGAACTCTTTCCCTGGTGATCCAAAATCAAAAGCACGAATCTTAGGTTCAGGACCACCTTTAATGAATTTTTTACGGGTGTAGGGTGGTCTATCGACCCGAGAATAACAGTAGGCAGGTCGTTTTCCCATATAATTTCAACTCCGATGACTTTACTCGGTCTTTCAACTGAATTCAGAGCTGTATTCGATGAATGCGTCTGAATTTCTCTTATTTAAGCTCCTTCCTAATCAGCATTATAAACTTATGCAGCTGATTCTCATCCAAATAAAGTCTCTGAAAAGAGGATCATATTGCTATTTTATTACATAACAGAAATCTTAAAGGTTATATCACACATAAAACCACGAAATAAGGACTCATTGTTATAAATCGAAAATAGAGGTAGAAGTAATGGTAGAGATCCCTTTTTCATCTGTTGACCGAATTATTCGGAGAGGGGGAGAAGGGAGGGTGTCAAAATCTGCGATAATAGCCCTTCAAGAGGAATTGGAGGAATATGGCGTTTCATTAGCTAAAACAGCTTGGGAATTTGCCAAATATGCTGGTAAAAAAACACTTGAGGGTAAGGACATCAAGTTAGCCATAAAAAAGAATAAAATGGAAAAATAACTTTTTCTGGTTTTTTCTTTCCTGCTACCCATAATTTAAAATTCTCTGAATTCGTGTGTTATTACAGCAAGCAAAATGAATAAATCTTGGTCCTGCAGGTTTATTCGATAAATAGTTAATATATTAAAGAGCCTCAAAGGATTAGTATCTAGAGATCCCCGCTTGTAGGTGATTTCTATTCCGAGGTAACCTAAATCAACATAATTTAGATCAATACATTATTTAAATCCAAACTAAAAACAATGCGCAAGTGGAACCGCATATCACCATTATAATCATAACTTTACGCTAATACATTATAAATCATTAATCCTTACCGTGAAATATAATCTATATGTCATAATGAAATATGCAGTTTCACCTAGCGACTATTGGAGGTGAAACAACCGTGGTAAATGAAGAGGATATCGATACTTCAACCGTAAAATATCTCATCCATGAAAAATTTAGTATCAACGGTGTGGCTGAACGTTCAGATATTATTGGCGCACTGTTTGGTCAGACCGAGGGATTAATTGGTGAGGGCTTAGATTTACGTGAACTTCAAAAAACATCAAGAATAGGAAGAATTGCTGTAAAATTACAGTATCAAAAAAAGCAACGAAAAACTACAGGAACCATCATTGTCCCATCCTCACTGGATCGGGTTGAAACAGCTTTGCTTGCGGCTGCTTTGGAAACTGTAGATCGTGTTGGACCTTGTGTTGGTAAGATCTCTTTATTAAAAATTGAAGATGTCCGTGAGAGTAAGCGCAGGCAGATTATTACCCGTGCGTCTCAAATTTTAAAGACTTGGGATCATGAGGTAGCTCCAGATTCTATCTCAGTTTTAGAAGAAGTTCTAAGAGAAGCTCGAATAAGTATAATTCAAAAATATGGAAAAGAAGATTTACCATCTGGTCCTGGTATCCAAGATAGTGACAATTTGATAATCGTTGAAGGACGAGCTGATGTTGTTAATCTTTTAAAGCATGGATTTCGGAATGTTATTGCTGTACAGGGAACAAACGTTCCTCCAGATGTGATTGAACTCACTCGAAAAAAAGTAACAACTGCTTTTCTAGATGGTGACCATGGTGGTGATCTCATTCTTAGAGAGCTTATTCATCTTACAGATCTAGACTACGTTGCCAGAGCTCCCCAAAATCGAGAAGTTGAAGAATTATCTAGCAAGGAGATTCTGAAGGCCCTACGGACTAAAATTCCAATTGAACAAATTATGAAAGAGATGAATATTTCCCCAGACGACATTGAATCAGAAGAATCATCTAATAAGTCAAGTTCAGAAACAGAGCCAAAAGAAATCCCTATAATTGTTAGGTCCCAACCGAGCTCTTATGTAACGTCAAAAATCCCCAAAAACTTCGCTCAATTCCTTGAAAATCTCTCAGAACAAGAAGCCATTTTACTTGGGGCAAAATCTGAGATTTTAAGGGAACATATAGCTATCAGTGAACTACATGATATCATTCTCGAGACTGAGGATGTTTCAGCAATAATATTCGATGGTATTATCACCCAAAGACTGCTCGATGTCGCCTCAGAAAGAGGAATAAAAGCTATTGTTGGTGCTAAACAACACGATGTTACAAAAAAACCGCTTGATATAGATATATACACTTTTTCTGAATGATGTGTGTGTAGGTAAGGCAGGACACCTGCACTTTTTTTATTGGACTAATTCTTCTCAGTAAATTCTGTTTTAATTCGTTAAAAAATAAAATTAAAGATGGATCTGTAGCCCTAAACACTAACTCTCAGCTACATATTCAGTCATTCGACCTTATTCAGCCGAGTTCTCTTGTGAAGGGCTTTAACGATCCAAATAATCCTGTTGGTTAGAAGGGTTAACCCTAACGCTCATCGTTGGGTGACACACCCAGTCTCGTGCGAGAGCCCGTCTCCTAATCTTATCGGATTAAAGAGCTCTGGATATCTCTGCTTATTTGCACCATGAATCATTAAGATCATCAGGTCCTCGAAAAGCAGAATTTTTTTCCTTCATTGCCATCATAAACAATGTTAATTTAATTCAAAAATTTTTCCTTTCATTAAAGTCAGGAAACCTATAACCTTATTCAAGGAGTAAATTTCTTGAAAAAATTTGAAAACATTGGTCTAGGTGGAACATTTGATCGCTTACATCCAGGACACACGCTTTTTCTGGATATTGCTGCGTATTTTGGACATCATGTCCATGTTGGACTAATTAGTTCAAGCTATCTGAACAAAACACAAAAAAAGCATTTTGAGATAATTCAAAATTATAAAATTCGTCAGGAAGCAGTTGAAAGTTTTTTATCAAAAAGAAATGCTCAGTGTCAAATAACCAAGATCGATTCTCCTGGCATGGATCAAAAACTAGCCAGTGATGCAAAGTTAGGTGCTTTAGTTGTATCTCAAGAAACTTATGGTGGAGCAAATGCCATTAATCATTTACGTATTTCAAAAGGAAGAACCAAACTTACTATTATTATCATCCCCCGAGTTCTTCGAGCTAATGGTACCCTAGAAAGTAGTACAAGATTAAGGGGGGAGGAAAAAGGTTTCTTTGATCATTAATGGAAAGACACCTCAGAACTCAAGATCTTCATCATTTAAGACTTTAGAAAAATTATTCTGAGCCTTATCGGGAGGGCTAGAGCCATCATTGGATCCTTCCAACGATTATTTTAGGTATTAATAGTTATAAGCTTATCGGTACTTAGTTTTACCTGAAAAAAACCAATCATCTCCTTAATCAAAAAATCCTTTAGCATGTTTCATACTGACAAAATCAAGGCCCACTCGAAAGAGAAGAACTTGAACTGAGAGATAGGTAAATAACTTCGAACTATTGGGTACAAAATGCTTATTTTGATCATTACCAAATAAAACGGAAAAAAAAAGATGGACCCATTTGTTTTCTTAATCATTGTTGGATTTAGCTGGATTTCTTTAAACGCTATTGCTCGGATCCATTGGTTCGATGTGAAAAATCCTGAAGTTGGATTAGGATATGCGTTCTACCGTACCAAAAGATTGAACCATCTTATCGACCGACTTTCGAGTAAAGGGAAAGTAATTTGGAAATTTCTTTGGGATATTGGAATAATTTCAGGATTAGGAATTCTAATTGTTGGTCTGGCATTTTTTACTCTAAATATACCATTGTTTTTCCTACCTGCTAGCGATGGGACGAGCTCTGCTATTGCTGTGACCCCTGTGATTCCTGGAATAACTATTTCTTTTCAAAGTCTCCCATATTTCTTAGTAGCAATAATGATTGGAGCCATAGCTCATGAATTTGCTCATGGAATCGCTGCACGAGTAGAGGAGGTTGATCTGAAAAGCACTGGAATCTTTATATTCCTATTATTCTTTGGAGCATTTGTTGAACCTGATGAAGAGGTTTTCAATCAAAAATCTCGTCGATCTAAAGCACGTATCATGGCTGCTGGCGCATTGGCTAATATGATTGTTGCAGTTATATTCATTATAATCCTGATTCTCCCTTTTGGATTTCCCCTATTGATTGCACCTCTTTATCAAACGGAATCAAGTGGAGCTCTTATTATAGATGTAATTCCTAATAAACCAGCAGCTCAAGCAGGGATAAAAGCAGGATTTGCTATTATTGCTATAAACTCATCTAGTGATTTTACAAATATAACATCAGCTGCTGATTTTCAACAATATGCTAATTCATCTATTATCCCAAATCAGACTCTCACATTCCATTTTGCCAAAGGAGGAAAACCTATCACTCTCGAAACAGTTGCCCGTGACGATAATCAGAGTAAAGGTTTCATCGGTATTCGTACATGGGAGTATCTTAAATCTCGGTTTTTCGGATCGTCTCCCTTAGTAAATTTAATCCCCTACTGGACGCTTAATACCATTCTATATGGTTTTATGTTAAATCTTATGTTTGCTATAATCAATTTATTACCAATCCCCTTTTTAGACGGAGATAAGCTGTTAACTGCCTTTTTAGGTCCCAAATTTAGCAGATTCTTGCCATGGATCCGATATTTCGCATTAGGAATATTGGGGATTAATATACTTCTTTCATTGTATTTTATGGGATGGCCACAACTCTAAGATGTAGTAATTACAAATTCTAAGCGATTTGCGAAGTAAATACTATCCTTTTCAGAGATGAATTAGTTCTACCTCGATTCATTCCAGTTATAGCTCCTAGACGCTGAGTAAAAATCGAAAGATATTCTCTTGTATGCAGATTAAACAGGTTCATGGATTTTCAATGCCGATACACAATGGATAATAAAAGAAGGGTTAATTAATCCATTTAGCATGAGAAATTTATAATTGATTTTAATTGATGCATACTTAGGAATGGATTCAAATGGCAGCCATTGATATAGTCGATAACTTATTGCACAATCTGGTGTTTTGGAGTTTCCTAATTCTTATTCTAGGTGGTCTCTTGGCAGCATCATGGCTATTGGTGCGATTGGCTGGTGTAAGCTCTGATGATATGTCAGGGATTGTTGATAAATTGTCCTTAGTAGGATTTCCAGTAGGTGTTCTTGCACTTATTACAATAGGGGCTGGATTGCTCTTATGGTCTACAATGGGAGAACCTGGACCTGAATTTATTGATGAATATCCTGCTTTTGATCTAATTACAATCATTTGTTTGGGAATCCTCAGTCTTGTCTTAATACTTCGACCAATCAAAGATTTCAGAATTGGTGCGTTCATCTCCCTAGCAGTTGGTCTTCTCGGAGCTGGATTATTAATTTTCCTTGGAGCTGAATCAATTCAATTCTTAGCCATTGTATTTGTGATTATTTTTCTTGCCCTTTATCTCTCAATTAAGTTGATTGAAGACCTTTACCTTCTCGTCGCAGAAGTCTTATCCTCCCCCATAATCTCTATAGCAGTTGGAATTCTTTGTATTATCCAAGGATTACTTCAATTCCTAGGATTTTCAATCGGGGGAATAATAATGTTTTTCCTTGGAGGATAAGAGAGTTTAACTTTGAATTTCCAAGCGAACAGGATTCTTTGATATCATCTCAGCAATCTGTTTCAGCTGATCTAGGGGAAATCTAAGCAATTTTGGATCTCCCCGTAACGTGATCTTTAATTCAATATCACCCTCTGGGGGGGCAAAGATCTGATCAATTTCCAGAATATCCAGTGGAGCAAAGAAATCAGCAAAAGTTTTTCGTGTGTCAGATTTTCTCTCAATAATTTCAATGGGTTTTCTGATTTCAGTTTCGATAAATTGTCTAACTTCATCATTTTCCAGAATATTATACCCATTCCGTGTTAAAAGCACAATAGATCCATTCAATTGCTGTGCACGATCCAAGGTCACATTCTGAAGTTGTTTCGGAAATCGTTGTTCAGCTTTAGCGAAAGCAATTGAAACATCAACGTCGAGTTGTGTGATTTTCTTTTTTCGAAGTTTTTGTTTGCATTTTTTACATAATACTCCGGTTTTCGCACAAAAGTTACAAATAGGGGTTATAACCACGTATTTGGCCTCATCGTTTCTATATTTTTTTTCCCAATCCTTAAGTAATCTTAGATTATTTAAATAATTTCTCCTAATAAAAGCAGATTTTATATTATGAAGCTCATAGAACACTCTTCAATACTGCAGCTACGGTATGTAATCGATTCTCAGCCTCATCGAAAACAACAGAATGCTCACCATAAATTATGTCATCTGTAACTTCTTCTTCGTGCCGAGGAAGGCAATGCAAAAAGATAAAATCTTTATCAGAGTGCTGAACTAGCTGATTATTAACTTGAAACCCACTAAATTTTCTTAGTTTCTCTTGTTTTTCTGCTTCCTGACCCATGGAAATAAAAGTGTCTGTTACTACCACATTTGCATCTGTTGCTGCAGCAATAGGGTCGGAAGTCAATTTAATTTGTTCTGACGATAACGAGCTATTTTTACAGTACTTTAAAACACTAGGATTCGGCTCATATCCTTCAGGTGTTGCTATATACATATTCATTCCCATTTTAACGGAAGAAATCATTAAAGAATGACATACATTATTTCCATCTCCAATCCACGCGATATTTACCCCTTTTAGTTTCCCAAGATGCTCTTCAATCGTCATAATGTCTGCTAAACCTTGAAGAGGATGAAATAGATCAGAGAGCGCGTTGATTACAGGTATACCCGAGTGTTCTGCTAGAGTTTCTACATCATTATGGTCAAAGACCCGAGCAAGAATTCCAGATACCATTCGACCTAAAACTTTTGCTGTATCATACAACGATTCGTTTACTCCTAGTTGAATGTCGTCCTTTCCTAAAAACAAGGCATGGCCCCCTAGCTCGACCATTGCTGTCTCTGTTGACACACGAGTCCTAGTAGATCGTTTTTGAAAGATCATTCCCAAGGTTTTTCCTTTCAAGGGTTGATCCCTCACATATTGGGGCCTATTGGCTTTAAATTTCAAAGCTTCATCTAGAAAAAACCGGATTTCTTCAGTTGAAAGATCTTTAAGTGTTAGTAAGGACCTTCCTTTCATATTTATCGTCATGATTTATCACCCTAAACTGATTTGTGACCTATTCAAAAGCTCCTCCATGAATGACTGGAATAAAAGCTATTGTGTCTTCATTTTTCACCGTTGTGTTCATACCATTTAATACAGAAATTTCTTGTTGATTAATGAAAATTAAAAGAGATCGTTTCGTCTCTAAAGACTCAGAAAAGAAACTTTTCAGTTCTTTGAATTTTGGATCTTTTATCAGCTCTGATACAATTTCTCGTAGAGATATCTCTGAAGAAATTTGGTAAGATAAGGATTGCTGTTTTAAGTCATATTGTAAAGATCCTAAGAATAGGAGGCGTGCGATCATGGGAACATCAGTTTCATTACTTGGAGGATGCGCCGACCGGGAGTTTCAGTAATGCTCTAATTAAGATTACATTTGAACCCGGGTCACCAGCTTGGGAGGCTGGAGTCCTACCAAACTAGACTATCGGCGCATGATAATTGGCTATTTAAACAATTTTTAGTGTGAATTTAAATGAAATGTCCTGCAACGTGGAAAAAATAAAATCAAAAACATAATCTTTAACGAAACACGTCAGTTTGACGATCCCTAATCAAAATTGTAGTAGAAATATCATCTTCTTCATATTCCACTCCCCGTACAATAATAACTGGTGTTCCCTCGTCAGATTGCCCCATCACAAGACCTGCTGCCGCAGCTACTTCATCCGCTTTAGCAACAACAGTTGATTTTAATTCATATCCAAAAAGATCTTTTCGTCCCCTTAAATCGTCAATAGGATTAATTCCTGCAACTCCAATGGCAACGTTGACCGTACCTGCTCTGAGAGGGCGACCAAAGGTATCAGAAATAATAACAGCAACATTTATCCCTAATTCTTTGAATATTCGGTCTCTTATCCGTTTTGCTGATAAATCAGGATCATTAGGAAGACCAATAACAGTTTCACCTGGAGTGTTGGATTTATCTACGCCACTATTAGCACAAATAAAGCCGTGTTTAGTCGCAGTTATCAGGACATGCTCATTCATACGAATGATCTCACTACTCTCTTGAAGAATGACCTCAATTTTTCTTGGATCCTTATCTTGAAGCTCCGCAACAGATAACGCGAAGGAACTTGGATTAATTTCAGCAAGGTTGTATACTTTATTCTCCGCTTTGGAAACAATGGTATGAGCAATGACAAGGATATCGTCATTTTCCAATGTAATTTTCCGTAATTCTGTAACCAAGATACTCTCGAGATCATCTCCTGGATTAATAAGAGGAAAGTCTCGAAGAGGAAAAATTGTGACTAACATCGACTTTAAAATCCTAAAAAGAGTATTTAAGCCTCAGACCGCTCATCGTTCATCATTAATAACTTCTGTTCCCTAAGCTGTCATCATTGGCAGGACTGATATTAAATTAAATCTCAGATTAATATATATTTGTAGCTTACAAACTAAATTCCAAACTCTGAGGGGCGAGTTTTTACCTGTTCTGTTAGATCTTGTAACAATCGTCGTACTTTCTCGGTTTGCGTAGTATTCCCCACTTTGTGGTATTTTTCGTGAGCTTTTGCAAGGAGATCGATTACTTCCTTAACATTTTCTCGGGCACTTATTAATGCTCTTGCTCGTTGATATAGTGCATGGGCCTCATATCGTGTTGGATCTTCTCGTCCTAATTTGAACTCCTCGACTGCTTTCTCCAAATAATATGCCTTATCAAAATTTGAATCCATCGCTGCTGCTCTTTGTACAAATGAGCGAGCCCGAGCTCGGGCTGCTTCCATTTCTAGACCCGTTGTTTGATAAAGAGCAGCTGCAGATTCATATAAACGTGCTGATTCGATAAATTCCCCTTCTTTGGCTTTAACTTTAGCAAATTCTCCTTGAGTTTGAGCTTGAATGGTTCTAGCTTGTTTTGCTTCTTCAGAAAACCCCTCTGTTGAGAATTTAACATTCGCTTTTCCAAAACATCGGATTGCATCTAGAAGATTCATATCAAGCATATTTATGTAACCCTTGGCACAAAATTGATACGCTTCAGCTCTCTGACTGAGTTTCTTCTGATCTCCACCTTTGAATAACTTTGAGGCCTTTTTAAAACTCTCTAAAGCCTCGTCATAGCGCTGAGTTTCATAAAAAACTATTCCTTGATCGAATTCCTCTTGTGCTTTTTTGGTTTTACTTCCTTTGAATAATGGTATACCCGTCAACTCCATGATCCTATATTTTCTAAACCCCTGAGATTTGTTAAATACCTTTTTATTTCCAGCTTTGTAAGATTATCGTTGGTCAAAAATTTTTTCTAAGATCGAAGGCTAGGAGGAATATGTTTCATTCCAAGGAGAATCTTTGAATCATAATTTTCAATGATAAAATGTCATGATTGATGCCTATACGTCTCCTAGATAATTCGTTTTGATGACTATTTCTGGAAGGATGCTTCAATTCGAACAACTTTCAGTAATAATTACTATAGAAATAGTGCTTGAAAAACCTCGATGCTGATAAAAAACAAGATCACTATCTAATTAGTCATATGAAATAAAAAGGGGTTTTCTTTAAAAAAGATAATTTATTCTATTCATTCGATATGGATAGATAAATAAAGAAAGGTAAATATTCAAGAAGTTAAGAAATACTTTCTCGCATCGCTCTCCAACTTTTAAAATAAACAGGAACTACTCCATGAAAATTATAACAGAGGATCCTCTTTTTGGTGGAATAAAAGTGAAAAGAATACAAAACAATAAAATCTTCTTCCTCTTCATAGTATTATTATTTACCTATTCAGCTCAGGGATTCATTCAGTTTTTTCAAACTGAGTCTATAGATTCCCACTCTTCTTCATTAGGTAATAGACAAGTCCCACCCCTTCAGGAAAATGGTCTTTCATCCTCCTCTTCTCCACGTACTGGGATCATTCCACCTTCAGGCTCTCGTCACTCTCCTCGGGCTGGTGTAAACGAAATAGTTGATGGAGGGTTTGTTTATTTTCCTGGTGACACGATTCACATCAGAAATCGGTTTAATATTCCTAACTATGATTTTGCAATATTATCTCAAAGGATTGATATTTATCTATTCAATAGTAGTGATACTCCCGAAAATGTCTCAACCCACTTCGTCAAGTCAGATTATACTAATGGTTCGAGACCCGCCGAAGAACCCTCAATTTCGGATGATCCTCAACTTGGCTGGCTTGATACCACATTTCAAATTCCCACTTGGACAGAATTAAATGCTATGGGTATCGATGCTGATGATAATGTAACAATTTACCAATTCTATCCCTCATACAATGTAACTTCTGAAATCTCTGGATGCCCACCTTTTAATCGAACTGATTCTTTTATCATTAGTGGCTATGCCATGTTTTCTGTTGATGCTCCTGGTTTGGTGAATCCTATTAGTGGGGACAATAGCTTTCGGCAGGGAGAAAATGCCACCGCTTCATTAACCGCAATTTCAGGGGTAGATCCTGTACCAGACGTAGCAGTTGACTGTTCCCTCTATTTCAGTAATGATATAGAAATTCTAAATGGAACCAATGGGTTCAACTATTATCTTCAAGATTCGTTGGGAAATCCATCAACTACAACAGATTCGAATGGTAAGATCTACTTATTCGTGAATACAACCTATCCTACCACGTCTGAGAATGATTATTATTGTAATGTTACAGCCAATTTCGATGGAACTGGTTTTTACACTAGTAATTACGTTCCTGGCAATCCAAGCACTAATACAGAGACAGCCTCGGTTGATTTCACGATTGATAATCAGGAAGACATCGTATCTATTGATTTTATATCTGCCATTGGCGATACATCTGGTTGGCCAAAAGGGGAGAATGATTCCTGGCCCCTGAATCCCCCACTTGAAAACATCACGATTGTGACATTTAGAGTTCAAGCTACTACCTCGTATAATGGGACCTCAACTCCCTATATCCTTGAGGGCATTCCTGTTAACGTAACTTTAGATTTCGGGGGTGGTTGGCCAGCAGGGGTAACCCTCAGTGCTGTCCCAGGATTTTCGTATAATGGTAGCTGGGCTTTCACTAATAGTGCTGGACTTGTCCAATTTAATATCACTGCGATATATCCTACTTATTATGGTCAAAAAACCCCAACTATTATTGCGAGGGCAAATTTGCAGAATAATTCAGCTTTATCCTACCCCTATTCTTCTGTTTTATTGCCCCATCGTTTTCTGACTTCTGCGACTGGTGTTAATGCTACCACTTCCAAAGTGATCAGTATTGACCATGATTTTTGGATTGGAGAGATTTCCTCTTCGCTAAACGACACTAGTATCCGACCAGGAGAAGGAGCGAGACTAGCGACGCAAATCTATGCTTATGGGGATTATTACGATGACCAATACCATCAGTCAATCTCTCCAATTGGCACCCTTCCTGTGAAAATTGAATTAATCCAACAGATTCCTGGCGTTAGTATTATTAATACGAATCCTGTTGCTCCGAATCCGGGCTACCACTATACGGATATAAATGGCTGGATATATGTGGATATTAGCACAACCTTTGGGGTCACTCCTGAATACTATCTCAACCTGGGAATTAAAATAACGGTCGATTTTGAAAATGATTCAAATCCCCGCTTGATTGGTCCGTATCATGCTGGTTATGATACTTTTGCAGAATTCGACAAAACATGGAATACAATCCAGAGAAATCTTGACATTGATGCTAATTATATACTTTGTAACATCTACACAAGAGATCTTATTGAGAACGGAATATCCTACCCTTCTTCTAGCACAGAAGCAAAAATCCTCCGTCCAGGTGACGTCTTGGATGTTTATTTTGAGGTCGAAGAGGTCATAGAGGCTATTTCTTTAGGGAGTATTCCTGTAAACGTCTCACTGAGTGTCTCTGATCCAGAGGTCTCAATAGGATTCATTTATTCTGATGGTGAAGCAAGACCGAACTACCATAAAACAAGAAGTGATGGATATATAGCGATTCGTGTCACCACTACCAGTAGTCTAAAACCTCAAGTAATTCAACTCAAAGCAATAGCCGATTTTGCCAATGACTCTTTGCCCTGGCATGTAGGCCCGAAAAATTACACTCAATTCATTGGGAATAGCTCATATTCTGAGATCATTTTTGACATTACTATTAATCCTCAATATTTTACGGGCAGTATTTATAGGCCTAATCCATCTATAAATCCGAATGCCTCGTTAGTCGTTCAAGGCGAAACCTTTGAAATCAGATTTGATTTAAGGCTCACTTTTCACAATACTGGAGAAATTCTTCCCCTGGCCAATGCTCTCATTGACGGAATCTCCATTACTCTCCTAGTAAACGGTACAACGAACTACGGCCTTTATAAGATGCGAGTGCTAAATGAGACTCTTTTAGAAGCCTCCAGTCAAAACACTGTTGATAGCACAGTAATTTTTTATGTCCAAACAAATGTTTCAGGGTCCACTGTAGAAGATACATACAATATCTCTGCTAGCGCTAATTTTGGAGCTGCTAAGGGATGGATTTATAATATTACTCATCCGTCGGTACCTACAGGGGAATTGTCAGGAGACTGGGTCAATGGTTCCTCCGCAGCTGATTTTGCTCACATTAAAAACATTAATATTATCGTTCGGAATATTGACAAAATCACTACTAGAATGGGGGAAATTACTGATGGATCTCATACTGATGCGGGATTCAATGCTCTTTCAGACCACTATGAGGTCTATAGAGGGACAAGCTCGATAAATGTGACTGGTGATTATTTAGACTCTGAAACTAAGGGAGGTATTTATCCAGCCACTATTGTCATCTCGTTCAATTACACAGGGGGTACTTATGATCATCCAACTACAACCTCTACTGATGCAAATGGCGAATTTTTTGTGATTGTTACCATACCTAACTGGTTCCCATTAGAAAACATTACCATATATTGTTGGGATCAAGGAAACCCAATTCCAAGAGAAGGACGAACAGGTGTATCTAACGTTAGGGTAGTTTCCACTATTGATTTAACTTATAATCTGAGCGGTTTCACGGGTAACTCTGTTTTTATAGGGGAAAGCGTGACCGTTTCTGGAACAATAACGGATGACCAAGGGAATGATATATCTGCATATTTGGTTAACAGTTTACGTGTAAGTGGGTGGAATGGAACTCATGAATTTGCGCCTATAGTAGGAAGTGCTACAGGTACAAACTATAATCTAGTTTATCTAACACCATATGACTTTACTGGGGATAGTCTGATTATAAGGTTAAACATCACTGACAATCCACAGCTCCTTCATTATCGATTGAATTCTGCAGAACAACTCATCAATATCTACCATGATTTCGAAATCATCTCCCTACAAATCTATTTTCCCTCTAATGATACTCTTGTCGACATTAGCAATAATAGCATATATTTAATTACTGGAATCATGAATCGAGACATTGAATTAAGGGGAACACTTCAAGATTCTACTGGACGTACACTTTGGGGGAAATGGATACATGATTTCTGGAATGAATCAAGTATGTTACCTCAGCTCGTAAATATCGATGGAAATTATTCCCTAACTCGTGCATTTCCAGGATGGGAAAATATCACATCCTTCAGCTGGAGCATTTATCATGAGTTAGACAATGGTTCCCTGCTGGAAAAGCGTTATTCCATTACTCTGCAATGGGAGGTTTACGATGAGACTCCTCCCTCAATAGTCATAATTGATCCAGTAACCATTGGGAGCCTAGCAATTCTCTCAGAAAATGCTACTACAATACTCAATGCTACTGTTTTTGACCCTGATTCAGGATCAGGGGTTGTTTCAGTTGGTCTTGGTAGTGTAATTCTTTGGATTGATGGAACAAGCTATCCAACAACTCAAAACGGACAGAACTACTTTTATAACTGGGATACTGCAAGTCCAGAGGATAAAACCTATAACATCACAGTCGAAGCTTTTGATTTAGGAAATAATCAGTATTCAACCGAGATCACAGTTGTTTTTGATATTATTGACCCCACAGCAACCATACAATACGATAGTAATAATAGTTATCTTATGGTTGACTCATCAGGGGTTGTAAGTATTTCAGGTTCCTTAGCTGACTCGGCTTCAGCATCAGGGGAAAATAGTGGTGTGGATAACTCCTCAATTAGCCTCATTATCCGAAATGATGCTTCAATAGTCCACACTCTCTCTAGTGGAGATCTTAATATTGATCAAGATACCTATTCGTATAATTGGCAAATATATGATCCTATTACTCTGATTCGGGATCCCCGTTACACCTCAGAAGTTGCCTGGACATTAATCTTAACTGTTAATGATAGTATTGGAAATTCGTTACAGATTGTAGAATCGGTGAACCTTGACAATGTTGACCCTGATTTGATAATTTCTCAAGAGCCCGATTTAACAGTCGATGAAGATGTTGAAATTGCAGTAATTTTCACGGACGCAGTAGATCCCACTGATTTAGGAAGTGGCGTTAACACTGATACCTTAGAATTCGAGCTGGTATCTGAGGATACACAGGATGTTCTTTCCTCTTACACTGCCTCTGACACTCAAGTAACCTTGAGCTCCACAAGTGCATCCTTGAAACTAGATATTTCATCCGAGCCAGATGGTGATTACTTCATTAGGACAAGGATAGCGGATAATACCGCGAATATACAAGAAGTATCTTCCAGAGTCTTTACCATTTTTCATGCACCAGAGACATCTGCACCCCCTCAAACCTCAGAACCCTCAGGTCCGAATGGTACTCAACCCCAAGTGGTTTTCAGAGTTAATCTATTTCAGTTAATTCTATTTCCCACTTTGGCGATGGGGGGCGGTGTAGGTGTAGCAGCTTTGTATGAGAGAGTCAAAAAAATGCGAAATTTATGAAAATCAGGTCACCAAAAATATACGTCAATACTGACATATTTATATGAATAAGTAATATAAATCAGAAAAGAAATTAAAAGTAATATTGGTATTAAATCGTCTACTCATCTAGATTAGTTAATAGAAGGACAAGAAAGACCAAAAAACATTATGAGAATTGTGATAGGAATGAAAGAACTAAATTATTTTGCCCAAGTATTAAATCTATTTGATCTACTTCTACCTATTATTGTTGTTGGTGGTTTAATTATTGGAATTGTGTTGTTCTATTTTCGACGACAAATTATGGAGACCATCGGAGGAGGAGGAGTAAAGAAAACTATTCTGGAACAAGAAATTGAACAACGCCTTGTTCAAATTCGACAATTGGCACGACAACAAATGTTTAGAGAAGCATCGATCCTCATGTGGCAAACGATGACTCTTGCATCTGAAGGTTTTCTTGGTATTGGTCGTACACCGAATGAATCCGCACGTCAACTCGGTGTTAGACTGATGAATCGTGGGGATTTAGATCCGAGCGCTATTAATGCTATTGTGATGGTTTTTGAAAAAGCCCGATACAGTCAAGCTCCTCTTACAACTCAGGAATTCAAAGATGGATTGTCGGGACTTCATCAATTCCTTCAAACAGCCACATCTGTTGGTGAGATAGCTGAAGTAGCTGAAGAGTATTGATCATTTACATATAACTGATGAGATTAATATAGTAAAGACTAAGTGAGACTTTATGGTAGATCGAACAACCTCTGCACTGATCATCCTAGCCATTTTCATTAGTTATCCTTTTGCAGCAGCATTCTTACTGGGTATAGTAGCTGTAGATAGAAACACAACTAATTTTTCCATTTATAATGAAGGTTGGAATGGAGCTAGTGCATTCAAGAAAATGTTCGAAGAATATGGCGACGAAGGGGAAGGGGGTCAAATCTCTACTATTGTTGGCAGTAATAATGTTCTAAATCGTTTAAATGCTTCTGAATCCAACAGTTCTCTCATCATATTAGGCCCAGCAGTCCATTATGATTTTTCCGAAGCATTAGCTATTGTTTTTTACGCTATTAAGGGAGGACGAGTTTTAATCGCAGATGACTTTGGCACAGCTAATGATATCCTTGGAGTTCTTTCTATCTTTCTAGGAATGATGGCACAGATAGATTTAGGTGGTTTGGGGTACAGTGATGCGACAGGAGGGACAAATATCTTTGGATTTGAAACAACTACAGACAATACTACAACTACAACCACCACTGAGTCATGTGATCTCGGTGCAAATTTCCCAATTGCTGGAGTTGCCATTAATGGGAGCCTACTAGTTGACCAAGGTAGCTACAAACCTCCTACCCCTCTCACGCCGATATTTCATTCTCCTGTTTCAGTTACTCAAGGTACCAGCTATCGAATGCCAGCCCCTTGGGTCACTGAATTTACAGAGGGGCTCAGTGGTAATGGTGTTGTGGGAAATTTTGCTTCAATCATAACAATGAAGGTTCGTTATCCAGTTAACGCGACAGAGGACCCCATTACAGGAGAATGCCAAGTCTCTTATGAAACTAAATGGGTGCCAATGGGAGAGTTTCCAGCTTCTCTATCCAACGCGTTTTCTGATGTAAAAAGCCAAGTCTCTAATTTAAATATCCCTGATTTTTCCTTCAGTTTTCAAATCGCTGTCCTCTATAGCAGTAGTGAGGCATGGTTAGAATCTGATATTGAATTAGCAAAGCAAGATGTTAATAAAATAGGCCCAAATGTGACTGAATGGGGAAACCCAACCATTGGATTTCCAGTTTTTGTTTATTTTCCTTTTCCTCTAGGAGGAGACTTAACCATCTGTTCAGATCCCTCCATTTTCATCAATGAGTATATTGATGATGAAAGAGAAGAGTATGATTCAACTTACGATAATAGAGCTTTTGCTCAAAATGTAGTCGATAAAATGATGACAAGTCGGCCAGGTCAAACAATCATATTTGATGAAGGACACCTTGCAAATCACCCTTTATCACCAACCCTCCCACTTAGTTTATATCTGAAATTTCTCGATATGATTTCAATGTTTCCCCTCTTTGCGTGGGCTTTACCAATTGGAGCAATTATATTATCAAGACGATTTATGCCGAAAAGAACACAAGCTAAACCTCTTCTGTTAACCCGTGTTGAACGATATTATGGGCGTAGCTTTTTCGCAGTTAAAATGCGTTGGTTCCTTGAATATCAACAATATTCGCGCGGTTTAGAACTGATATATCGCCGTTTAAGGCGTAATTTAATTCGCCGCTACAATCCAGAGGTTGACCTTACCCCTGAAGTGGCCGCTACTTACTTAGCAAACGAATTTCCCGATCGTTTCACTCATAGAGGCATTACTGATGGGTTAATTGCAATCGAACGGATTATTGATAGTCGAGCTGCGATTTCTGAACAAGAATTTTTAGATCACTATCTATTCCTAAAAAACATTGGAGTAGAGATAACTTAATCTTAATTAAACCGTACTGATGATCTTTAAGATAAATTAGAAGTGAAAGAAATGAGCAAAACCGATTTGAAAGGGAAAGATTTCACTAGTGATGAATTAACTTATGAAATGCTGGATGTTCACGATATAGCTCGTGCATATCAACAAATAATGGGAGAAATCCGAAAAGTATACATCGGAAGGACTGAAATCTTCGAAATGCTTTGGATTGCTATGTTAACGGGTAAGCATGTCTACCTCGAAGGCGTTCCAGGTATAGGGAAGACTTACATGGCAGAAACCTTTTCTAAAGTCCTTGGAACTGAATATAAACGAATTCAATTCACGCCAGATATGCTTCCTTCAGATATCGTTGGAACAAATATTTTTAATCCTAAAACAGGAACCTTCCGACTAAAGAAGGGCCCCATTTTTGGTAATGTTATTCTCGCAGATGAAATTAACCGAGCTCCTCCGAAAACACAATCTGCAATGCTTGAAGCTATGGCTGAACGACAAGTTTCAATCGAAGGGGAAACGCACAAGCTCGAACAACCATTTGTTGTTATGGCGACAGCAAACCCTGTTGAACAAGAAGGAACATATCCCCTCCCTGAAGCTCAATTAGACCGTTTTATGATTAAAGTTATCGTTCACCATTCTTCTCCTGACGATGAATTACGAATTATTAAATTTAAAAACGAACCCGTCCCCGCGACACTCAACCAAGTTGTTTCTCCTCAAACAATTGTAGCTATGATGGATGTGGTAAAAAGAGTCTATGTTTGTCCTGAAATCCTAGAAATGATACGTGATATCACTGTTTCAACTCGAACTGACCCACGGTTAGTCTTGGGATGTTCTCCTCGTGGGAGTGAAAGTCTTTTGTTGTCAGGAAAAGCTAGAGCTGCTATACATGGTCGTGAATATGTCATTCCAGATGATATTCTTTTAATGATACCTCATATAGTACATCATCGCCTTATACTCAAACCTGAAGCTGAATTAGAAGGAATCACGCAGATTCGTATTGCTGAAGATGTTCGAGATGGATTGGTGCTACCAGTAGACCCAATAGAAGAAGAAGCAGTCTATGAAGAGTATTATGAAGAAGAAGTATACGAAGAATAGGAAGAGTTTTTACTAGGTGTAAATGTGAATGCTTTCATCCCGAGGAGCCTTCATTGCAATTGGAGGTATATTATTAATTTCTGTAGGATTAAGTGCCAAAGGAATCGGTACTGTAGCTACAATGTTCCCCATTCTCTCAGGTGAAGAAGGATGGGAAGCTACTGAAGAACCAGCTCCAACAAACGGAAACACAACTTCAATGGCAGACTTATTCAGACCGTTTGAAATTCTGAATAGTTCTCCGATAGTAGATTATGGCATGTTCCTTGGTACTTTATTGTTGTTAGCAAGTATCATTGGTCTACCCTTTTTCCGTGTGTCAGCTAACGCATCACTTATACGAGTTACACGTACCGTGGATCGAGAGAAAGCTTTTGCCGGGGAGTATGTCCATGTGACGGTTAAAATTGAAAACACTGGACGCCGCCGAATGGACTTTTTGGAGATCTATGATGCCATTCCTGATATGTTTGAAATCGCCTTAGGTGAAAACTTCATTATTACTCAGCTTGAAGGTAGAGAGACTAAGGAATTCTCCTATATCGTTCAAGTAAGTACACGTGGAGTTTATCGCATTGGACCAGTGAAGGTCATCATTCATGATAGATTAGGATTTTATTTTGAAGAAGACATAAGGCACTTCTATACAGAAATTCTTTGTTATCCTTCGTACGAAGATATTAGGCGGATGGAAGCATTGAGTAAACGAAGACAACAAGGAAAGATGTTTGGGGCTCATAAAACAAAACAGAAAGGAATGGGAGACGATTTTCACGCATTAGCACGATACTACCCTGGTGCCCCCTTCAAATCTTTAGATTGGAAAGCTTTCAGCCGTACAGGGGAACTCATGGTTAGAGAGTTTGAATCAGAGAAGAATATTCGGATGGTTGTCTTTCTAGACCATAGTGGCAGTATGGGAGCTGGACTTCCTTTTAATACGAAACTAGACTTCGCTATCCGCTCTGTTATGCTAGTCATGAAGATGGCAGAAGAACGTCAAGATTTATTCGGAATGGTAACATTTGCTGACCGACCCACATCTTTTCTTCCACCAGGAGGAGGAAAAGCAATGTTCTTTCAATTACTGGAAATTCTAGCTCTCGTAGAACCTCAAGGTCGATCGGATCCTTTAGCTGCAGTAGATTTTGTGATGCAGAGGGTACCTCGTGCCTCATTTTATGTTTTTCTGACTGATCTTGAATCCTCTGATTCAGAAATTTTCACTGAAGCTGCAAAGCGCGCCCGTGCAACTAAGAACAACATAACTGTAATTTCCCCTTTCGGGCCGCTTTTTGAAACCAAGCTCAGTGATCTAACAGCCACAGAACGAGCTATAGCAGAAGCAATTTTCGAGGAGTATCTTGGATACAGAAAACAAGTAGAAGATAGATTGAGAGGATTGGGTGTCGAAATCATAAATGTTGGCCCTGATGATATGCTTCCCAATGTAATTAAGACATATATGGAAGGAAAACAAGCAGGAAAAGGAACTGTGTAAAATATGCCCGCAGGACAAGCAACAGCTCATTTCTTTCGGATTTTATATATCACAATATTTGTGATTTCTGCGGTCTTGGTTCTTGTCAGTATTGATCCTTCTATGTTTGATTTCGCACAGGTCTTCAATATCTTAGAATATATTATGTTGATAGTGCAAGTGCTAATCCAGGCTTTCGCTGGTGTAGCATTAAGCTTAGTATCTATGATTGCCTCAATTATAAAGGATATTCCTTTCATCGGGGATATCCTTCCCTTCGGGAATGTTCAATCTAATGGATATAGTAGTATGGTCAATGCTCTTACAGCCATTACCAATCCTGAAAATGGTTTTTTCCCACATTCCAGCGCAACAACGATCACTTCATTTATTGAAGATTTTGGGAACTTTGTGGGAGCTACTACAATCCTGATTCTTCTTCCCGTTGCGTTTCTCTCAGGAATTGGATTTCTTCGTGAGGGAGACACGAAACTAGCGATATATTCATTTTTAGGGTTTCAACTTATCGTAATAATTGCCATTTTTACAGAAAAGATCAATATATCCACAACTATCAATGCAGATGTATCAACTTCAACATTTTTCTTGACGTACATAATTGAAAACTTAATAGCAATGATCTTGAGTCCAATTTTCACCCTTGGATTTATATTATATCTTCTATTAGAAATCGCTTTTCAAACCTCCTATACTTTGAATATTATTGAACCCATGACTGAACGAGAAAAAAGAATCCAAGGACACCTAAAGAGAATTCGCACTTTTGTCCCCTTATCGGAAGAAGAAAAGGGAAAAGAGCAATCTATTCAGAGCGTACAATCAAAAAAGTTTGATCTGCTTGCAGCGAGTTATCTACGAGAGATGGTCGAAAGACGTGTCTTTAAGAAAGGAGAAGTAATGCGGGATGCAAAATCAACCATGCGTTTACAGTCATATCTCGCAAGTTTAAATCAAAGTGATCCTGAAACTGATTTAAAATTAGCAGCAAAAACTGCTCAACCTGATATTTCAGCACTACTTCGACATTTTGTCCCAGCAATGGTTTTCCGTATCATTGCAGTCACAATTCTGGCTTATATTATTATTTCGCCAGAAATTCTTCTTAATCCTTTAGTAGGAAGTTCGTTTCCAGCACTTTTGCACAGTCTGGAACTCGGCCAACCTGAATTTCAAACAATTGCCATTCTCAATATAGTATTACTTTTTATTCTCATCAGTGTAATTCTTCATTTCTTTTCTGGTGGAAGAACTAGTAAAATCGTCGAAAGAGTTGTTCAACAGATTGATACACTTGTAGACTTTGATAGGGCTCCAACACCAGTTGCAGCACCAGCTGCCGATGAACCATCTGAAGAAGAGGAAGAGGAACCTCCTTCCGATGAGGAAGAAGAAATTTCCTAATTCTATTATTCAAGGAATTAATAAAATGTCAAGATTGGATCCTGAAAGCACTGAAGCAAGAAAAGCGATATCTAAGGAAGTACCTGGCTATAATCGCTATGAGAAACAATCAGATAGAAAATCGAGTGAAACAGCAATACGAGATTATCTTGAATCACGTCTTTCAAGTTGTTTGGATGATATAAAAAAGATTCAAGAAGCTGCTTTAATGAGTCAAATGATAACAACCTGGTCTGACCTTGATCGCTTAGTCTCCAGTTTTTCAGATATTCGACACATGATAAAACAGACTGAATATGGAATTAGTACCTTTTTTGACTCCAATGTAATCAAAGAATTTGATCTAAGTTATCTTTATACATTAGAAAATACTATTATCAACATCATAAGTCGGTTGGATGATAAAATAGGAAGTTTTGATGAATCTATTGAAAGTGGTATGCTTTCGGACAGCAGCCGTTTAACCAATGAAATCTTAGATGATTTATCTGCTATTAGGGATGCATGGGAAGAACGGAGGAAATTAATTTCTGATTTTCAGAAATTAGGTCTAGTTTAATTTGTAATTTATAGTGTAACCTTTACGGATTTGTATCCTTATTTTCTTCAAATCAACATCTTTCATTAGCTAAGTAGAAGTGAGTATGCATAGATAGAGTCTCTGGGCACCATCATATAGCCACATTATGAGCAGTTCAAACTTCAAATATTTATAGCTCACGATTTTTTCTTCCAACAAGCCTTAGATAGAATAAGCTTTGGTTTTTTTCCAAACCTGGCTCAAAACTGATAGGTGGTTTTTGTTTGAGCGAAGAAAATGTAATTAATCGCTATATCTTAATAATACCAGCCGTAATAATCCAATTATGTCTAGGTTCGATTTATGCTTGGTCAAAATTCCAAACAGCTTTGGTTAGTGAAACTGGAGTTTATGCTTGGGATAAACTTCTCACTCAACTCCCATTTACCGTTGGTTTGGCTTCTTTTGCTGGATTCATGATTTTTGCAGGAAGATGGCAAGATAGGGCTGGACCGAAAAGGGTCGCTACAATTGGAGGGATCCTTCTAGGGATTGGGTGGTTTCTTGCAGGTTTTGTCGATATTATTGCAGGTGAAAATGAATTACTAGGATTTCTTTGGATTGCGTTGACTTATGGCTTAATAGGTGGTGCAGGCATTGGTTTTGCTTATGTTTGTCCCATTGCTGCTTTGGTTAAATGGTTCCCTGATCTTAAAGGATTAATTACTGGGATCGCAGTCGCAGGATTTGGTCTTGGCGCATTTTTCCTTCTATTCATTGAAGAATTTTTGATAGAAGATATCAGCAATGGTCAAATCAGTTTAGCCTTCTGGGTTCTGGGTATCCTTTTCCTGGTTCTCGTAGTAGGGTCAGCTCAAATACTACAAAATCCTCCTGAAGGGTGGAAACCGCTAGGATATACTCCAAAACCTAGTCAAGTTACATCCGTAGGAGATAAGAGAGATTTCGAGCCAACAGAGATGGTTCAAACCCCTCAATTCTGGCTTCTATGGCTGATGTTTATTCTGGCAGCGGCAGCTGGATTAATGACCATCGGAAATGTGACAACATTTACTAAAGATCAACTAATCTTAGGAGGAATCTCTCCAGAGGATGCAAGTGTCCTAGCAGTGACAACAGGATCGTTTCTGTCAATTTTCAATTCCGCGGGAAGGATTGTATGGGGTGCTGCTTCAGACAGACTTGGAAGGATCATTACAATGATGATAATGTTTGGCACCCTTGGAGTTGCTATGTTTTTCTTCGGAATACAGCAAGAATTTCTCTTATTATTGATAGGAGCATGCTTAATAGGCTTCTGCTTTGGTGGTAATTTCGCTTTATTTCCCTCCGCAACAGATGACTACTTCGGTACAAAAAACCTTGGACGAAATTATGGTCTGGTTTTTACGGCTTATGGTGTTGCAGGAGCTTTAGGACCTTTCATTGCTGGAGTACTTGCATACAACGAAGCTTTCCCCATTCTCGGAATTCTGGCCTTCTTGGCTGCAGCTCTAGCTATCGTCACAGAATATTTGGCCCGAAGAAAAGCCGTTGTGTGAAGAAATTACGTCTCTTAAAGACGTCAATTTTTTCTTTTTTTTTAATTATTTTTACTTATTAAACGTAATTAGTCCACAGTTATTGTGTCTTAACTTTTTAATTAGACCACCTCCCAAGAATTGGATAAGCTAAAACTCAATTACAATAAGAGAAACAAACTTCTTATTTTTTTGATAAAAGCTTTGAAATCGGATTATAAAGCTATAATTACCGTTGAATTCAAGTTTAGTTTTATATGACGATTAATGAACAAAAAAATGGGCGATAATATGTCTGAGATGACAGAAACAGAGAAAGAAAAATCAAAAAAATATTATCCTCTTCCTGAGCTGGCGGAAAATGCCAGAATCGCTAATATGGATGCATACTTCGAAAAATGGAAATATTCAATCGATAATATGGAAGAATTTTGGGCTGAAGAAGCAAAAAAGCTAGATTGGATAACCCCTTATGAAAAAGTGTGGGTTCCCCCAACCGGAGAGAAAGATGAGTTTGTAGGCAAATGGTTTGCTGGAGGAAAACTAAATACCTGTTATAATTGCCTTGATCGATGGGTTGAGAAGGGATATGCAGACGAGGTAGCCTTAATTTGGATGGGTGAAGATGATACAGTGAAAGAATACAGCTACAAATCACTCCTGATAGAAGTAAATAAAGCAGCGAATGCATTGAAGTCTTTAGGGGTTAAAAAAGGAGACCGTGTATGTATTTGGTTACCAATGGTTGATACACTCGCTATCGTAATGCTAGCATGTGCACGGATTGGTGCTATCCATTCTATTGTATTTGGTGGATTCTCAGCAGAATCAGTGAAAGATCGAATTGATGATTCCGAATGTAAAATCTTGGTTGTTGCGGACGAAGTACGGCGGGCAGGAAAAAACCGGCCAATGAAAGATAATCTTCGGGGTATCATTGAAACTTGTGATTCAATTGAAAAAGTAGCAGTCATCAAGCTTACCGGGGGCGATGTTTATGAATACAAAAAGGATGTAGATTTCTTAGCACTCATGAAGGAGCAATCCTCAGAATGTGATTATGAAATAATGGATGCAGAGGATCCACTTTTCATTCTCTATACAAGTGGGACAACAGGAAAACCCAAAGGTGTTGTTCATACCACAGCTGGTTATTTAGTTTATGGAGTATCAACAAACTATTATGTCTGGGACTATTCATGCTTACTTGACTTGAAAGGAACAACCCCAGCAACACGAGATGTCTGGTATTGCACTGCTGACATTGGTTGGATAACTGGTCATACACAAATCATCTATGCACCGTTATCGTTAGGAGCTATTTCCATTATGTATGAAGGAGTTCCTACATACCCACACCAAGGAAGATTTTGGGAGATCTGTGAGAAGTTCGGTGTCACTCACTTCTATACTGCTCCAACTGCAATCCGAGCATTAAAGAAATTCGGGGATGAACATGTCACAAAATGGGATTTGTCTAAGTTGAAAATGTTGGGAACAGTCGGAGAAGTATGCAATTGGCCCGAATGGCGTTGGTATTGGGAAATTGTAGGAAATGGCACAAAGGAAGATAAGCCTATTGGCCGTCCAATAGTAGATAGTTATTGGCAAACTGAAACTGGTTCTTATATGATGGTGAATCTCGGTGCAATCACCCCTATGAAGCCTGGAAGTTGTACCTATCCCTTCTTCGGGATTAATCCTGTATTATTGGATGATGATGGGAAAAAAGTTTCCCAACCCAATATCCAAGCCTATTTTGCTTATGATATGCCTTGGCCAGGATTGATGAGAACAGTCTGGGGTGACCATGAGAGATTTGTAAACACTTATCTCACTCAATTTGAAGGTCATTACTTTACAGGAGATTATGCACTGATTGATGAAGAAGGGTACTATTTCATACTTGGCCGATCAGATGACGTTATTAAAGTTTCTGGTCACCGTCTTGGTTCCGCTGAGGTTGAAGCAGCTGTTAATTCTCATCCTAAAGTAGCTGAAAGTGCAGTTATCCCCTATCCTCACCCAGTCAAAGGTTCAACTATCTTTGCTTATATAACACTTATGGAAGGCGCCGAACCATCTGATGAACTAAAGAAAGATATTCAAAAGCACGTTCGAACAGTAGCAGGGCCAGCTGTTTATCCGGAGATCATCATGTTTGCTGAAGCAGTTCCTAAGACACGATCGGGAAAGATTATGCGCCGAGTCCTGAAAGCTGTGGCTGAAAAGAGAGATATTGGTAATGTTATGACTTTAGCCAACCCAGAAGTCGTTGAAGAACTTATTGCCCGCAGGAAAATGATGGGTGAAATTAAGTTCTAATTACTCCAACGATCTCTCTCCCCTTTTTTTCAAAAATGATTTAGATTTTCTCTCGTTTTTCTCATTTCTTTACTTCTATTTGGTCTCCCCTAGAGCTTCCAATATCTGTTTAGATGATATGTTTCTGAGCCGGAAGATCTTTCTCGAGCTAGTTTGACCAGACTCTAGGATTACATCAGTATGGAATTTCTTTCGGAACATTTTTAGAAGCTTTTTATTGGCTTTTCCCTTAATAGGAGGTTCCTTTATAGTTACAATGAGTTTTTCAGAATTAACAATGAACTGGTCTTTGTTTCGAAGAGTTTTAACTTTAGCTGTTACTAAAGTATCTTTATCAACTTCTTTCAACCAGGTCAAGCTCGGCACTTTAGTCCATCTTCTGAAATCTCAGTTATTTCTGAAAATAAAATTTCTTGTAATGAAAATCGTTCTTTTATAACCATAAGTGCCTTCTTTAACGTCAGTTGTTCTTCCATCCATATGAAGTTCAAAAAATATCGTGCTAAATTGCTTGGCCACAGGCTCTTTTCGAAAGAAGTATCCAATGCCAAGGAAATCCGACGTCTTAAACGGTTAACATATTGTTCGGATGATTTTTTCCCTAAACGTTTGATTATCTCAATTGGATTTTTTGAAGTCCAAAGGATGGAAAAGTTTCCCTGGTAGACGGAAAAACCATATATTAATCCAGTTTCTTCATCAGCCCTATATAATGGTTTGCCGATGAGATATCGGAAAGTTTCTGGGATCGAATGAAAGTACACTCCAATTTTTGCGTGAATTTTATCTGAGAAATTGAATGCTGCCGCAGGAAGAACTGAATAGAATGAAGCAGTTATCTCATGAGGGGAGATTAGGAGACGCTCCCGGTTACACATAAGCCACAAATTCTCTGCAGAGAAAGCTTCTCCTTCTCCTATTTGAAGCTCTTTTGTAAAAGTTTGTCGGAGTTCAGCTAACGTTTCCTTTCCCAATCCTTTTAAATATAAATCCAATAAATATGAAGGAGGCACTTTCCGTTCAATGACTAAACATTGACCGAAAGGAGTTTCATGCATAATTCCAGCAATTAACCCAAAATCAGAACCAGCCATCCCGATAACTTTCTGATTAATGTGAGTTTGTTGAGAAATCGCCTCTCCTTTTGCGGGAATCCATGCTGGAATACTAATTTTTTTCAAATCTTCATTTTTCACTATTGGAAGTTCAAAAGAAGATGTATCAATTAATTCTGACTCAATGAACCAGGCTTTCGTTAATTGGGCTTTTGCAGGGACTACTTCAAGTCCAAGGAGACTAATCCACTGGTTAACAAATGATGGTTGTAGAGCAAGTTCTTCAGGAATTTTTACCGCGTTAGCGATTTTATTCTGAATTTGTTGTGTAGTGATTGAATTTAAATCGAGACCGAGTTGATTAAAAATATCTCCATATCCTTTCTTTAATGTGGACATTGAAAAAGGTTTTTCTTTGACAATAGGTAGAAAAATTGATTTATTTACAACAATAGGTGGGCGAAACAACCCAAGGGGGGTTTTATTAGGATCGTATGCAACAAATCCAACTAGACCCCATGGAGAGGAAATTCTCTTATCATCTGGCACTTCAATTTGAACTTCAGCAGGAAGCTCCTCCTCTTGATCTTTTGTTAGCAATGGTAGCTGAAGACTTCGATCCATTGGCTGAATGACTTCATCTAGATTAAAAATGTCTTTTCCAATTTCAGCGATTGGATCGATTAAAGATCTTAAGATCTCAAGTTCTACATCATCGAGTTTTTCCCGTCTCTGTGTCAATTCATCCTCTGGAGTTATACCCTCTAAGTATTTTACCCAAATCTTCTTGAATTCTCTAACTAGGATAGAAATTTCTTCATTGTCCGTAATTTCCAGAAAAGAATCAATAAATTTTTGCATATCAAAGTTTAATGTTTTTTCCGAGGATTTCATACGAAATATCTTATCCTGTATGCGTAACTGAAGTTTTTTTTGCTTTTTTACTAATCTATTTTGCTCTGTAACCAGATCAGTAAGAATTTTTTTCGATTCGTTCTTAGATAGTACTTTTGCCTCCCAAGCTTTGATTGTTTCTTTTATCTTGGCATCAATCTCGGTCAGGGATTGATTAAGACGTTCTAATTCATTATCAGTCTTTTTTAATCCAAAAATATCCAGAAATGGTGTTAACTGATTTTCAATGTTTAAGGAGCTTCTCATCCCATCAAGGATCTGAACATACTGATTTTCGTCAATCAGGTCTTTTTGACGAAGAGAAATGAGAAATTTCTGAAACTTAAAATGAGAAGACAATTCAACCACATTAGATTAAGCCAAATAACTACGAAAAACCATACAATGATGGATGTGTGATCCGTCAGCTGAGATTATTTATCATGAAGTTTACTTACTCTAATTTAAGAGGTTATTCCTTTTCCTCAGTGGCAGCATCTGTTTTTTCTTGTATACTGTCTGGCATCTCAAAATCGAATGGTGGTTGTGTAGTGATAATAACACCATCTTCCTTAGTAATAATGAATGTATGTTCATATTGGGCAACAAAACTCCCTTTATCATCTGCTAAAGGAGGATATGCAATAACTCCACCACCATTTAGGAGTTCACGTATTGCAAACCGGACACGCGCCTGATTAAACTGATCGTATGAGGTTAACCACCGTTCAGCAAAAGGCAAAGTTTTATATTTCTTATAGGTTGTTGAATAAATCTTTCTTGACACTGGATTCCGTAATGGTACGCGTTTTGGAAGCAGCATATAGATATACTTTGTACCAACGACCTCATGAACGCTCCCAGTCCCAGATGATGCAAAAGTTTCTAATGCGTAAGCCTCTCCAACCTCTAATGCCCCCTCTGCAGGATCATAGGGGGAACTAATATTAGGTAATCGTTTATCACCATGTAATTCATATCTGCCAAGTTTGTGGCCTGTTAATTCCCGAATAGGGCGATATCCATATCCAGTAATTGCTTCTTCAATTCGCTTACCAATTAACGAAGGTAATGTTCCTGCCTGAATAATCTCTATTGCAGCTTTAAATCCTTCTTCTGCGGCTTTCTTCAAGTTTTTAAGATCAGGAGAAAGAATTATTGTCACAGCAGTATCCGCAATATAGCCATTACAGTGAACACCAATATCTAATTTGACACTCCCTTCATCAGGGATCACAGTCTCATCCCCATGAGGACTAGAATAATGAGCTGCAATGTTGTTAATTGATACATTGGTTGGGAAACCTAAACCATCTGCTCCTTTTTCTAATATCAACCCCTCAGCAGTTTCACATATCCGGATAATGGGTACACCAGGTTTAATCAATTCTTTCACTTGGTTTAAAACTTCATATCCGATCTGTCCAGCCTTGCGGTAAAAGTAAAATTTCTCTTCTTCTGTTATTCCTTCTTCCGAGGTCCAATCAGACATACCATTCACCTGTTTTCATTCTAGGTTTTGTTTCTAGGTCATACTCGTTGTTTTTACAAACAAATAAATAAACGATGTTTCGAACTTATCTCACACAGATTAAAGGTTTAACGAGAAGATAAAAGATCCGATCATAATCGATACCCTCTCTGAGGAGCAACTTATGTCTGATGAAAACATTCTAGTCAGAGTCAAACAGATTCTGACACAAAAATATTGTACTTCTGCTGATGAAACTGTGGAGACAATTGGTCAATGTGATAACCTAGGGGAAGCATTAGTTTCAACAGATTTTCCCGAAAAAGATTTTTATATTCGCATCCTCCAACACCTCCGACTTTTCTACAATTCCGAGTTTATGATCTACAGTGATCGAATCAAAAAAGCCCTTTCATCATACCAAAAATTACAGACTGGAATACTAGAAACTCAAACGCAATATCCCGATCTATATTCACAACTCCAGTATGACATTGATCGGCTTGTTTTACGTATAGATGCTCGAATCCAAGAGACCCGCGCTCGGATAGCTGAAGCTGAAAATGATATGGTTCAAGCAGATGTATTATATGTTGAGACAATTAATCGTTATAATAATGAATTAACGCTAGAGCAGAATAAAAGCGATTATGACCATTATTTCAATTCTTTAGGGATTATCTTCTTCATCACAGGTCACCTATACCGATTGCGAGGAAAAAATTCTTCTAACGCTGAAGATCTATACCTTGCTTTAAGAAATTTGAAAAAAGCACAGTTTCTAGGGCATTCTGACAGTGAAATTTTGAATCAGACCTTTGAGGATATTAAGACTATAACCGTAGGAAAATTAGAACACCAAGCAGAATTGCTCTTTACTCAAGGACTGACAAATTCAGAAGCAGATCAATTTGATATAGCAAAAGCCAATTATCAGAAGTCAGCTCAACTGTATCATTCATTAAACAAGCTTCAGAAGAGCGTGGAGTATGAACTCCAAGAACAAATTCAAAATTCTTCATATTATGAAGCAACTGCGAAAGCATTTATGATACAAGATAACAATGAGCAAGCTGCCCTTCAATTCTCCTATGCAAACCAAACTTTACAAAAAGTCCTTCAAAAGCTACCCAGTGATTCCCTGAGACAGTCCTTTCAACCCCAAATCAGATACTTTCAAGCAATGCAGCTATTTTGTCAAGCTGTTACAGAGTATGACAACATGAGTCCAGAAGCGATAGACCATTTTACAGAAGCGCGAGAGAAGCTTGAGGAAGCAAAAGAGATGGCTGATGAGAATCAAAATGTTCCATTATCCAAAGGTTGTACTGAAGCATTAAACAAACTCGATTCGTATCAAGAAATTGCAGGGATTATGTTCCAAGAAACTGACAGCGATGAGTCTTAATCTGAATGTAATTGGGATAAGATTACGTAAGCTTCTAGTAAAGGTATCGATAGTTCTTGTGCCAGCTCTTCTGGATGAATTTTAGGGTTTTTAGGGAGGATTTTTTGGCGTGTCCACGCCAAATTAGCTGCAAAACCTGGGATCTCGCCCATCAAAGGCTCTAATAATGCGATTAGTTGTTCTTTACTTAGTTGTTCCAATAAATATGGAGATTTTTTTCGTTCGATGATTCTAGGTTTCTTCTTCTGAAGTTTTGACGATACACTCGGTTTTTTCTCCCTTTTTTTGGGGATAAAATTAGAGAGATCAGACATTCAACCATGTCACCATAGAAATCCGACTCCTAATGTATTAAAAATTTTTTGTGGAAAGTGAAACCTGAGATTTGATACCGGAAAATGGAATATTTTGGAGATCATTCTAGAGATGTCAAAAAAACAAACTCAAAAAAAAGGTGGGGTCAGGCGACTTGTGTTGGATGTGTTAAAACTCCATGATCCATCGATAGTTTCCTTTGCAACTGCTCTGGAGCAGGTTGCTGGAGTAACTGCAGTAAATTGTACCCTTGTTGAAATAGATGCGAAAACAGAGAATCTTAAGGTTGTACTCGAAGGATCTGATATGGATTTTAACCTCATTTCTGAAACAATAACCGAATTACATGGCTCTATACACTCAATCGATCAAGTAGTCAGTGGAGCTCGGTTTGTTGAAGCTGTTGAAACCCCACAAGATTAACTGCACCTTTCAGTCAGTATTCCCCTAATTACAACCTACCATAGAAAGGAAAATGGTATCCGTCCTATATGGGAAGAGACACCCTCAATCTAGGGAATAATTAGACGCAGTCAGTTTAATTACAAGAATCAGTCGCGAAGCTCAATAGACGTTTCAGGAAATCCTTCATCAACTAGAATTGGTGAAATCGATCGAAGAAAATTACCCTGAAGCTCAATTCGGCCATCTTTCGTTGTTCCACCTGTTGCTAAACTCTTCTTCAGACGTTTAGACAGGCTTCTAAGATCGATATCTTTAGACAGTCCATCAATGACCGTCACCTCACGTCCCCATTTTCGTTTTTCAATAAAAACCCGAATTGACGTTTGTTCTTCTCGTGCAATATCAGAGCAAGCGCATAACTCTTCTGGCAGACCGCAGGTCTTGCAAATACTACCCATTTTTATTTATTAACCTCAGATTTTCAGTTTGCTAAATAATTAATTAGCTGATCCATCTTTATCTTGAATAAAATATAAACCTATCGAATAATTGCAAAATGTCGAAAACATCTATTTGGTTGTTTCAATCAGTTTTCAACCTTTTGATAATTGGAGGACGCTTTTTCAACAATATTCGGTGGCCACAAATAATGCACCGAATTCCAGGTAAAGTTTCTAATTCCGCAGGGTCAATCTCCTGGTGGCATTTTTGACATAGATATGTCGTCATATTTTCAGCCTTCAATCCTTAAGAAGTCTCATTTTGATTTCTCTTATAAAAAGCGCTTAAAAGACAACTTGATAAAATTTGCTATAGTAGGAGTATCTTTTTAGAGGACAAAAGATCAATTTAGGTGAATACCTCAACCTTGATAGAATATCTTATAAACTAAAGGGAGTAAATTTTGAATATTATAATACAAAAGTGGTGAATTGGGCGACTTTGAATGGATTCAGCCGTTTTGAATGTGCATGAACATCATTGGGGTATAACTCATGGGAAAAACGCGGATTCTTAAAGGAAGAATTCGCTTACTTCTGCAATTTTCCAGAATTAATCTGCATATATCTGCCATTACACTCATAGGTTTAACTATTGCGTTATCAGTCGTTTCAGCGTCGTTTATCTATTTAGAATCTAATCAAGCTAGTTACTATCTGAAAAGAATCCAAGATCTACGAGAAAAGAATTACATTATTTATGAAATTTCGAATGAGACTTCACCTTATCTTCATTACAATGTCCTCCCTCTTATTCAAGAATATATTGAAGAAGAACTCAATCAATCTGGCCTAGGAGAGACCTTTCAACCTCATTCGTTATATCCACTGTTCCACTTGGGTAATTACATTCGATTCTTGAACCAAAGATCAAGCACTCTAATTGGAATAGATCTGAATGAAACAATCCTTTCTGACTGTGTTAATGGAAGCAAATTACCAGTAGAAGAAAACGAAGTAATATTATATTCTTCTACTGAGGGATTACCATTGGAAATAGGCAACTACTTCAATATTTCTAAATCTTATAGAGATTCTTCGGATAATTATCAGGAATATAATTTTTCACTAAAAATATCTGGTTTAATTACATCTACTTCAATTAATCAGACCTCTCCTCTAAAAGAAATCTTTGATGAGGAATATGAGGACCTTATTCTAATCACAGATTATCACAGATTTTACACCTTAATTCAAACTATGAACTCTGAGTTAGAAGCACTAATAGCGCAGGATAGTATATTTGCAGAAGAAAATTTCTTTATGTTTCTAAAATATTTTTTCTACCTTGATTTAACATCAATTGATCAAAAAAACGTCATTCAAATAATGGATGATTTATTGAAGTACTACAAAGCACTTTGGTATGTACAACCTTTTGAGGGAAATTTATATTTCAACAGAAATAGCCATGTTTTTTATAAAATAGAAGAGGCTACTACCAATTTTGATAGATTCTATTACTTGTTTTTAATTCTAAGTGTACCAGCTTTCATACTTGCATTTTTATTAGTCAACTTCTCACTCAGTCTTATCAATGAAAGACGAAAGAGATCTTTTACATTACTAAAAATGAGAGGAGTCTCTACCAGTTTTATTTTTTTAATTTTAATCCTCGAGACTTTTATCTTAGCACTATTATCTTCTTTTTTGTCGATCATTTTAGGTATTGCTGTTTTTATTGTACTGTCCTCAACAACCGGATTCCTTCTCTTTGATGCTAATAGACTACCTAAAGCAATGGTTATATCCCCGACAACTATAAGCTTCCTCATCATTTTCGGTCTAGCATTTACAATATTGTCTCATTTTAAAGCCACCTTTAAATTAGCTAGATCGAAAGTGGTTGAACTTGAGCGAGTAGCAAGTAAGAAGAGGAGAAGAAAGCCAAAAATGTGGGGAGGAAATCTTGACATAAATCTGTTGATAGTCGGAATCCTTGGATTTATTGTGTTTTATTCTCTTATGACAATTCTTCTGAACTTAGATCAACGAGAAAATGAAGTTTGGATGACAATCATTATTCTGATTATAGTTGTCATGGTATTTTGCCAATTAGCAATTCTCATTGGAGGTATTTTCACGTTTAACAGAATTATTCCAATTATTCTTCATCATCTAGGAAATTATTCATGGAAAAAAGATTGGCGCTCATTGGCTGTGGCTACCAGAAATTTATCGGTGTCTAGAATAACTAAACATGTCACCCTTTTGATAGCATATACTATTAGTTTTCTTATGATACTATCAATACTTCCTTCGACGATGTACAACAATGTTGTTGATCATGCGTATTATGGGGTAGGCTGTGATATCAAGATATACACTGGAGCAAACGAGAATATCAATATGACGGTGGTCTCTAATTTAACGGCTGATTTAAATTCAATTCAAGGACTAGCAGCTACAGGTGTCACACGCCTTCGATATAACTTAATTCAAAAGGTTGAAGAGGATTATGAATATACTGTGCATCATAATTTCATTGGTATTGATCCAAATTTTCATCAAATAGCGTACTGGCGAGATTATTATGATGATTCATCACTTCAGAAAATGGTCACATTACTACATAATTCCTCGGCCAAGTATCCAATTATTATTGATTCATTTTCAGCAAGAAGAGAGGAACTTGAAAACCTAGGAACATATTCTATAATTTCCAATAGTTCCGAATTAATAGAATTGACTGTTGTAGAAATAAGTAACTGTTGGCCGACATGGTGGACTGGTGAAAATGTACTTAGCATGATAACTAAGAGATCGCTCATAGAGAATTTGTCTCTACTTCTTGGAGGGGAGGATAACTACATGAATGCCGATATATGGTGTAAAGTTTCACCTAGTTATGATAAAGATGATGTGATTGATCAAGTAATAAATGTCACATCTTTTTATGGTATCTCACAAGATGACATCGAAAATACAATTAAAAAAGTACAAATCGATCCTGAATCCTTATCTGATATTGCTTTTTGGATTATTACTAATTTCAACTATTTAGTATCTTTATCAATAATCTTAATCATGATAATCCTCTTCACTACGGTTAGGATTGCAAGTCACACTACAGAAATTGGTTTAAGTAGAGCATTAGGAATGAAAACTAAACAAGTGTTTCTATTAATGTTTACAGAACCACTAATTCTTTTTCTAATCAGTGGAATCCCTGGGATCATATTTGGTTCATTTTTCACCTTCTTCCTCTTACAATGGACAAATCCACTTCTCACTTTAGGAGCGGGCCCCCCATTTGTGGTATATCCTAATTATTTTTCAGTATTTTTAATCTATAGTTCTATTTTTGTTGTAACTTTGCTAAGTGGCTTACTAGCATCGATAATTGCTTCTAGAGCGAACATTTCTAAAATTTTAAAGGTGGAGTAATGATTTAAGTGCTAATTGAATGTAAGGATCTTATCAAAATCTACCCCTCACCAGTAGAGGGACTGATGTTCCCTGCTTTACGGGGATTAGATCTATCTATAGAAAAAGGAGAACTAATCTCAATAATTGGTCCTTCAGGAGCAGGAAAATCAACTCTTCTTCGTCTCATCAGTGGATTTGATCTCCCTAGTTCGGGTGAAATTTGGTTTGATGGTCGCTTACTTAATCAGTTTTCTGAAGAGGAGCTGTATGATCATCGAAAAAAGGTTGGGATCATGTACCAATCTCCAAGAGATAATTTAGTATGGGGATTATCAGCCATTGACAATGTTTTGTTCCCTATGCGATATTCAGGCAAGTTTGGTGAAAACCAAAAACAAAAAGCACAGGAATTACTAGAAAAAGTAGGATTATCAGGAAAAAGTAAACGAAAACCAACCCAACTATCTGGAGGAGAACAACAAAGAGTAGCTATCGCAACTGCATTAGCAAATGACCCTCTTGTCTTGTTAGCAGACGAACCGACTGGAGAACTGGATAGCACCACTACAAGTAGTATAATTGATTACTTTAAGGAATTAAAGAACAATATGGGATTAACGATATGTGTGGTGACTCACGATAGACGTTTCTCTAAATTAACCGATAAGACTTACAAGATTCAGGATGGTCGATTGACCACTCTTCAGGTGGGCTACATTAGAGAACAGATTTTTGAACAAACTGAAGAGACAGCTATCATCGATTCGCAAGGGAATGTAAGACTCCCTGTAGAAGTTCTAGAACTTCTTAAAGGAATATCTTCTGTGAGAATTGTGATTAAAGAAAATAAAATCGAATTAATCCCAATAGTAACAGAACTGGAACGTGATAAGGAGGGGAATTAAAGATTGGGGAAATCTGAAGTCTTATACCATTTAGAAAGCTTACAAAGATTTTATACCAGTAAAGCTGAAATAGTTAAAGCTATTGATGGTATTGATCTTGATATACATGTGGGCGATTTTATTGCCATTCTTGGCCCTTCTGGCTCCGGAAAAACCACTTTTTTGAATATTCTTGCAGGTTTGGATAAACCAACGGGAGGAAACCTAATTTTTGATAATACAGATATTTCCACTCTTAATGATTCTGAACTTTGTGATATTAGACGGTTTGACATCGGGATTGTTTTTCAATTTTTTAATTTACACCCCTCTTTTACAGCACAGGAGAATATAGAGTACCCAATGATGATAGCGGATGTTCCATACAAAGAACGAGAAATAAAAGCAGCAGATCTTCTTAAACAAATGAACTTGTATGATAAAAAGGATAATTACCCAATCGAAATGTCGGGTGGTGAAAAACAAAGGGTGGGAATTGCTCGAGCGTTGGCAAACGATCCTAGAGTACTCATTGCTGATGAACCGACTGGTGATTTAGATTCAGAAAATGCAAAGCAGATTATTGAGTTACTACTGGACATCAATAACCGAGGGACAACTATCGTCATGGTGACGCATGATGAATCCCTCTTATCAGAAAAAATGTCCATTCTGTCTCTTGTAGATGGAAAAATAATTAATCCTTAATGCTAAATTACCAGAGATTATTTTGCTACTTCTGCAGTGATTTCTCTCATATAGAGCTCCTAAAATACCACTTGATAAAATTTACCATATATTGATGATTTCATTAATAAACCAATATCAGATTGTTTCCAACATAACATCTTGAATTCCTCTTTCATAGAGAAATTGAGCTCTAGAAATTTGAGGAATATCCTTTGTTGCGATTCCATCTTCCAGTAGTAAAACTCGATCTCCATCCTGAGGAATATTGTAATCATGAGTTGAAATTATGAGGAGACCATTGATTTCTTTGGCTTTTTGACGAAGTAATCTCATCAATTCACAGCCAGTTTCAATATCTAGAGCCCCTGTTGGTTCATCAGCTAGAATAATCAAAGGTGAGGTAATAAGAGCTCTGGCAATCGCAACTCGTTGTTTTTCTCCTCGAGACAGTTCATCTGTATACATATCTATTTTCTCTCCTAACCCAACTTCTTTCAACAAACTTGCTATTTGGTTAGTATTTGAATTTCGGGATACTTTATTGATCATGAATTTTAGTTCTAAAGTTTCACGGCAAGTTAATCCTAAATGCAACTCAAAGAATTGAAAAATTATCCCCAGGTTATCTCGACGAAATTCTGTCCTTTCCTCTTCAGTCATTCTGAATATATTCTGATTATTTATCTTTACATTTCCTTCTGTTGGCTCTTCAAGGCCTGCAAGCAAGTTCAAAATAGTCGATTTTCCTGCACCGCTTGGTCCCATGATGATAATTGTTTCACCAAGAGAAGCACTGAAAGAAATTCCCTTTAGAATTGTAGCTGGGATGCTCCCCCCAATAGAGTATTGTTTTTTCAAATTCTTTACTTGAAGTATTTGATTTATAGTTTTCATTGCTAACCCCTACAGGCACTTTTCAATTATTCTGTCCGTTAATCATGATCTCTTTCATTTTACCTTCTTTCATAATGAAACAGTGATCGGTCTTCTTAACCATTCTCAAGTCATGTGTAACCATGACAATAGTTTTTTCCAGATTGTCACAGGATGTACGGAGGTAGTTAACGATTTTAAGTGCGTTGACAGTATCAAGTTGACTGGTTGGTTCGTCCAGAATGAGTAAATCTGGATTATTAGCTAAAGCAATAGCAAGACTCAACCTTTGGAGTTCCCCACCAGATAATTGAAAAGGTTTCCTCGAAGCTTTTGTTTCCAGATCTACCTGTTTAAGTAAGGTTTTGACCCTTGTCTTCCCCTCTTGTAAATTGGGATGAGTTGAACATAAGACTATTGGAAAAAAAACGTTATCAAAAACACTAAGATCCCATATAACATTCTCCCGAGGATTTTGTAACATTAAGCCAATATGTTTTCTGTAATAAAAGAGTTTTTCTTTTGTTGATAGTTCATTAATGAGATGATCTTCTATTTTAATAAATCCAGCGGATGGTTCCAACAGGCCTGTGATAATCATTAACAGTGTAGTTTTACCACAACCACTAGGCCCTAAAATGCTGATAAATTCTCCTTTATGCACCGTGAGATGTATTCCTCTTAAGGTAGCTTTCTTTACTTTGGATTTTTGTGGATATATCTTAATAATATCCTCACAGTGTAAATATGGTTGCATTTCTTAATCCTCCTGTTCATATTGTTTTAATAACAAACCAGTTGAATATCTCTGCTGTATAATATTTGAAGGAATAAGTGAAATGATCACGAAAATGAGAAACCAGATGAAATATGGAATGAATGCATTGAATGGAAGAATGACTGGGGGATATAACCCACTTTTTTGCAGCCATAAAATCGATTGAGAGGAAAAATAAATTATACAATATAAGATTCCAGTGCATGTACCAATAATTAATGCTGTAAAAATTACAAAAACACTTTCTATCAGGGTAACTAAAAAGATTTCCTGTTTCTTCACTCCTAACGCTCGTTCAAGAGCATGTTCTCTTGTCCGTCGATTCTGTTGAAACATACCAAGAAGTAAGACGCAGCCACAAGCGAGTACAAGAGAGACAAGAAGAACAACTTGCTGAGAATCTATAAACTGATCCCAAGATCGATTAACTTTCATATTCATTATTTCTTGAGATGTCCACGATATTTCTGCTAAATAATCTTCTTTCAAAATTTGAAGTACTTCTGGAGAGATTTCTGAATCAGTATTGATTAAAAAATAATGTTTCTTTACAATTGAACTTGGTTCATCCGATATTGCCTCTAAACCCTGAAGGAAATCTTTATGGATAATCATAGCTTGATCCCCAGGGGACCTGGCAATTAATGGATAAATTTTAAATGAAGAAACCACTGTGACATTCGCTATAGGATGAATAAAATATTCAAAATGAGCTGAAAAGTTTTCTGCCAATAATTGGAGATGATATAAACTATCAATTTTAAGATCCTGTAAGAAAAGAAATTGTTTACTGACACTCACCTTGGATTTATTGGTCAGAATGGCTTTTTGGAAAGCAGCCATGGAGGGGGTAAACTCTAACTGCCAATGATTGTATCCAACCTCAAAAAAAGTTTCAGGATCAATACCTAATAAAGCAATGGATGAACTACTAGAGATCATTCCGAAATCATCCCATTCCGCGTCAAAATCCATATTAGCAACCGTTATTTTTGTAAACACACTTTGTGAGGGAAGGTTTTCTGTTAAAAAGGTTGTTAAGGCTGCTTCCTTTGTTTCAGGAAATCCAATTCTATAATCAGCTCCAACAACAAATCTGGCTTGCTCTATCATATGAAAGTTAGCGGAAGCATGTGACGTTAAAAGACAAAAGGAATAGAAGACAAGTAAAGTAAGAAATAACCAAGTATCTGAAAATGATTTACGAAAACGGTTAATGTTTTTTAGAGCAAAAGTAGGGAGGCTGTTTCCCCTTTTCCACAAAGAATTTGACAAGAATATCACAAAACTCGAGAATATGAATCTTAATGAGAAGAGGAGTCCAATTGTTAGACATACCAATGAGATTGTAACTAAATATTGTGTGAATTCCTTTAGCCCTACCCATATATCTAATACTGGAAGAAATATTTTAGGAATATCAAGTAAGTTCACAATGAAAGAAAAAGCAATAATGATGATCCCAAACAATATCATCTTCAAAGCCCAAGAGTGTATAGTTACCTCTTCGCTTTTTCTGAAACTGGGTAAATCCTTCCCCAAGTAAACTCTAACTATATTTCCCGCTATTTTTCCATAAACCATTCCGTTTATCATGATCGAAATGAACAATACATAAAGAAACCAATTGTTAATGTTGAGGATTAATAACGTTGTTGTACTCATGAATGAAATTAAAAAAACGCTTAAGATTACACCTAGTAATCCTCCCAGTAGGAGTGTTCCCAATATACTCACTCCTACTTCAAAGACAAGTAGTACAAAGATTTGTTTTAATGAGAACCCTCGTATAAATAATGATTGATTTCGCTTTAATCGAGAAAAGTTAGTATTATCTACAACATAATTCGTGAAGTAAAGAGAAATGATTATCACTGGCAATGAAAGGAATAAAAATTCAAAAAAACGAGTTTCCCATAATCTCTGAAAATCATTCAATTTTCTCTCTAAATAATCTTCACCCCAAGATAATCCTTGTATATTCCGTTTGAAGAGTTTTAGTCGCGATAAATATAATCCCCGATCTTGAGCTTTCAACTTATCCACATTGAATAATAAAAAGAATTCGATGTAACCTCTTCTTTCTTTTTTTGGATTAGAGGAAGAGATCCCAATTTTTTTTACAAGAGATGAATAATCATTTTTCCTAGTAATAAGACCATACCGATAACCGATATTGATACCTGTAATTCCCCTAAGCTGTTTAAGGTATTCATAGTACGATTCACGGGTTGGAAATTGATTTGATTGGAAGAATGGAAGGATCCCCACGATTTTTAGGGGAAAAGAAGAATTTGGATATATTGCAGAAAAAGAGTAGTTTGAATTGATTGTATACTCATTCTTTTCTCTTTCAGGTATCATCAAGATCGTTTCATTAGCGTTTTGGGGCAGCCTGCTTTCAGGAAGAAGTAATGTTTCAAGGACACTTGCTTTATCATCCTCAAAAAAATATGTGTTCCCAAGGAGATGACTATCCCCCCAGGTGGTTGTATTCTGATTTCTACTAGATATCCCAGGTTCTATCCACGATCCCTGCAGAAAATTTTGTAAGTCAGTGTCATTTAGTTGGATTTCGATATTTCTGATGATTTGATTGAGAGATGCCATTTCAAAGGCTAGATAATTTGCTGAAAAACTAATTTCTAATTTAATATGGTATCTGTATTCTTCAGATAACTCTCTTCGTGTGGCCATAAATAATGCATCACTATTTGAATCTAAAATAATGCAAACAGAAGTAACTACTGCCATAATTAAAGCTAAAGAGAAAATAATAGGGAACAAATTCCTCCTATTTCCTTTAAGTAATTTAATATTCAAAAGGAGTTTCTCAACCACCATAATCACCCTCTAAGTTGAAACCACCGTTTTCTGTTCTTCTTAATACACCTCTTTAATAATCCATCATCACTTCAATTATACCTTTAGTCCATTGCTTACATAATGATGTTCACCTGTGAACATGTCCTATTTTTTAACCCTATCCATTTTTCATGTAAAAAATAGTTAATCCTTAGTTGTTAATATTTTCCCTTCTAAGAAGGCTATTCTACTACTTCTACAGTGAACGTTTGAGATTCGACTTAACAAAATCTACAATGTCCTTGGTATCAGTTCCAGGACCAAAAATTCCCTTGATTCCAATTTCGTTTAACTTTGGAACGTCTACATCAGGAATGATCCCACCTGCGACAACAAGAGTATCGCTTATCATCTCATTCTGTTTGAGTAATTCAATTACTTTCGGAAATAACGCCATGTGAGATCCACTTAAACTGGAAAGTCCAATGACATCAACATCCTCTTGAAGTGCTGCTTCAACTATCTGCTCTGGACTTTTATGCAGTCCAGTATAAATGACCTCCATTCCTGCATCTCTCAAAGCTCGTGCAACGACCTTTACACCTCGGTCGTGTCCATCTAATCCAGGTTTTGCTAATAGAACTCTAATTTTTCGGGTCATTATTTTCACCTGAAAATATCAGATCAATTGATCTCCCTTCCATTCTCCAAAGACCTCTCTTAAAACATCACATATCTCACCAACAGAGGCATAAGCTTTCACAGCTTTCAGAATAGGAGGCATCAAATTGCCAGCGCCTTCAGCAGCCTCACGTACCTCAACCAACGCGTCATTTACCGCCTTATTGTCTCGTTCCTTTTTGGTTTGGTGCAGACGCGCTATCTGTCGTTCTGCTATTTCTTCTCCAATTTGAAGGAGAGGAACCTTGATTTCTTCTTCCGAGCCATATTCATTAACTCCTACTATTACCCGTTGGTTTTCCTCTATTTCTTTTTGATATAGATATGCTGCATTCGCTATTTCTTGTTGAAAAAATCCCTTTTCTATCGCAGGTATGACCCCACCCAACTGTTCAATTTTGGAAAAATATTCTTCAGTTTGTTCTTCCATTTCATTTGTCAATGCTTCTACAAAATAGCTTCCTGCTAAAGGATCAATCGTATTTGTTACACCACTTTCGTGAGCAAGAATCTGTTGAGTTCGTAGTGCAATTTCAACTGCTTCCTCACTAGGTAAAGCTAATGCTTCATCTAGCGAATTTGTGTGGAGAGATTGAGTTCCACCCAATACTGCTGCGAGTGCTTGGATAGTAGTACGTACAACATTATTATAAGGCTGTTGAGCAGTTAAGGAGCATCCTGCAGTCTGAGTATGAAAGCGTAACCACATTGAACGGGATTTTTTTGGCTGATATTTCTTAATGTGACGAGCCCAGATACGACGGGCAGCACGATACTTAGCTATTTCTTCAAACAGGTCATTATGTGAATTAAAAAAGAAAGATAACCGAGGAGCAAAGTCATCGATATCCATACCAGCTTCTACGGCCCATTTCACATATTCTAGTCCATCAACTAAAGTAAAAGCAAGTTCTTGAACCGCAGTTGACCCTGCTTCGCGAATATGATATCCAGAAATAGAAATAGTATTCCAACGAGGAACGTGTTCTGAACAATACTTAATAATATCCACTATAATTCGCATCGATGGTTTTGGAGGAAATATATACGATTTTTGAGCAATAAATTCTTTAAGAATGTCATTTTGAATGGTTCCACCAATTTGATCGGGCCTAACCCCTTGTTTTTCTGCTACTGCAATGTACATAGCGAGTAATATCGCTGCAGGAGCATTAATTGTCATTGATGTGGTCACCTGATTGAGGGGAATTCCATCAAACAAGATCTCCATGTCTTTTAATGTATCAATAGCCACACCTAACTTGCCAACCTCTCCAAGGGACATGGGATGGTCAGATTCACGACCATAAATCGTAGGGAGATGAAAAGCCACACTCAATCCTGTCATTCCGTGCTCTAGAAGAAACTTAAATCTTTGATTTGTCTCTTCAGCGCCTCCAAATCCCGCAAATTGACGCATGGTCCATAAACGACCCCGATACATAGTCGGTTGAACGCCTCGTGTGAATGGAAACATACTTGGATATCCTAAGTCATCTTGGTAACCCCAATTAGAAGGCAGATCTGTAGGATCATATATTCGATTAATAGGTTGACTAGAGGTTGTCATAAACTTCTGTAACCGCTCTGAATGTTTTTTTGTAGCGTTCTTGTAGATCGATTCCCATTCTTTGCGTTTTCGTTTGATATCATCTAAAGAATTGGCTTTTTCTTCCATTGGAGTTCTTCCACTCTTTGTTGTATTCGAAGTCAATACTCAACACCTTTTCGGGCTAATATCTGCTTTTGATATGGATGTTTATGTTCACAAATCTCTGTATAATAATCAGCAAGATCAATTAATACATTAGGCGCGTCTCTGCCTGTTAAAACCAACTCAAGATTTTTAGGTTTTTGCTTGATGATATCAATTACCTGTTTTTCAGATATTAATTTAAAGTCCAAAGCAACGTTAATCTCATCTAAAATCAAAATATCCCATTTCTCTTCTGTAATGGCTAATTTAGCACGATCTAAAGCAGCTTTAGCTTCATCTAAATCAATTTTCTTCGGATTATCCTTATTGACAAACTCAGGTGTCCCATACTGAAGAATGGTTATTTCAGGAATAGTCTGTATAACTCTTAATTCCCCATAATCCCACCCTTTTTTCATAAATTGGATAATCAATGACCGAAATCCATGTCCTGCAGCTCGAAGTGCCAATCCTAAAGCAGATGTCGTCTTCCCTTTCCCATTACCAGAAATAACGTGAATTAATCCGAGCTGAGATGTTTCAATGCTTTCCTCATTCATTATATCGACCCTAAATCTACTTGTTGGAATGTTTAAAGGAATGATACTCGCTTCATTAAATCATTCAATTCCTCTCTACCAAAAGATAAGAGATTTATTTCCTTCTCTTTTCTTTGAAAATAGGCTTTATTCTTGAAGCTCTAAATAAATAACCTCTTAAAAGGTCTTTCAATTACTCTGGCCGACGTAGGATAGATACGAGCAGCTGACTGCTTGTAGTACAATGGTAGTCTCGGAGGTTGTGGCCCTTCATGTCCGGGTTCGATTCCCGGTGTCGGCCCTCACTTTTAACACAAGATTTTATATATAAATCACTGCTACAATCACCCTCAGCTTTATTTTGTCAGTTATGCATCTCTCTTCGGATTTCTTGGTAAAAATAAAAATGAAGATACCTTTTTTCTATTAAAGGATCCTTACTTAGAGTTGCCATTAAAGAGCCTGAAGATTACTATTCCATATTCGCATGAACTATTGGAGGATCACCAGGAGTTATTGTGATTAAATTTCTTGAAACTAACTCCTCTTGTAACATTTGTTTGAGCCTCGTGGGATGTGCACCAACAGACATGGCAAGTGTAGGAAGATCTAGAGAACCTCCAAGATTTAGTAAAATCAAGATTGAAGCATATAAGGGATGGGTGGAAAGTAACCTCTGAGTGTATTCCAAGATTATATTACGTTGAGTACGTTCATCATATATTTTGGTCAGTTTTTCTTGAAGGGTTTTCTGCTCCTCTTCGGCCATTGTAAGAGCTTCTTCCAGACGAGATACCGTCATTTTATACTGTTTAGAGTCTACTTCATGTCGTTCAATTTCATTCTTTAAGCGGGTCTGCATTTCTTCTATCTCTAAATCATAATCCTGACGTACCTGCTTTAATCGTTGTTGTACAGCCTCTTCTAACATCCGAGCATAATAATCTTCTTGTATTTGATAGGTTTCAGCAACTGAGGCTAACGCCTCTTCAATATCTTTTTCGTGGATCTTTTCATTCTCTTTTAATTTTTCAATTAACGCCTCTTTCGCAGCTAATTCTGATCTAATCTCCACAACGCTTTTTTGGGTTAGCTGTTCCTGCTCTTGAAGGCTTTGAACTTGATTCTGCAACCGTTTGATTTCTATCTCTTGTTGTGCGACTTTATCCTTATTTTCCTCATAAATCTGACGGTTTTCCTCCCGCTCGTGTTCAAACTGAGACAGCTGTGTATTCTTGTCTTTGATCTGGCCTTTTAAGGTCTTAATCTCTGCCTCGAATACTTGAATTTGTTCTTCTGTAACAGAAGAAGTGACTTCTTGAAGGAATGTCGCATCACTTTGAATGATTTGGCGAATCCGACCCAAAGATTTGAGTGTAATACGGGTCAATTCTCCATCTACAACACGTGCGGTCTCCTTCCTGATTATTTTAATAAATTCTTCTAAATCTTTGTAAGTAAAATGTGGAAGGCCTTGGGTGACGAAAGAGCTTTTCGCCCCAGAAATACCTACACCAATCTCCTGCTGAGCAACCTCTCGATCTTTAGCCATTTCATTAATAAACTCTAAACCATACTCCTTCAGCGTTTTTTGTGCCATATATCTTTCCTTCATATATTGAGAAGAATCTCGCTCATAATTTAATTTAAATTATAAAATTTTCAGCTTCCTTTAAATCATTCTACATGACGAATGAAAAAGAGGCCTCTCTCATGTCAGCAGAGCAAAACAATGTACTGTTTCAGAAATTCAATCTTTCCTTAAATCTAAAATTACCTCTAGCATTACTCATTGAAGCTCTTACACACCCGTCCTACAAATCAGTAGATCCTAATATTCGTGATAATCAACGACTTGAAACGCTTGGAGATTCCGTTATTGATCTTCTCGTTCTTAATTGGTTCTATCACAAGGATGTAATGACTGAAGGAATGTTAACGAAGAAACGGGCCGAAATTGTCCAAAACACCACATTAGCGAAAATAGGGAAAGACTTACAATTAGACTCAATCCTACGCTGTGCACCAGCTTATATAATTCAAGAAAAAGATATTGCTGATACTATTGAAGCCATCTTCGGAGCAGTATTCGTAGCTAATGGATTGTCTTTATGTCAGTCGCTGTTATTACAACTGTTTGAGGATCTTTTAGATAATGCTTTGAACTCCGATGAGAATGAAAGCTTTATTCTAGGCCAAAATGAAATTAATCCAAAAAATCAGCTCCAGGAATTTTTTCAGCAGCGGTATTTACCTGAACCTATATATCGATTACTTAAAAAGGAGGGGAGTGATCATGAACCAAGATATTGGTATTTATGTCAAGGAACATACCAAGAGGAGATTGTGAAAGGGGAAGGATTTGGAAAAAATAAAAAAGAAGCGCAGAAAGACGCTGCCCAAAACTTGCTCAAAAAACTCATTCACTTGGAAAATCAGGTTAATTGTGATTAAGCAATGTTTCAAAGAACTTCTATTTCAAGGGGACAAATTGTGATCCTCTTGTGGCTCCAATACCAGGAGCGGAGTGCTTAACCTGTTTACAGGTGGGCGCAAACTCCCCTAAATAATGTCCAAGCATTTCTGGGAGAAGATTGACACGAAGAAACTCCTTACCGTTGTAAACCTGAACAACAGCACCAATAAGTTCGGGAAGAATGATGAAATCGCGGCAGTGCGTTCGAATAGGCCGTTTTGATTCTTTGCTAGCCAGAATGCGTTCCATTAGTTTAATGTGCTGAGAACTCATTCCACGGGTCAGAGATCGACGCTGGCGAGCAGGAAGGAGGGAAATAAATTCATCCATGGATTTTTGACGGAGTTCATCGAGTGTAAATCCACGATAACGAAAACCACGACGTGATGACAATTAAATTCACCTTTACTTTCATATCCAGGGAAAATAAGATAGGGTTAAAAAAAAGTAGGTAGACCATCTGATGGAGGAGAGTTAAGAAAATTAAATGTATTAAAAATGCTGTATTATAAAAAAGGTTAGAATGGAGAATTTAATGTGTTGTAGAAACCAAAATAGCTGAAATAATGAATAGGCAAGGAAGAGGCAGAAATTCTTCAAAGGATTTGAAATGCGTACATGAATCAGTGGGAGGAGATGATTTTTATAACGAAAAAATCGTAACCTTAAATGTTTAAAACAAGCCAATACTACGTGTAAAGGTTAAAAAACAGGAAAACAATAGAGGATTCAGGATTATTCCTCAATCTTTAAAATGGTTGAATTTGAAGTGCCGAATTACAAGATCTCCGTCTTTGGGTTAGATGCAGACCGCACTGCGATTGCAACAGGACGGAATATGCGAATTTCGCCAAAGCATGCTCGTGAAATTTGTCATGAATTAAAAGGGAAATACTTAGAAACCGCTCAAGAATATCTTGAACAAGTAATCGCAGGAGAAAAAAGTGTTCCTTTCAAACGATATCGGAAAAAAATACCTCACCGACGCGATTTACAGAAATGGCCAGCAGGGCGTTACCCCCAAAAGGCAGCAAGGGAAATTCTCCGAGTCTTGGAAAATGTGGAACAGAATTCCTCATTCAAAGGATTAGAGGTTAGCCGGTTACGAATAACCCATATTGCGGCTCAAAGAGGACGAAAAATCCGAGGAATTATGCCACGAGCCCATGGACGGTCATCACCAAGCAATCAAACATTAACTCATGTCGAGGTAGTGGTTACGGAGGAGTGAGGGAATGGCTGCAAGAAAAGAGTTATTAAATAGGAATTTGCAATACGTTCAAGTAAGTGAATACCTAAATGATGAATTACAGTTAGCAGGGCAAGGGAAGGTTGAGATTCATAAAACACCAATGGGCCATCGAGTGGTAATCCACGCTGTACGATTAGGAATGGTGATTGGGAGACGTGGACGAAATATTAGAAAAATCACTGAAATTCTAGAGCATAAATTCGGATTAGAAACTCCTCAACTAGAAATCAAAGATCTTGAAAATCCTAGACTTAATTCCCGAGTAATGGCTGGTAGATTAATTTCACAAATTCAAAAGGGGTTCCACTTTCGTAGAGCAGGGTATGCTTTAGTTCGACGAATCATGTCCGCAGACGCACGAGGTTGCGAAATTACAATAAAAGGCAAATTAACCTCCCAACGAGCACGTGCGGAAGTTTTCAGAGAAGGGTTCGTGGCAAAATGTGGAGAGCCTTCAAAAAGATACGTCGAAGATACAGTAATGGAAGTAACACTCAAACAGGGAGTTATCGGGGTACATGTAAAGATTATGCAACCCGATGCAGTACTCCCTGATGATGCCGTACTCATACCAAATGTTTTTGGTGAACCAAAAGATGAAGTGATCATCGAGGAAGAAGAAGAATTTGTCGAAGAAGAACTAAAACCAGAAACTGAGGAAGAGCCCATACCTGAAACGAAAGCAGAAGAAGATATAATTGAAGCGGATCCTGAAGATGCAATTGAAAAAAGTGAAGAATTGCTGAAAGAGGAAGATTTTGAAGAAGAAAGGTGATAGAAACGGCAATATTAAGGAAAGCTGAGATTCGGAAATTGTCTCTTCCTGAACGGGAGAAGAAGTTAAAAGAATTGAAAACCGAATTATTGACATTGAGAGGCAAAGCTAAAACAGGATCAATTGAATCCGCCGGTCGTGTCCGTGAACTAAGACGAACAGTGGCACGAATCCTTACCATTAATAAGGAAGAGCAAAATGTCCCGAAATCACCGTGAAGTATCACTAGAGAGAAATCTATTAAGAATTAGGTTAATAAATCGTCAATGCGAAATTGAATATTCAGGCAATGTATTTTCAGGACAAATTAGGAACGAAACAAAAAATACCTGGGAAATAATGACCACATCAGGGTTGAAAACAATCCCAAAGGATCAAGCTAAATTACGAATCACAATTAATAACCAATCATACAAAATAAATGGTAACCAAATGAAAGGACGATATGAAGATCGCATTAAGCGTATGAGGAAACGTAAATGGTGAAGAAAAAGTATTCACGACAAATTGGAATCGCCCCGACACCTAAGAGGACGTGTGATGACCAGAACTGTCCCTTCCATGGAACATTATCTGTTCGTGGACGAATTATTGAAACAAAAGTGATTTCAGACAGAATGGACAAAACAGTGACAGTTGAAAGACCATATCTGGAATTAATAAGGAAATACAAACGTTATGGGCGATCAACAATACGAATGCATGCTCATAATCCCCCTTGCATCGACGCGAAGGTGGGAGACCATATACGAATTGGAGAATGTCGTCCACTATCAAAAACCGTTTCTTTCGTTGTAATTGAAAATCTTGGGAAAGGAGAATGATAAAGTGAAAAAAAGAAGATCATTAAGGCTTGTAACAAGGCGAATAACACGCGCACTACCCACTGGAGCTATTGTAAGAGTGGCAGATAACTCTGGGGCAAGAATGATTCAGGTAATTAGTGTGAAAGGGCATAACACCCGATTAAGAAGACAACCAGCTGCTAGGGTCGGGGATATGATCGTATGTTCAGTCAAAAAAGGAACCCCAAAACTAAGAAGGCAGATAGTCCACGCCGTTGTAATTAGACAGAAAAAACCCTATAAACGATCAGATGGGAGTTGGGTATATTTTGAAGATAACGCAGTAGTAGTCACAAACGAACAAGGAGAACCACGTGGAAGCGAAATCCGAGGAGCCGTATCAAAAGAAGCTGCTGATGCGTGGCCACGAATTGCGAGTACTGCAAGAGTGATTTCCTGAAAGGTGAAAAAAATGGGTACAAAGACTCGAGATCCATCGAAACAAAGACGCAGGCTATACTCCGCAGACTCATTTCATCGATCAAAACTGATGTCAGCACGACTCTCCAAAGACCTACGAGAGAAGTACAAGGTGAGAAAAATGCCCGTACGAACAGGCGATACGGTCTATATTACCACGGGCGACTTCACTGGGACAGAAGGGAAAGTACTCTCTATCGATACGAAAAAACGACGATTAGCAGTTGATGGAATTGCCCGCGAGAAAGCAGATAAATCAAAAGTAATGTACAAAATTGACCCCTCAAAAGTGGTTATTCGGCGGTTTGGAAAAGTAGATAGATCACGAAAGAAGATTCTTGAGCGACGGGCAAAAATGGAACTGGAAATTGACGAAGAGGACATCAGCGTTGTGGAAGAAGAGGAATAATGGAGTAGAGAACAATGGGTAAGAAAGGAAGTCCCCGACATAGAAAACGATTAAGTGCTCCAATCGCATATCCTATCCCAAGAAAGCATGGAATCTTTACAATCAGACCTTACCCGACACGAAGTACAAGGGAATCTTCGATCCCGTTAGGAATTGTAATTAGAGAAATATTAGGATACGCCAAAACCCTTTCCGAAGTTAAAAAAATACTCAGCAAGAAAATAATCAAAATTGATGGAAAAGTGCAAACTAGCTATAAATCTAGCTTAGGACCAATGGATATATTGGAAATTACCAAAACGGAGGAATATTTTCGGCTAACCCCCTACCGTGGCAAACGAAGATTCAAATTACACCCAATTACCAAAGATAACGCTCATCTAAAAATGCAACGAATCCAAAGAAAACAGACAGTCAAGAATAACTTAATTCAACTTACATTTCACGATGGGAGGAACTACTTAATGGATCCTAAAGAGAAGTACAAATTTCCTATACAAGAACTTGCAGCCAAAGACAGTGTGATGTTCAACCTGGAAGAAAAAATAATCGAAGATCATTTCCCCTTTACTGAAGGTAACACCGCATTAATTATGGGAGGACATAATGTAGGAATCGTTGGCAAAATCCAAGAGATTGAAGCTCAAAGCGGTCGGAGAACAAAAACAGTTACTTTAGAAACAGAAGAAGGAGAAATAAAAACAACAGATCAACATCTATTTGTCATCGGCCGAGAAGAACCAGTCATTGAAATACCACAAGTAATCATCACCGAGGATACTCAAGATGAGCTTTAGAAAAAGAACTCTCCCAACAGAAGAAGAAGAAAGGAAACCAGTTCCACTCACAGATGCCGAAAAAGCCTATGTAAAAGAATGGAAAGCACATCCAATGCGAAAACCACGCATTTTAAAAGTGTGCGTGAACTTTGCAGTAGGATCATCCGGACCAAAACTGGAACAAGCTAGAGAACTGTGTGAAATCTTAACAAATCAAGCACCAGCAGATGGGAGAGCAAAAGAGTCTGTTAGAGGATTTGGTATTAGAAAACATGAACCCATCGCAGTATTCACAACGCTAAGAGGAGAACTTGCTGAAGAATTCCTGAAGAAAGCGTTTTGGGCTGTAGAAGATCAAGTTTCACAGAGAAATTTTGATAGACATGGAAACCTATCATTGGGAATAGACGACCACCTAAAATTACCCAATATTAAATACGATCCTAAAATCGGAGTTCACGGATTTGATACAACAGTAGTTTTGGAACGCCCTGGTTATCGAACAAATCGACGGAGATCACGGAGAATGAAAATCCCAGCTAGCCATAGAATTACTAAAGAGGAAGGTATTGCTTTTTTCAAGCATGAGTTCAATCTTGGAGTTGTCTAATATGCATAAGATGTCAGAGCCAAAGAAAAAGTTTGGGAAGGGAACACGTACCTGTCGGAGATGTGGGACACATAGAGCAGTTATACGAAAATATGGATTGTACATCTGCAGACGATGTATCCGAGAAATTGCAGACGACTTAGGTTTTAGAAAATATTGACAGCTAGACGAACTCCATTCCAACAAATTCAACAAGTAATCCGAGACCAAGAAATTCTACCAGAAAAAAAGCTTGCACTATTACCAAAACGCTGGAAGCGAGTAGGGGAAGTAGGGATATTAAATCTGAACCCAGAACTCTTACCCTGGAAGAGAGAAATAGGGGAAAAATATCTAGAATTCTTACCAGAACTAAAGACAATTGCACATAAAGTTGGAATAACAACTGCCACGATAAGGCAACCTGATAATGAGGTTCTAGCAGGAGACACCAATACAGTCACGCTACACAAGGAGTTAGGCTGTAAATTCTGGATAGACGCGCTGAAACTGACATTTTCCAATGGAAATCATGCAGAACGACAAAGGATGATAAGAATCTGCCAGAAACGGGAACAAATTATTGATATGTTTGCCTGTGTTGGAAACTTGTCATTACCAATAGCTGTTCACAATCCAGCTGTTAAAATAAAAGGAATTGAAATCAATCCAGAGGCATTTGAGTTCTTGAAAAAGAATATTCAGGTGAATCAGGTTAAGGAACAATACCAAGCAGTATTTGGGGATAACCGGAAAGTCACACCAAAGGATTGGGCAGATCGAGTAATTATGGGATATTTCACCAGTGATAATGCTCAACTTGCTGCTGCCCTTACGAGTTTAAACCAAGAACATGGAGGAATCATTCATGTTCATGGATTATCTAGCTCACGTAATCCAACTGATTGGCATCCACAAATACAAGCAGTAATTGAAGAATCATTTCCTCATCTTATAATTAAAACTAATTATAAAAAAATTATCAAGACAGTCGCACCAGGCATTAACCACTATGTTAATGATATAGAAATACTATCCAATAAATAAGATGCAATCAGGGAAGGAAATCTGTCCACAGGGGCAATAAAAAAGATAAGCTTATTGTTTTTGCATGAAAGAGAGAAATTCAGTAACTTGAGAATGAATATCACGAGCCTCCTCCTTAGAAAGAAGATAATTATCATGAATAACAGCATTACGGAGAGAGTTGAGGCGATTGAAAAACCGTTGGTACTGAAATAGCCCATAATGGGCCACTTTAGCATCTAAACCTGTTTTAAAGTTCCCATCGAGGCTCAACACCTCTCGCACTGTTGAATGAGCATAATGGATGAAAGCATTAAGATAAATCAGATTTTCTCCTTTTGTCCCTTCTTCAAAGCATTCTAATGCAAGGTTCCAGACATTCTCTGCTTCAGGAGGTATTTGAAAAACAATCTTTGATTTAACTACAGGAGTAGAAATAACTGAAGGCCCATTGGTTTCAGGCTCATTAATCTGGGGAGATTCATCAGAAACATCAAGAAGTTCATCTGTTTTTGGAATTCCAGGAGGAAAGGATAGACGAATTTCTAACTGTTGTAGAATAGAATTTAACTCTGCTGTAATAGAAGGGTGGGATTCTAACCTCGCTTTGGCCTCAATAAGAAAGAAAGATGCTTTGAGGAATTCATCTTTAGATTTAAAAATATCTGCAATCCGTAACCAAGTACTTACATCCTCTGGACACCATTTAGTAGCCTCAAAAAATAGCTTTACTGCCTCAAGATCTTTGCCTTCTTCCTTCAGGATCATAGCTCGTAAAATCCAGAAATCTATCAACAGGGATACGTTATTATTGCTTAATTCCCTAAGGGAGGCAATATGAACAGAATCAACATCCCCAGAATCATCAGCTAAGATTAATTCAACAATATCGATAATGGCTTCTCCATTAGGATGAGTTTCTAAACTCCTAACGAAATTAGAAACTAATTGGCTAGTTCCTTCCATTGTTATTAACCGAAAAGTCTTAACATGTCAATTATGAAAAAAAGATCTTTTACATTATTCTTACCTGTAGTTCTTTTTTAAAGTCCAAAAAAAAAGAAAATAATGATCGTAATCATTTCAGTAAGATACTGGAAAAAGGAGCCCTTTTGAAATTATTAATCTCGAACAAATTCTTCCATAATTTTATCGGGTATCTCTATGGCAAATTTACAAACCATATCGCCCCATAATGCAGTCTGTAGTGGTTCAACATTTATAGCTTGATCAAAAATCTCATCCCAATATAATTTGAAATAACCTCCACTACAATAACAAAAATTTGGAGAAATCTCTTGTTCCGTTCCATCTTTGATGGCTCCCCGTACCCAAGGACAATAACACCAATAGTATCGTTTCATGTGATCTGAGTCAGCAGTCAAGAATCTTTTAATTTGATAAGGAACTTTTGAAATAATAATCTTATTATTGTCCCGGACACCTGCACCCATGGTAGGGATTGATTTTATATACTCAAAGACTTCATCGTCAACTAATTGAGCAAACATAGCTGTTCCATCATTTTTATGCCGCTCAACCTCGCTCAGGAAATCTTGACGTTTCAGCGCAAGAAATTGATCTAAATCCTTTAATTCTTGGAATTTCTCTTTATCGGTACCAACTGGTTGGCCACCATGTAAACAGGGCCGAAGCAACGCAATTGTCTTCTCCTTCCCTAGTTTATCTTCTAATCTTCTCATAACTAATTTTGTCACTTGAGGCTTTTTCTCAGGATGAGCTCCTAGAGGAGGAATTTCTATCCCCTCAAAAATTTCCTCTCGTACTGCTTCGCCATGCCAGTCAGCTATGCGATCATAGATAGTGTTCATGGCGGAATAGGATTCAGCGATGTCAAGTAATTCCTCCATGTGATGATGTGCTTCGATGAAAGGGAAATATCTCCAGAGTCCAATAACAAGGTGTCTTGCTGTTTCTTTATCGTTTAAAGCCAGCTGGTCAGCATACCTGATCAATTTTCCATAAGAAAAGGAATTTATTGTCTCATTCTCTTCCTTAAGAAACTCAATAAAACCACGGATAGCTCCAAGGAGGTTGGGTATCTCAGTTTCTGGAACTTTGTTTTCTAAAAGAAAGGATCTGTACTCTTCCAGCTGATATTCGTTTTTCTCCATATTGCTCACGGTTCCCGTGAGTAATTGTCGAGTATATTATAGTCAAAAACTTTCCTTTCACTGCAAAATATCGAAGACTCCATTGATTGAGAAGGATAAGTGAATAATATCACTAATCCCCCTCTTTTATTTCCTCTTGAATCTATCTCTGAATAGTACAAGAATACCAAGAGATAATGAGAGTGTAAGGAAGCTAGAAAAAGAGGTAATGCGCGGGGTACCAGGTTCTCCAGATGTCGTAGTAGTAGTGGTATCTGAGAGCATTGGAAGAGTAGCACTTACTTCATCAGAATACTCACTCTCACCAATGGGGTTAACAGCAGTGACAACATAATAATAGGTGGTTTCACGAACGATTGTAGTATCCTCGAAAAATGTATTGGAAGTGTCTTCTAAGAAAGAATAACTGCCACTAGAGGTACCACGATAGATGTTATAATGCGAAATCGCACGTCCACCAGTATCAGTAGGAGGAGACCAGCTCAAATGAATATTATCCTCACTAGGAGTGGCAAGAAGACCTCGAGGAGGTGTAGGAACTGTCGCAGGAACAATTGGAGTTGCCCACGCTTCATTAGAGAAGAAACTTTCCCCAGCGCTGTTAACAGCAGTAACAACATAATAATATGTAGTCCCAGCAACAACGGTAGAATCATCGAGAGTAGTTCCAGTAGTAGAATTTAAAAAAGAATGGCTCCCACTGGAAGTGCCACGATAGATGTTGTAATGTGTAATCACACTTCCACCGTCATAACTGGGAGGAGCCCAATTTAACGTTACAGAATGCTCCCCTGCGGTAGCTTGAAGGTTTAATGGAGCACTTGGGAGTTCTAAGACTTCATACTTTCTTAATTCAGATCGATAATTATTACCCAGGGAATCATTCCCAAAAACCTGAACTGTATGAACTCCTACAGGAGGCATAAGAATGGTAGTATTACCCAGAGTAGTGATATTTGCCCCACCATCGAGAGAATACCCTGTCCAGAAGGGGGGAGTTGGAGTCGTATAATTTAGGAGTAAACCCTCATTCAGATTATCTCCAACATAATAATTCGGATCCCAACTGAAACCAAAGGCATCCCATTGAGTGGCTCCAAAATAGGTAGGGATATCACTAGCTAAATACAGTTCATCTAGTGTATCTAAATCATTTTGAAATTCAACATTCTGGACACGACTAATTTCAGTCCCATTTTCATTGGCGACAGTCCAGGTAAATTGACCATTCGCCCCGAGCTCACAATCGAACTGGATGGAATGATGGTACCATTCATAACTGACAAGATCCGATATTGAATGCCAAGTAGTCCCATCAGAATACTCAAGGTTACTTAAAGTAGCACTAACAACATTAATTCGGATTTCAACAGCAATTGTATCATCAAAAGCACGTAACTGGAGATAATGGGTTCCTGTGTAAGGCGCATGGATATTCTCTACAAGGGTGTAGAATTGAATGGTGCCAGTATTGGGAGGAGTATTAAAATAATGAACGCCATAGGTGTACGTCGCAGCTTGAGCATCACCAATGTGAAGAACCTTCTTATGACCGTAAATAGGGCCGTCATGAACCCCAATTCCAACATACTCCCCAGCTGTTGAATACTCATCAAGAAATTCAAGTTCTAATCCTGTGGCAGTATGACGTTCATTCTCAAAGCCAAAGGTCGCAGGATAATACCCACTCATTGGGGAGTTATACACTGTAGCCTCAGGGGAATGTAATCGGATCGGATCATTTATTATGGAAGATAGAGGTTCAGATTCAGCACATTTTCGAACAAAAACCCAATCACAACGGATTTCAGGAGAACCAGTGCCATCATGCCATGTACGGGCGCGGACTGCATGACCCATGCCCCAAGAGTCAGTTGATTGAAGAGCCTCACCATACCAAGTACCAGGGCCAGCATACATATCCATGGTAAGAATTCGAACCTGTAACGGAAGAGTGGGTATGGTAGAACTGTTTGTATGAGCAATAACAGCAGTTCCATTATCAAATTCAGCCAGAGAAGCATGTATCCGTCGAATCTCATGGGTAAACCAGGTTTCATATGAGAGGGCATTATCGGTAACTTCCCATCCTACTTCATAAGTAAAATTTCTAGTGAAAAAAGTATCACTTGGACCATAGGTACGACCTGTAGAGACTCCATTGGCCCCTTTGGCTCCATAAGTTTGGCCATGGTTAACGTAAAAGTCACTAAAACCAATATGGACACTAGACGCATGATCACTAGGAGTATCCGTCTGTAAAGAAACAACACCCCCAGCGACATCGGAAGTACTATAGGTATCACTTTCAGTTGTCCACTTACTCGAATCAATAACTGAACCAAGAAAATCATCGAAAAAGAGGAATGTGGCTTCCCCATCGCTTCCAGAACTAGCAGCAGTATTACCAGAAAACATATTGAAGGAGGAAGTACCTGCATCAGGAATCTTTACCCAAATGATTGAGGTGCCAATTGAATCCCAGAGTTCTATCCAATAAGATAACGGATTATTCTTCAAATCAAAAAATCGAATATCCGCCCCACTTATCTGTGCACGGGAATAATCGAAGTTAGAAGGAGTTAAGACAATTTTAACATTGTAATCGGGAGTAGGGGTGGACTGATCTAAAGCAATCAGACTGTGATAAGTCCAACCTGCAGGAATAATAGAAGCCCTTAGTACACTACTGTTTTCAGGAATCATCTCTTCAGAGAGAGAATTCTCGGTTAAAAGACTCCGAGAAGAAAAAGGAAGATCTTCTAATGAAGTTAAAAAAATACAAAAAATAATGGCAATTAAGATTAGGCTCTTTCTCATGCAATCATCTCTAAAACTGAGGAATATAAGGCAGAATTTTCATCTAAGGACAAAATATAGTTTTACATACATTTGATAGTTTAAAAGGTTAGGTAACAGTATGAAAAGGTCTGCATGTAAGAGATTTGTTAAAATATCATCTCTTATAATGAAAATTGCTTCAAATTAAAGATTTAGAATCCTTAAATACTGGGTCCACGGACCAACATCATCTTTGTATCGTAAAGCTAAAGCCTCTAGAATCTGGAATAAATGGGTCAAATCATGAACAACCCAGGTGGCTAAATGTTGTTGTAACGTGACTTCCCCAAAATCAGGATGAATACCTGTTTTATGAAGATCATCAATAGTTACAGATTCTTTTAAAACCTCAAGATTTTGTGTTCGAAGAGCTGCAAACTGAGAAAGTCGCTCTGAAAGCCCTAGATGCTTATCAAAACCCTCACGATTAAAAGGAGGAAATTCTTTCGACCCCTCTGGTGAAAGCATTATCTGCATGCGAGGAATCCAATCAGTTTGTTCTCCAGCAATCAGATGACCAATGACCTCTGAAGGAGAAAAGGCTTGGTCGTGTTTGTGGAAATCAACCCAACTGCTAGCAAGACCTCCCAATAATTCTTGTAAGATGTGAGGTGTACGAGATAAAATGTCAATTGCTTCATGGATGTCATAAACCATAATTATACCAACCAATCTGAATGGAGAGAGCCAAATACACTTTAGAAATTACCAAAATGCACTTCCAAAAAGACCAAAAACATATGTATATGAAAGCGTTTTGCTCACAGCCCAACGAATGAAAAATGATAGTAAGGGCACTGAAATCCTTTTTAGGAATTGATCCCTTACCTGAACCAGCTCAACAATTACTATTGAAAACTGTTGGCTCATTTATATTATATGATACGGTGTGGAGTCTTTCCACCGCGTTCTATGTCCTTTTTGTCATTGATACCGTAGGGATTGAACAATTAGGAATACTCCTAGCGATCAGTTTTCTCATCCAGGCTATTTTCGATTACCCATCGGGTGTGATTGGAGATTGGATTGGTCAAAGGTGGATCCTCTTGGTTGGTTTCTTCTTGGAGGCGTTAGCTTTTGGTATTTTGACAATTGCTGATTCTTTCCCGAGTTTACTACTTGTGTATGTCATCAGGGCAATCGCGTTTTCACAACAATCAGGAGCAATAGAAACCTGGCTTGACAATAATTATAAATTGGCAACTAATGAGGCCGATCCGCAAAGAAAGATCTACAAGTTCTTCATGGGACGAAGGATGATGTTCGGGACCATGGTTTATGGAATCGCTACGGTATTAGGAGGGATTTACGCAATGATTTCTTCCCGAAGAGATGTCTTCCTCATCCAAGTTATAGGCTGGATATTAACAGCTCTCCTATTTTTCTATATTATTAAAGACTTTCCTGGAATCGAGCGGCCAAAAAAATCACTCAGGAATTACTTTAGCTTACTAAGAGAGGGAATTCAGTTTGTACTCACAAGTAGAATCTTGTTACTATTCATTATAGGCCTATGCATAGGAGAAGGGTTGGCAGCTCTCTGGTATGAACTAATATTATTTCCAGTGTATTTTGGTTACACTGGATCTGATGGTGGAGTAGGAATTCTGCGATTTGTCATTTTGATAATTGGTACACTCTTAACATATTACGCGGCAAAAATAGCAACAAGAGTAAAAATAATCCGAATCCCCTGGTTACGGCTCGTAGACACAGTATTTTTCTTTTGGGGGATTGCACTCTTAACACTGTTCTTTCCAATTAAGTATAATACGTATACTCCACTAGCAATCATCGTACTGATAATAAATTATTCAGCAATTTGGTTCTTTTACCAAATTGGAAATATTATTGCCCAACAATTCTTCTTGGATTATGTACCCGATCGAAATCGAAATTCCATCTATTCCTTAATACCAACTCTATTATTACTTATAACAGCGCCAGGGGCAGTTATTGGAGCATCTTTAATAAAGAATTTCGGTTATTCGGTAACTGCTTTTATTTTAGGGGGGATGGGATTAGTCGCAGTTGCCTTTTACTATTTCTCTGTACGCTTAATACCAGAAAAAAACTTATAACAAAATTTAACTTCATCAATGAAGCCAAAATCTCTCGTTAGTTTCTAATTTAATCTAAAATTTTGCACAAATCTTCTGTTTTTTAAAGAATAATCACAATCTGATATACCCAATTCGGAATGATTAGCTTTGACCAATACAAGGTTATTACTGGGGGTTCTTGCTACAGTCCTGATAATTTCATCTCTAGGTTTTATTATGCTATTGGTATTTAGTAACCCTGGATTTTCTATAAAGGAGATTGCAAAAGTAAATACAGGCCAAAATACTTATTATATACAAGTTCAACAGGATTTAGCTGTTGTTTCTGACATTGATTTAGGTGGTTTACGAATTTATAACATATCAAATCCAAATCAACCAATTGAAATAGCTACATATGTTGACGGCCCCGCTGGTCCTCATGATATCCGAATCAAAAATAATTTAGTGTTTCTAGCAGACAGGGACGATGGGTTAGAAATAATTAACATTAGTAATCCCCTGAAACCAACCTTAATCTCAAAAATCAATACTGGCGGTTATGCCTGGGGAGTAGATATAGTGGGTGATCTTGTCTATGTTGCAGATCATAGCACAGGATTGCACATCATAGATACCAAGAATCTCACAGCTCCAAAAGAAATTGGGAATTATACCAATAGAAGCTATAATTGCGTCCATATAGCAACAAACAAGATAGCTTATGTCACTAGTGACCTAGGTTATGTCCACTTGATTGATGTATCAAATCCAAAAAACTGTACGCTAGTTGGAACGTTTAATAATGTCATATCACCTTGGGGAGTAACAACTAAAGATGATCTAGCTTATATTGTCGATTTCAGTGGAGGTTTTAAGATAATCAATACAAGTAATCCTAGTCAACCTGTTGAAATTAAATCAATTAATGCAATGGGGGCTTGTTTAGATGTCTTTATACATAATGATCTGGCTTTTATCTCCAACTGGAGAGAGGGACTCGCAATCTATGACGTATCAGATCCTATAGATCCCCAATTTATAATGCAATATGACGAGTGTAAAGAGACAAAAATGGTCTGTGTTCAGAACGATTTGATTTACGTAGCGGATGGCTATTCAGGGGTACGAATTCTAAAAATTAGTTCTTAAGATCTTCAGTATAACTTCTCCTTCTTTTTTTTCTGAATTAATAAGGCGTGCATCAGATGTGGCTAGATTTACAGTAATAAACTTTATTAAACTCAAGAACCATAATATGGGGATTATGATGAGTCAAATGAAAAATTTACCCACAGGTATTATATTGTTAATATCCGCATCCGCATTTGTAGCAGGACTAATTCAGACTGATTTGACTTCTAATAGTGTCACACTCAGTCAAGAGAAGAAATTACTCGAAAATAGGCTTGATCGAATGCGAGAGAAGGCCAATGATATCTATATCCATGAGTTGGTTACTATTAATGAAGCTACTCACCGAGCTACTGAAATAAGATTATTAGACATCGATCTCTCCCACAATATTGCAAGTATGACTGCTGATGAAGTAAATAGCGTTTATTCACAAATTAAATTCCTATTAGAGCAAATGAAATCCTACTTGGAGGCATTAGACCTAGCAAAAATGTATAGTCACTTCCAAGTTAATGATAGTGATTATGTCATCGCATCGGAGGAAGAAGATGGTTATGAATATACCATCACAAAGCAATACCACAATGAAAACAAAGTCATTGAGAATCAGACAGCAAACATGGTATACGGATTTCTCTACAGCTATCTAGAAGTTAGCTCGTTGGGGGCACCAGGGTGGTTCTATTACCCTGTAGGGGATTTTCGAACGTTTTTATATACCCCATTAAAAGCAGTTCAAGATGAAATAGATGATTTAGCAGTACGAATTGATACATTAAGCTTCAGAGCAGATAGGATCGGACTAGGCGTTTCATTAACCGCAATAGCAGTCATTCTTTCAGCAGCAATGGCCACGAGAATTAATGAAAAGAAAATGAGTTACGACCTGTCAGTCATACAATCAAACCTCGATGAAGGGAAGACAGAAATAATTACTGAATCAGATCTGATTTCCATCCCAGTCCTTCTGATGGCCGCCACACTGTCCATCTTAGGAGTGATCATTCCCATAGTGTTTAGCTGATACCCCATATTAGAAGAATAAGTCAAGCTTCATGACAGAAAGTGATGGTGTACGGAGAACAGCAACCATAGAAGTGGCAAAATCCCGAAAAAACGAAATAATTGCCCCATTAAATTGCTTTATTAATAGATGAAAGACTGCGCGGAAGTATGAGCTTCGTTCAAAGGAATCTAAAAGCAATTGTAGTGATAGTTGCAGTTGTTGCCATTACCTCGGGAGCGGTTTTCGCCGTAGTTGTTTTCAACTCTAATGCAAGAATCAACGTAACATTATTATTCAACGCGGGAGTAATGATTGAAGTAGAAGACACTAGGATCTATATAGATCCATATGATTTGCCATTGAGATACTCAGATCGTCCAGCAGATGTAATACTCATTACACACGACCATGGAGATCATTATGAACCAATGTCTATTGATTTGCTTGTAACAGAGGACACCCAATTATTTTTCCCAGCCATAATGAGTCAAGAAGTGTCTGAATATGGAGCAGAGGCCGTACAGCCAGGAGATACGTTCACATTCGATACTTTCAATATGACATGTTTCTATATGTATACAATGCCTGGATCTGATCAATCAAGTCATCCCAAGGAGAATAACTACACTAGCTACATTATTGAGCTGGAAGGAATGACCATGTTTCATGCAGGCGATTCCTGGGAAATTGTGGAATATGAACAATTGACTGGAACGATAGATCTAGCGTTTCTTCCACTCGGGCCTGGATGTCAAACCATGACAGAGATGGCTGTAGTAAGAGTAATCGAAACAATCGAACCGAGTTATTTCATCCCTATTCATTACACGGAAGAAGCGAAAGAGGACTTTTTAGACCTATACAAGGAAAGCGTTGAAGACTGTGGCTGTAGATTGATTAACCTAGACTATTACGAATCGTACGGATTTAACTGATTGAAAATCCCCTTCCCCTATCAAGTGTGTCATAAATGCGCTTTAAGAAGCCAGCAACCATAATAATCCTATTATGGGTCATTTTAACCCCAGCCGTGGTAGCTAATACCAACGAAAATAAGGTAACTATCACACATATTAAAAGCGATAACCAATACCTCAATGTGTCAATGGTGTGCATTGAGGGAAATGACACAAGAATATACATCGATCTGTTTGATATCCCTCAAGAATATGCTGACAAGCCAGCAGATGTGATTTTCATCACTCACAACCACTCAGCTCATTATGACCCAACATCAATCGATTTGGTCGCCCAGAACACGACCACATTTATCGGACCCAGTGTCTGTGATGAGTTCATCTCCAAATATAATGGGACTGGAATAGTTCCAGGAGATAATGGAACTGTTGCAGGGATCCAATATGAAGCGTTCAGAGCCTACAATACCGCACACCCGTATCAGGACAACCAAAGCGGCTATATCATCACTATAAACGGGTTTAGAATATTCCATACGGGAGATACGGGAAATATTCCTGAATTTCAGGATTTAGAAGGAACAATTGACGTTCTTATACTCGCAGTAGGGAGCGACTATGCAACAATGACGTTTGACGATGCCATCGACACCATTGGGGTAATTCAACCTGACTATTTCATCCCAGTTCATTACTTAAGAATGAGTATCACTAGTTTTATCGAGGAATGCGAAGAAACTTATCCTGACCTCAAAATTTACACAGACGAACTGGTGTTACCAGAAGAAACGGAAGGAGGGGTATCAGGGTATGTCTTGATAGTGTCTGCTTGTGCTATAGCAATGCTAATTATTTATCGCAAAAAAAAGAAGCATCCTTGAATTGAACCTCCAGATTGAAGGGGTACAGCGGAGAATTATAGGAAGCATTGTAAATTTTGAGAAATGCGAATGATGGGTATACAAATAGGAAAACAATGAAAGAATATCCTCTAATAAGTGGAACTTTAATAACGGGAAAGCAGAATCATTGATGGTAGTAGATGGCAGGAGTAGAGGCTACTTCCAAGATTGAATTCCCTACAATATAAGAAACAAGGTGTGAGAAATAAGAATGAAAGATTTAACAATACGAGGAGAAGATCGGCCTGGTACTCTAGCTGATACAGGAGAGAGACTAGGAGAAGCTAACATCAATATTGAAGGGATCACAGGGTGTCGCTGCGAAGGAAAAAGAGAGCTTCATGTTTTACTGGAAGACACCTCGGTAGCTCGACGGGTCTTAGAGAAAGCTCAGATCGACGTGATAAAAGAACGGGAAGTTCTTGTGGTGGAGATTGAAGACCAGCCCGGTGAATTGGGAAGGATCACCCGGAGAATTGTTAACAATGGAGTTAATATTAACCTGGTCTACCTAGCAACCAAGAATCGATTAGTCTTGGGAGTTGATGATCTAGATAAAGCCAGAGGAATCTTGAAGCAAAAAAACCCATAAGAGAAATCGGAAAAATAAACTGTCTGAGGTACAGCCAATGAAACTAGGTGAATTCACAGAAGCACAAATCCTAGCATTAGCAAAAACAGCATATGAAAAAGGGAGTGCGCAATTCTCAATAAAAGTCAATAAAACTGCTCTCATAGTCGTGGACATGCAAGAGGAGTTTGTAAAACCTCACTGGACACCCTTTTGGATCCCAGAAGCAACACGACAAGTTAATACGATTAAAACATTAATAAACACCTGTCGGGAGAAAGGAATACCGATTATCTATACAGCAGTAGCATATACCCATTTTCGGAAAGATCGGCCTAGTACAGGAGACCTGATGCCAAACCGATATTCAGAGCTGGGAATTGAAGATCCTGTTATCTTCAGAGATGGACACATTTGGGAGGAACTCACGCCATTAACAGAGGAAATTGTGATCTATAAACCCTCCTATGGGGCGTTCTATGACACCCCCTTGGAAACGATCCTTCGAAATCTGGGGAAAGATACTATCATCATTTGTGGGACATTAACGAATTATTGTTGTGGAATGACCGCACGGCAAGGATACGAGAGAGGATTCAAAGTCATTCTGGGGAGCGATGTGACTTCAACAAATGACCCAGAAATGCATGAAGCAGAATTAAAAGTCTTAAGAGCGGGATTCGCTCGAGTTCTTACCTCAGCTGAGATTATCAAGGAGCTAAATGTGTAGGAGATCCTGCAAATTTTTGGAGTAGAATTTAGACTTATTACTCAAGGAAATACGGTGAAAAACAAACTGAAAAAAAAGTCTTATTTCCAAATTTTACTTAGAAATACGCTTCCTTCCATTTTTTGAAAAAATTGGTCTTTAGTTCCTACAAATTTAAAGGTAGTAAATGTAGTAAAAACCATTTATAACCAGCTAACGTGAATTGGATTAAGTAGTGTACGCCACCAAGCTAAATCTTTAATGAACTCAGTTACAACTATTGTATTGAAGTCAAGCGTAGGATATCAGGAATTTTATCAAAATCTGAATCAAAAGAAGCAATCCGACTGAGGTTCAAGACTTTCATGGCTTGATACAGACAGGCATCATCAAAATCCAGACCGAGCGAGACCATATGATCGGTAGCTTCAATTTTATCAAAAATAGATAACTGATAAATTTCAAGGCCTTTGTAAGCAAGTAAGGAGAGAAGAAAGCGTTTAATTTCAGAAGGAGATTTACCATAATGTTCCAAGATGATAATAATGGAATCAATCGTAAAATCAGTAATATAACCCTCAACGTCTTTCTGGAGAACAGCTTTTAGGATACCTGCAGCTGCTGGTGCCTTTTCTTGATTGAGTTGGACTTCCAAGAAGATGTTTGCGTCAATTAACATGAACAATCCCAGACGATTATTATTGCCCAACGCGAAATTCCGAGGCTTTATGCTGGAGCTCTACCGAGGTAAGAGTGATCCCTTCCAGTTGGCCTCGGATGACTTCAATCGGATCCTTAGGAATGTTCAAATTGTCCAAGTTAGTCGCATACTCTTGAAGCCACCTCTTGAAGGCAGCTTCCGCAGCTTTACTCAACGACCCTTTTCCATAACCAAAGACTTTCATGGCCGTTTTTCGAAATTCTGCCTCAATTTGAGGATCAACATAAACCTTGATGCCCTTCATGATAATCAAGAAAAAATAGGGCCCTAAGATATAAAAATCTTACCACCTTAAGATCCTTATCAAAAGTAACCTTCCCACATCAAATGTTGATAATTCCTTCTTACCTCCTAAAACAGGATACCCTCCTTAAAAATTAAATAAATTATTACAATCAAACCTAGGATCATAATAACCCAGTTAGATATTGAACATAACATAAGGAATCCCAAAAAAAGTATCCCCAATTAGATCCTTAATCTGGTTCCGGGTGCTGTTTGTATCGTAATAGATTTCTACTTCCCCTTTTCCAAGACAGCGCTCTACTAATGAAACAAAAACATAGCCAGGGCTAATATTTTCAATTTGCTCAACCGTGTCGAGATGTTCATTATAAATTTGTTCTGCTTGACTCATATCAGGTAATTGGTCACAAGGAACCCGTTGAGAATCATGCTGAAGAATTAAAAATGGTTCAACTACCCAGTAAAGAATGACAGCTCCCCCAAGTATAGTACCTGAGATAAATACAACCAATAGAATCCAGGTTTTTTTGTGTTGAAAATCAAAAAGCTGATGCAATTGGCTCCATATTATCCTTCGAAAATTAGATATAAAAAACCTTCCCTTGAGAATCATGCTCAACAAGATAGCAGTTAAGTTTTGGACGGTTAATATTGATATCATCATAGGAGGGATGTATGAAGTACTTTGTTCCAAATAACAAATAATCTAGATTATGTGATATTTCAGATTTTAGTGGCGTATGGCCCGCTTACGCGTCCAGAAATGTTTTAATTAACAGGTATTGCACGGAGCTCAATCTATAATGGCTTACAACGATTAATAGCGAATGGATATGCCGTGGAGTATACAGAGAAGAGAAGTCACACGGGATGACCAACTACAGTGTTTGATGCCCTATTATGAGATGTGTTAGATAAATAACTTGAAAAGGAATTCCAAGCGCTGGGGGATTGATTGTTTTTATTTGGACAGTGGGATTAGCACTTCTTCTTATATGGTGTATTAGTTTGTTAGGGATATTAACTTATTTTACCAACTACTAAGATAATAGTTAAAAAATTGGATTCTGATAAATACTTCCTGTATGTTGCCAGCTAAATCTTTAAATGAACTACATAGGCAGAATTTCACGTAAAGCTTGATGTTTTATCTTTCTAATTCTCCTCTCGAAGTGACTTTGCGGAGTAAACGTGCGAGGGTATCCACTTCTTCCTTCGTTAAATGGTCAAACATCTCCCGAGTTATTTCTATTGTTGCTTCAAATCTTTTAATCACAAGCTTATGTCCTTTATTGGTCAGATTCAGAACCACTTTACGTCGATCATTGGGATGGCCTTCCCTCGTAACAAATTCATATGCTACTAGCCTATCTACTATGTTTGTGGCTGTACTTGGAGCCATCTGGAATTTGTCTACCAGATGTTTCATAGTACAAACTGGTATTTCACTGATTTGACGTAATACTTCGGCCTCTTGAAAAAGTAATTCTAATTTATCTTCAAAAAGCGTGTGCTTAGAATATTCTGTAAAGATATCAGCTATTGCACTTAATATTTGTTCTTCTGATTCGTTTCTCACTGATCATCTTCCCTATTCCATTTATTGAAAGAAAATAAATTGATTATTTATAAATATTTTACTTTTGAACATTTCTATATGGAATATTCCGAAATCGAAGCAAATATAAAGTTTTTTTGTACTGTGCCCATTGGTAGTTTAACAGTCTAATGGCTGATTAAACAATAAAAAAACATATCAATTAACCCCTAATATGTTGAGTTGGTGTGAATAATAACAACTGCTTCAAAGTGGAATTCTTCTAATGTATATCACACCTTTCATACTACTGTACCTGTGGTGTCGTGGTTATCGAATTCTCAGGGAGTTACCGTATATATCAGTGACAATGTGAAAAACATCTATGGTTATACACCTGAAGAGATTTATATTGCAAAAGAAGATTTATGGTATGGTCGAATCCATGCTGATGATCAGCGACAAGTTCGCAGCAAATTTTCCGCTTTTATAGAGAATGGCACAGAATATGATGTAGAATATCGTATCCAGAAAAAAGATGGGACGTGGATCTGGATTCGTGATAAAGCTTTAGCTATTTATGAGTATAAAGGAGCCAACTACGCGTATGGAGTCTTCTTTGACATTTCTACGTTGAAAAAGCGTGAACAATTCTTGCAGAGTATCATTAGCCATACTCAAGATGGTTTAATGATCCTTGATGCCAATGGAGTAGTTAGAGAGTGGAATCCTCCTATGGCTGAGTCAACCGAAATTCGGGCCCAAAAAGCGATTGGTTCATCCTTCTGGGATGTTTTATCCTCACTGATCCCTCTAAAGTCACATAGATCATCCTATTTAAAACTTATCAAATCCCAATATAAGGAATTTATGGCAGGGAAATCCCCATGTCTGAGTAAACCATTTGAGATCCAACTTAATATCAACAACAGACCCAAAGTCTTTCGCTTATCCTTTTTTCCAATACAAATTGGGGAATGTCGATTATTAGGGAGTTTTTGGCGTGATATTAATTATCAAAAACAACTGGAAAATCGTCTCCAAAAACAATTCCTCCGCTTTGGTTTAGAGGATCAATCCGTTTATCTTGTAAATGAAGTGGGGCCACTCATTTCGAAAGAAGCATTTAGTGATCTTCTCAACAATGGCTATATGGGTTTTGTTATCTCACGTACAACAGATATGATCCAATCCTCCAACTATCCTGATACTTGCAAGTTTCTTTGGTTAGCAGATGCCACCTTAGAGGAGGATCTTTTTCGTTCTCGGACATTATTAGATAAAATAGACGCGGAGCTTGCTTCTCTTTCTTATCACAGCGTTATTTGGATTGATCGCTTAGATTATCTAATCTCTAAGTATGGTTTTAAGGAGGTGCTGAAATTCATCTATAAACTCAAAGAAATCGCCATCATTTCTAATTTTATCTTTATTCTTTCACTTGACGGCTCAACGATTACTGAAAGGGAATTAGCTTTGCTTGAAAAAGAAACCAATGAAATCATCCGACGAAATTTGGCTACAGAGACCCATGATTTGATAGATGTCATGAAATTTATCCATCAACAAAATCTGAAGGGAATATATCCGTCTTACAAGGAAACCACGGCTGAACTAGGGATTACTCGCCCTACTGCCAGAAAGCGTATCAAACAACTTTTATGTATTGGATATTTACGTGAAAATAAACATGGGCGAAACAAACGACTTGAACTCACCACTCGTGGATTACAACACTTATTGGGATCTTCTTCGGATTGAGTTTTGGTTTCTAGTTAATCATAGGGAAAATGAAAGCCTATAAAAGACAATATAATGAGCGTAAAGTTTAACTCTCTTTATAATTGAAGAAAATTTCTTCCTTTTTTGGCTATAAAGGGAAAAGGAATCTAGCTCAAATCTCATAAATATGTTTTTCCATGTTTCATCACATTCTTGATTTGTATTTCACTCTGCATACTCAAGGATGCTCGCTGTTTGTGGAGCTGAAGTTTTCAAAAAGAGGGAAACAGTCTAGAGAGCCGATTATTAATCTCTACGATTAAATGATTAAGCTTTTGGATTAAAGACGAAGAAGTAAAAGGTTTTCTTAAGCTTGAAAATTTTTTTAGAACAGGATCATTAAGTAAATGGTCAATGTGTCCACTTATGAAGAGAATTGCCTGATTAGGGTTAATTTCGAGAATTTTCTTTGCAACATCTAACCCCGAACATCCTGGTAACCTGATATCAAGAATAATAACGTCTGGTTTTTCATTTAGCTTTTTATATTCTAACTGAGCAACCTCCCCGTTATCAATAGTTCCTAAAATACTCCAACCTTCATTATTCAGAATCAGTGTGTAAAATTCGAGCAGATCTTGGTCATCTTCAACAATAAAGACTGTCTTTTGATCTCTATTCTCTGAACTTAATTGGTTACGAGTTTTCATTTGGGTGCCTTCTTGAAGGTATATTCTACTAATATTGATTCTCGAAATATACAAACTTAATCCTTTTAGAAAAGAATTAGGAAAAAAAAAGGGAAAAATTAAGAATACTCTGATTTGATCATCATAGTATTATTCATTCATTTGTTGTCGAAAGGCTCCACACAAAATATGGTCATGTACTTGGCAGTCTCATTCTTGGAAATTTGTGGTGGTTATGGCATATCCCTATAAATATTGCAAATGGGGTTGAGATCACAATATTCTCTTATTTGAGTATGATAGTCGCTTCTTTAGCAATCGACACGATCTATATGATGTCGGATAGAAATTTATTAACTGCAATGATAATTCATAGCTCTTTAATTGTTCAGTTTAGTTACATGTATTATAACGAAGCAAGTCTTGGAAGATTGATTATTAGTATTGCAGTTGTGGGGTTTCTGAGATATTATTCTCAAAAGAAAATTACAACCGAGTAGAAATTCTTTCTTCTGTTCAAGTTATAATCCTTCTTTATACATGTTGAAAGCAAGCAGGAAAAGAAAGCCTAAGATGAACATGAAGGTTAACCACTCAAAAATCGTTGCGATCGGTCGGTAAGCCCGAAGTAAGAACAGATAGGTAGCACAAAAGACGAAATCCAGAACAGCAATTATTGACAGACGATTCCAATACGAAGGATGCTGACGTAAACCGATAACAGCAAGGACAATGACTAACTCAATACAGAGGAAATTCATCAAACTCCAGAAGTTGTGCTGCGCAGAAGCCAAATCAGTAGGAAAAATCGCAATCATTATCATAGAGAAACTATTGAACAAGCCAAGGAGTTGAATGGCGAGGACGTACTTTTTCACAGCAGGCAGAGATTCATACCACTTTTTAGTGCCATGAATAAAGGGAAGGATGGCGATAGCGATTAAAATCAGGCAGATACTAAAAAGAACCCAGCCATCAGGATTATTCGTAGTATTTCCTAACGCGGAAACGGTGTGGCGAAAAGGGGAATACCCAGGATATAATAGGGCAGCAGGAATTAAAAAAGCGTAAAATAAGACATTGCTGAGTGCTGCAGAAATAAGATACAAATGTTGATAACTAGTAGTCTTTTTCCAGCCCATTGGGAGTCATTCCCTCAACTAGCTTGTTTTCTTTTAGGGAGTTTTGGACAGTTCAGAAGACCCCCAAAACAAAAAAGACATTCAATTGTAGTCACAAAAGGTCGGATAAATACCTTTATCAATTCACTGACCAGGTTAAATAATCAATGTGAATAAAACTCACCGACAAAGTTTAATGAAGCTGGAAAAGCAAGTTCCACACTTCGTAAACAGTTGAATTGAATAACTGGGCAATGAATCATTCTTTCAAAAAACAGAAAGGCTTTCAGGAATAAAAATGATAACAATTCCTACTCTCAAGACGACCCGTTTAATTATTAGACCTTTGAATGAGAAAGATATCGATTTTCTTTTCAAGCACTATAATCAAGAAGAAATTACGCGCTTTACATTAATCTCCTTTAATTCTGTTGGGGAAGTTAAAGCGTTTTTAGATCAATACACAGCACAAACTGATATGAGGAAATTCAAAGAAGGAATTGAATTGAGATCAATCCAGCAACTTATTGGAACAGTGACTTTCTTGAATTGGAGTAGGAACGATCGCTGTGCTGAGATTGGTTATGACCTAACAAAAGAATACTGGGGAAAGGGGCTCATGACTGAAGCACTAGAAGCTTTCATAAGATTTGGGTTTGAAGTTATGAATCTAAATCGAATTGAAGCCACTACAAATGTGAAAAATGAAAGGTCAAGAAAAGTACTAACACGATTAGGTTTTGTACAAGAAGGGATCTTGCGCCAAAAATATCGGTTTAGGGGGAATTATTCTGATGAAATAATCTTTTCCATATTGAGAGAAGAATGGAAGACGAGAGTCATGCAAAAAAGTCAGGAAAGATCCTTACATTGAAGAAATGTGCTTTATAATTAATCTCCTTAAAAAAACTTGTGCCTCGTAAAAAGCTGGATTACTAAGGGTTGCCTCTACGTTATTTGAGAACTAATTGACTCTTATTCAAAGAGTAATATGATTGCGGGGTTTTCAGAGGGCAATCTCTCCCGTGTTCGAACTCAATCAGATTGTTCATTATTTTCCAACCTGAATTTCGTTTTGAAACCTCATAATTCTATTATTAAAAAAGAGAGAAGGTATTATAACTGAACTACAATTGTTTCAGCTAAGATGTCCATACCTCTCTGTTTTTGGGTCTTTTCTGGGTTTTGTTTTTTTAAGATCATGCCAAGAACAACGTCCAAAAGTAACAGAGCGAAGATTTTGCTTAGATTTCGGATGACAGCTTGAGTCCAAGTGATCCAATAAAAAATATCAAC
>JBHLPQ010000042.1:0-21735 GCA_048939265.1 Promethearchaeota archaeon
AAGAGCTTTCAAACTGATTTACTGCCGATTTATGATTCCAAATGAGAAGTCGTGGGTTTTCAACACATGTGTAACAAACACTTCAAGTTGATGATTTGTGAAAGAATAACCACAAGCAAAGTTATTCAATTAATACAAAAAAGGAAATAATCAATAAAAAGGTGAAAAATTCAGATGGTTAAAATTTATTCAAAAAAAACTTTGATCTGGATTTTGGTTGTAGTCTCAATTTCAGGGACATCTATTATACCAAGTGTGAGCTCTTCTAGTGTTGAGCCTTCACCCATTGAACGTCCCCAAGGGATTATGTTGGATCAAATGCATAAAGGTTTTCTCTGGATGATTCGTAATATGCAAAGTGCTGAATTTACTCCAGATAATGTGTACTACGGTGTTTATGACAACACTGGCAGTTATTCCTATCCGATCATTGGTGAGAGAGAACAGGAAGTAACGATAAGTCTCGATAATCTAATTAGGTTATTAAACACTACAATTGATCGTCTAGAGGATACTGATCCAGATCCAGATGCACTGACGTACCTTAATAATCTATATGGTGAACTCCAGATTCACGACGAACTAACAATCTACATCAAAGTTGATTCTGACTTAGAGATTATCAGCAGTCACGATCGCAAAGCAGTAACAATATTTTATGACAGTGATCGTAGTGTGATTGAAGCATTCAACAAAATAAAAAACAATGAATCAATAACTGAACAGCCTTTCTCTGGAGATGAGATTCTCACAAATGTTTTCATGTCTTTAATTCGGGATGAAATCAGTGGATCATATGAAGTTATTAACACATGGGAATATGAAGATAATTCTGATGCAGCTTTACTAAAAGATTTCATTAGTCGTATTACTCATAACCGATGGTTTTTTTCCGAATTATGGCGGTTATTTAGACTTCCAGAGGTAAATATAATGCGAACACTAGTTCAAGAGACAAATTCTTGGTATGCATCAGAAGAAGATCCTAGAGTGCTTGAATATGGTCGTTTTGAAATCTCTCAATTGATAATTGATAATCTAAATTTAAAGAAAGTTGGGGAAAATCTTCTTGTAAGTGAATATGATTACGAGTATATTGAACACCATCTCTTGGGTAGTTTAGTATATAACGATACTAATGATAACGGAATGATGGATATTGGAGTAAAGACTATTTCAGCAGGCCAACATGATGTAACGTACTCAATAGGTGATGAAGCTCAATATCGATTTGACATAAAAGAAATTGGAAACCGAAATTACTATAGCCCCCAAACCACAGATGATGTTCTTGAGTTTGGTTCGGAGTTTACAAATGTCTTAGGTTACTTACAACCAATAGAAAAAAGTCAAGATGATACACTCTTCGATGGATCCTTAAGTCAGGCTTATAGTGTTGATGAAATCTCTACCCTATTTCACTTCTCTGTGAATAACACTGATGCCAGTGCAAATTTGAAGTTTGATTATGTTCTTGGAGAGTGGAATGACACTGAATCTTTACAAGGTCTGGGATTTTCCCAACTAATGGCTTCCACAGTTGTGGACGCAAACCAAGAGCGGAATTTCAGCTGGAGACACGATAATAATACTGAGTTAAATGATGCTTACGAAAATTCTTCTCAAATTTCACGTTTTAGACTTACACATGCTCAGAATTTATTTAGTGAAATTAAAATTGATGATATTCCCTATATTTGGGACGGAACTGAAGAAGTGAACGCAATTGGTCAATTAATTCCTATGAATCTTATTGATGTTACCTATGGAGCAATATCAAGTGAAGCTGATAAGATTCGTAGTATAAAAGGAACTGCCCAACGAAAAACTTTTCTCTACTCGGTTTCTTATCCCAAATGGGATGGTAAGAGCATTACTCATGACCCCACGTATTATGCAGTTGGGGAAGTATCTGCTGAAGCTTCAGGTACCCAATCTGAGACTGGTGAAGAGACTGGTGTAGAGACTGGTATTCCAGGGTTTGAATTTGCAGTAGTTGTCATCACCTTACCTATGCTCGTTCTTTTCGAAGTTTATCGACGAAAACGATATTGATTCAAAGTAGGAATAGAAATCTCTTCTGAAGATTTTTCTCTTCTCCTTTTTTTATTAATCTAGAAAGATCGATATTTCCATCCTGATTGAAAAACCTGCGGACCAAAAATATTCATTCCTTTTTTGGTTTTCCAGATAGGTGCACTAGGCTTCATAAAGACAGCTACTTCTCGATTTTTTGTAAAGTCATCTTTCCAAGGAGTTAATCCTTTTCCAGTATTGTGATCCACAACTAATAAACTATCAGGACAAGTTACATACTGTTTTTCGTCCAACCAAGATAATAAATATTCATTTTGGTACCAAATTTTCAATGAATGAGCTTTAGATTTCAAGAGAATTGTTCCTGAAGTAAATCCTCCACTCTCAGTTCTCGAAAAATCTTCGACCACACCGGTAAAGATTAAGGGGGCATTTAAAGTTTCTCGAATTACTGGTAGGGGATTCATATTATTCTTCCTTGCTATTTCAATTTTCCTTCCCAATTCAATCGCCATTGAGATAGTTGGCCCTGTTACACCTTTTTGACAATTAGAAGCGGTCATCGGACACCTGGCTACCCCTAAAGAGCCTTTAGCTAATCGTGAAATCATTCGACAGATATCTTCCGCTCTCTTGTCCGAAATAGCATCAGTCAAGATGATACGATCTCCATAAACACTAGCTATACCGAGGGGAGTTATGGAGACACCAACAACGTTTGTAGTACTGATGGAAATCATTGGTTTAGAGCGGCCGCCACACATATCACCATCCACCGTAACTCGGTTTAGTAGTGTCCCAATCCAAAGGGGAACAACAATATTTCCTGGTCCCATCTCTGTGGATACAAAACCTACAAATTGTGTTCCTAAATGGTCTTCTAATAACTTAATAGCCTCTATCATAACATTAGTAGATTTGATCGATAAATTTTTAACGAATCTTATATCCTGGGAGGAAACTCCACCCCCTACCATTCCAATGATGCAAATCATATCGTCTGGGGGGAATTTCGAGATCTCTTGGATTTTAAAATTCCTTTCTTGGGAATAAATCTCCTTTACTCTTTCTAATGCAAGAATAGGATCACCCCCTCCACCTGTGCCAAGGATTTCTGCCCCCTCAACCAAATATTTTGCCTCTGTAAAAGATAAAGTTCTTGTCAAAGTATTCTTCCTCTTATTAGGAGTAATGTTACTACGAGAAAAATAAGAAATAAATGCCTAATTCTGAACAATAAGCTTTTCTCCGATTTTTTAGAACAACAAAAGGAAAAATAAGACAGGTTCAACATGACTTGTACCAAATTGATCAAAGAACTTATCTCATCTTTAAAATATATTCTATAAGGTTGTTATGGGATAAATAAAAAGATAACTTTTTCATCTAGAAAAAACTAATTCTAGATACCATGAAAACCTGGGTTGAAGAAGTCCCTGAACTTAATCTACATTTGCGGAGGTTAGCCCCAAATCAGGTTAATGACATCGTTGCATTTGCAAAGACCAATCACTGGGAAATAAAGGATTTCCACCAGATAACGCAAGAATTTGAAGAATTCATCAGTACTCGGCCCGTTAATGAACCCCGATATCCTGAATTAGTATATCTTCAGGCAAAACTGCTATTTTTTGCTGGTGATTTAGCAGGATTAAACAGTCTTTATACTTTGTCCGCTGCAACACAAAATATTCCTGGCGTGCAAGTATATTATGCGTTGGGGTTGGCTTTCCAGGGGCATTCGAAAGAGGGTTTAGAAATTCTTGAACGTATTGACTTGGATCTTTATAAAAATGACTCTTTAATCAAACTGGAAATTTTAAGTGCTACACTTTTTATTTACTCGATTAAACGTGATTATTTAGCTGTTTCCGAATTGTTTCACCAAATATACAAGTTTATTGATGTAAATAAAATTACTGATGAATATAAGGCTCATTTGCTTCCCTGGGCTTACTTGAGACAAGCATACTCTATCAGGGCACAGGGGAAGGTTTTCCAAGCTATGGAATTAATAGAAAGCTGTTATAATGGATTACGCTCTTTTCCTCATAGATTTTTTCAAGTTATGGCATTAACTCTCTCAGGCCATTGTCATCATAACATGGGAAATATCACAACTGCATTAGAATTTTATGATCAAGCTATTGATATTGGCAACGAGATTCAAAGTTGGATCCTCCTTTCAATCCTCTACAATCGAGTGGCATTAGCAATGATGGCTCAGAAGCAGCCAAAACTAGCTAAAAGATATTTCAACCAAGCTATAGATCTTGCGAAACAGTCACATGCAAATTGGCTGATAATTGGTCCACTAGTGAACTTAGCTCAGTATAAACTTGCTGAAGGGAAGATAAATGAGGCAATTGATGATTACCATCAGTTCATAGATGTTGCTACAGGAACTGGAGATGAGCAAGAATTGTGTTATGCACAATTAACACTAGCAGAACTATACAAGGGAGTTGGAGATATCCCTAAATCCAAATATTTTTTATCTGAAGGCTTTAAACTCGCATTAAAACTAGGAATTTTCCGAACAATCTCTCGTCCTGAAGATGAGGCAGATTATAATTAAGATCAAAATCATTTTAAGGAATTTAATCCCTCATAATTCGAGAGAATAAGAAATCGTAACACAAATATCTTAATACCTTCATTTGAAAATCTCATTACTAGTTTATAGGATTAGATAATCCTCTTCGCTAGCTCCGCAGCTTGAATGGAGTCAAGAATTGTGTCATATGAATATTTTGAGCATCAAGCTGATATTGGTATACAAGGAAAAGGAACAACTTTAGCTGAAGCTTTTGAGCAAGCCGCCTTAGCAATGTTTGAGATTATGGTTGAAACAAAAGATCTACGAATTGACAAACCACAAATAGTTGAAGTAGAAGGCAATGATCTGAGTGAATTACTCATTGCTTGGTTAAGTGAATTGCTTTACCTGAAAGATGTTGAAGGAAAAATGTTTTCAAAATTTGAAATTGGGAGCATAGATGAAAATAAACTCGTTGCTAAGGTCTATGGCGAGGCCATCGACTCTTCTCGGCATAAATTAAAGCTTGAGGTAAAAGCTGCTACATATACACAGTTATTTGTTGAAAAAAAAGAAAATTCTTGGATCGCACAATGTTTGGTGGATGTATAAATGTCTGAACTCTTTAAAAAAATCCCTGATAGGGTTAACCTTTGGACAATTGAAAAACAAAAAGATATGAACGTTCCTGCATTCATTTATGGCGATAATAATATTATTAATGAACTAAGAGCTGATTATAAACGTGAGTGGAGTGCAACCCGACAAATAATGAATGTCGCACAGCTTCCAGGCATCCAAAAAGGAATGCTTGCAATGAGTGACGTGCATCCTGGTTATGGTTTTCCTATCGGTGGAGTAGCTGCATTTGATGTTGACGAAGGAGTTGTCAGTATGGCTGGTGTTGGTTACGATATTAATTGTGGCGTCAGAACCATGCTCACTGATTTAACGAGGAATGACTTAGAGGCTAAAAAGAAAGCTATCATTTCAGAACTCTTTAATAATGTGCCAGCAGGTCTGGGAAAACCAGGAAAAATTAATTTAGAAATAAATAAAGTTGATGAGTTATTAATTGGCGGAGCACCATACGTAGTAGAAATGGGTTATGGGACTGAAGATGATCTTGCCCATTCAGAAGAGAACGGTGTCATAAAAGGTGCTAATCCTGCAAATGTAAGCTTCAAGGCAAAGAAAAGGCAATATAACCAGATTGGAACATTAGGGTCAGGAAATCATTACTTAGAACTCCAAATTGTAGATAAAATCTTCGATGAAGTGGCAGCAAAAGCTTTTGGCTTGTTTCAGGATCAAGTTATCATTTCTCTCCACTGCGGATCTCGCGGACTCGGTCATCAGATTGGGACAGATTATTCCACACAACTAGTCCGTGCATCCAAGAAATATAATCTCCCTCTTCCAGATAAGGAATTAGGTTCCGCGCCTATAAAAAGTATGGAAGGGGAAAATTACATCTCTGCGGTGAATTGTGGAATAAACGCTGCCTTAGCAAATCGCCAGGTGATCGCTCATCTTGTACGTCAAGCTTTTAAGAGGGTTTTTAACACAGACATCCGCCAGTTGTATGATGTTGGTCATAATACCTGTAAATTCGAAGTTCATAATGGAAAAGAGGTTCTAGTTCATCGAAAAGGATCAACCAGGGCATTTGGTCCTAATCATCCTCAAATTCCTAATAAATATCGTAGTGTTGGCCAACCTGTGCTTATAGGAGGAACAATGGGAACTTCTTCCTATATTTTGTCAGGAACAGAGATTGGAATGAAAGAAACCTTTGGAAGTGCATGCCATGGAGCAGGACGAAGTATGTCTCGTAAAGCTGCAAAGAAAAAATATTGGGGTAAGACGGTTGTCCAAGATCTATCTCAACGAGGGATTATAGTTCGAGCTCACAGTTTTGCTGGAGTTGCTGAAGAAGCACCAGGTGCATACAAGGATGTAGAGCATGTTGTTAACACAATGCACGATGCAGGGGTAGTAAAAAAAGTGGTCCAAGTTTTACCTGTGGGAGTAGTAAAAGGTTAAGAAAACCAATCACAACAATAATTTCATGTATCATTCCTTTGAGGGAATTTCAACCTTACAGCTAACGCCTTGTTTAAATTCCTCTGCCATAGCTCGGTCTCCGACGATTGTCCCAAAGTGCATTGGAATAGCGAGCTTTGGTTTTAAAATATTGGCAGCCTCAATAGCTTCTTTAGCTGTCATGACATAAGTACCACTCACAGGGATGAGAGTAACATCTGGATGAATATCAGCCATTTCAGGAATATTATCCGAGTCACCAATGTGATATATTCGCTGACCTTCCATTTCAAACACCACTCCGATTTTCATATCTTCTTTGGGGTGGAATGGCACTCCTGGTTCACGAAATTTATTAATGTTGTAAGCTGGAACGAATTCAAAGTTTATAGAGGCAATAGTTTTTGTTTCAGAGGGACTGACATAATGGACAGTCTTGCAATCGAGTTTATCTAGTGTTTCTCGAGCCATAGGGATTCCGATAACCTCTGTTTTTGCTGAAGAAACAAATTTCTTTAAATCATCGATATTACAATGATCAAAATGCTCATGTGTACTCACAAGGACATCAACGGGATCAAAAGTTCCTTTGACTTGGAAAGGATCAATACATACTGTTCTACCAGAACGATCTGTAATAAGAAAGCCATCATGACCTAACCATCGAAAGGTAACACCTTCAAATTCTATCAAGAAAATCACCACTAATCTCATCAGCTACTAATTTAAGAATTTTTCCACCATAGTTTACATAAAATCGAAATTAATTTAGTAAGATCAAAGGGGGAATAATATAGTATGGACAAAAGCTTATTCATCAAATACTTGAATTCAGTAACACATTTTCTCAAGAGGGACTATGAGGATAAGCTAGTTTCGATTATCTTATTTGGCTCATTAGTAAATGCGAATGAAAGGATTACTACCTCAACTGATGCTGATCTGTTGGTGGTTCTTCATGATTCATGTACTTCAGACGACTTTCTAAGAATAAGAAGAAAGCTAATCCAATTGGAACGTAATTCATTACCCTCTATTATTGATGAATCTAATTTTATTAGGGGTTTACAAAGCGCTACCGGAATGTTTTGCAATTTTTTTATTTGTCGAGTATCTGACTTTAAACAACGTAATTTTTCCAAAGTTTTCAACGTGAATTCTCTAATGGGTGCCTTTCTAGCTCCTAAAAATTCTGTGTGGTTGTCGTTGTACAGACAGTATCGTGTCCTATGGGGAGAAAACGCATTCAAAGAATGGCAAACGATTCCTATTATTACAAAAAGAGATTTCTTCCAGTCGTTTCTGATGAACTGGTTTTTAGCAACAGGAGCTCTAATTCTATATCCCATCAATTCTCAATTCGCAAAGTTTTCAATGGAAGCAATGAAATGGTCTCTTTTTACTTGGAGAAATTTCTACCCTCAACCTTTATCGTCACTTAGCGAAGTTATTTCGCGATTTATTAGCTATACCTCAGTAATGGAACTACGTGCACTTCGTTTGTTTATGGAATATCGAAAGTATAAGAAATCAGGAAAATTCTTCCCAATTCTTGCATGGATATTTGTTGTGCTGCTTCATCGATCATTATCACGTTCTATGGCTGGAAAATCTCCGGGGTCCTGGGAAACATAGTAGCTTCACGAATATGAGCCAAATTTGCGATCCATCGAATCAATCGTTCAAATCCTAATCCAAAACCAGCATGAGGAGGCATACCATATTTAAACATGCGAAGATACCAATTAAAGTCATCTAGGTTAAAGCCCGCATTTTTTATCCGTGTTTTTAAGATTTCATGATCCGAGACCCGTCGCCCCCCACTTGAGAGTTCTCCAAATCCTTCTGGAGCCATTAGATCTGAGGATAGAGTGACTGCTGGATTTTCAGGATTAATAGAGTAATAGATTCCTCTAAGATGTGTGGGAAATTCTGTAATAAAAAATGGTTCAGTAAAGGCTTGAGATAATGCTGTTTCTTCTGGAGCGCCGAAATCAATATTCGGATCTGTTTCAATTCCAAGCTCATGTAACTTCTCCTTAGCCTGAGCGAATGTAAGTTGCTTAAATGGCTTAGAAGGAACTGTAATTTTGCGATTCAACAATTCTAATAAGTTCTCTCCCTTTTCTTGTATTTCAGTTATTACAGAAATTATAAGATCTTCTTGGACCTCAATTATCTCCCTCTCTGTAGCAAAAGCGATTTCGTTTTCTACTTGCCAAAACTCAGTAATATGCTTAGGGGTATGTGATTTTTCTGCCCGCCAAGAAGGAATAATACCAAAGACTTTTTCATGACAAGCAAGAGCCGCTTGCTTATAGAATTGGCAACTCTGAGCTAGAACAGCAGGGTGCCCAAAATAATCTAATTTAAATTGTTCGGCACCTCCTTCAGTTGATGTAGTAAGAATAAAAGGAGTAAAAATTTCAGAAAATCCCTTACTTTGGAAAAAATTCCTGATAGCACCACCAACATTATTCTTGAGCTCTAAAATTGCAGTAACTTCAGGGTCTCTGATAGAGAGTTCTCGATATCGAAATATTGTATCAATTTCCATTTGAGTTTTCTTTTTGGTCAAGTCAATTGGAAATTTTAGGGCAGCTCTAGAATGAATGTGAATCATAGATGGGATTAGTTCAGCACCTAGCTTTGAACGTGGGTCAGACTTAACAATTCCCTTGATGGAAACAACAGATTCAAGAGACAGTTCTTTGCTAGTTTCCCAAACTTCAGGTGTGACTTTTTTTTCATGAAGAGTTACTTGGCAAATCCCTTGAGAATCACGAATTGTTAAGAAAATCAAGCGACCTTTATCGCGAATCTGCTGGATCCACCCTCCTATAAGTACTTCTAGTCCATCATTGTCGCTTGTAACATCACGACATCTATGTGTTCTCCATTCAGGATTGACAGCGTAAATCATTTTAAGAATCCTCTTCAGCTGAATTGAATACGTATCTTCCTATTAATTCCATAGCTAAAAGATTAATCAGCTGGGAAACAAAATTCAGAAATATTTTCAATATTTAATAAAAGATTGAAAAATCTGGCTAAAAAAAGAAAGAAAAAGTGGTTGCAATGAGGGTTTGATTTTATTCATTAACCACCAAAAATCTGTTCAAATCCTACCTCGTCCATGCTATCAAAAAGATCATTGATTAACTCAGCGCTTGCTTCTTGGGCCAAAAACGCTGTTGCTGCCTTTAATGTTGTAATAGCGTCTTTAGCACCAGTTGCAAGACCTGCTAATGATTTTATTGGCGCTAGGAGCTCATCATCAGGTTCAGCAGGAGGCCATGGATAATGTAAGGTATTTTTCCATGCAATTGTGATGGTAGGCGAAATTACTGAGGTGAAACCAATCTCTTCGAATCCATCAGTTGCATTGTCTATTGCATAATCCATATAGGCAATAGATTTGTCAACATCAGGATCAATACTGAAACTATCGAAAAATAGTTGCCCATCATTTCCTGCAGCGAGTCTTATTTCATTATATGTTGAGTTGAATAAATTCAATCCTTCAGTAAAAGAATAGGCTGATGACAAAGTGAAATCCAAAGCTGTTAGTAAATGAGAAATTTCTGTAACATTTGTTTGAAACTGGTTAAGCATGGTACCGAATTCAGTTAGCATGGGTTTAAGGGATCCATCAATTGTTTCACCGTATGTTTTATCAGCAAAGCTTTCACTTAACTCCGTAGCGTTACCAATGTTGTATCTAGCTCCAGTAAAAATCATTCGTGCATTAGCTGCTTGACTTGAAAGATTATTCAACTCTTCACTGATTGTAGCGAGATCGTCATCACCAAAATCAATAGCATTGAGAGCCACAACGATATCTTCAATTTCCATGTAACATTCTGTTCCGTTGGTTGCAGCTTTTGCAAAGTATGTGAGAAGCTCGGTCATATCTGCGATGATTTCAACAGTTCCCCAAAATGGTAACGGTGATTCTGGATCAAGATCTGATGTATCAATTCCCCTAAGAGTATCATTCGCGTCAGTTAGGTCAATAGAAGCATCACCCATCCATAGATGAGCGCCTTCAAAATCAGAATCACCTAAATCTTCCACTGCGAGGATTGTCTTATAAGTTGCATTCAGGAAGTCAACAGCTGCTTCAGCAACTTCTAGAATTAGCCCATAACCTACTTGAGCTTCTTCCACGAAAGCAGTGATATCCCCGAATTCGCCTTCTCCAGTAAATACTTCATCAACGATGTTTATCGCTGATTCTAAAGCTGTTTCTACCCCTTCCTTAGATTCATCAAAATAATCTATTGCAATAGAGATATTTTCCAATCCAGCATTAAATTTAGGATCATAAGTTGCCTCTGTTATAAGGGTAGAACCTCCACTACCTCCACCTATATCAGATTCTGCTAGAATTGAAAAAGTACGATCAAATCCATCTGTCAGATAGTAATAACCAAGGATGAGGTTTGGTGCTTCTTCGGCTACAATTGCTAGAATATCAGCAATATCTAGTAACATATCCAACTTCTCAACATTAATACCTTCCATTTGTACAATATCTGGAAGGAGCTGCATTAGAATTTTGGTGTAAAAATTGCCTTGGACATGGTCAAATTTATAGGCTGATCGTGTAAACCATTCTGCAGCACGCTGGCAAGCTTCAGTTAGTTCTTCTAGTACATCAGGATCAGTCAAATCGATTGGAAGACCACCGCTTTGAGCACCACCTCCACCAATACCTCCTTCAACTCCAAAGACACCATATAATTCACCTACACCTGCGACTAATGAAATTCCCCCATCAGCAAAATTGGCAATTCCATGATATACTAAGGGAACAGTAATGAGGATGATAATGGTGAAAACTGCTGCAATAGGTTTTACAATGACCGAGAGAATAGAAAGTTCTCCCTTTTTTGTCCAAATGCCTGTCGCTAATGTAGAGAGAAATAATCCTAGGAAAAAAGCCATAATTTCTACAATAATTAGATCAACAATGATAGCAATTTGGGTGATTGTATTCATATAATTTGCAATATCTGGATCTATAAGGCCGCTCTTAGTTAATGACGTTAAAGGGCCTGCAAGTTCCGATAGTAATCCATATGGATTGACAAACCAACCACTTGTAAATGTAGAAGCAAAAAATAGAACAACCCATGAGATGGGTGCAGCAATAATGCTTAGGAGTCCTAATAGTTTTGAGCGGGTTAAGATTCCAGTTAGGCAGAAGGCAATTGCTACTACAATTAGCTCTAGTTGGAGTAGTAGAGCGTTTTTTTGAGCGCCCAGAATTGCAAAAACAAGGGCAATAATGATTGGCGCAATAACAGCCGTCAAAAATCCCATCCAAAGAGGTAGGGCTTTTATGGTTCGTAGATCATCTGAATCAGCTTCAAACATTTTTTATCACTCAAATCAAGTTATTTAGCTTTATAGTTCCGTTATTGTTATGCTGCTTATTAAAATTAACTTTTTGAATACGCAAATTGATGAAATATTCTGTTAACCAGAAAAAAAGTGCGATTTAATAAAAGGACAGATATGTGAATTATTAAATCAATGTATACTCAAAAGGATAGCGAAATTATCAAGCTAATGCTAAAAGCAAGGATTAGCGCTGAACTTAAGTTAACAAAATCATTATTAATAATCTTGATTCCACGATATAACCTTGTTTCATTCCCACATCGCTTATGGGGATTTGATTCGGTTTCTTTTTTGCAATGGTCACAGTAATAAATCCCTTGGATAACGGCACCCTCAATTGAATCAGTTATTGAACCTAAAAATCCCCCTATTACAATAAGACCGAAAGAAACCAACATAATTTGAGTAATTTCTACTGAAAATATTATAAACACTGATACTATGTAAGTTGTAGCAATTAGACTAGCTCCCAAAAGAGATGCAAAGCAGCCGTGCAAAGTAATCCCCCCACTTGTACCAGGGTCCACGCTTTGTCTAAGATTAGTTATAAGACGTGGACGTTTTTTAGAAAGAATACCAATTTCTGTTGCCCAGGTATCTGCTGTATGAACCGCAAAAGCCACAAAAACACCGATAAATAGGGGGGAAAACGGATCATGGGGATTTGTAAGATTGGACGTTAAATTAGGAAAAACTTCGAAGAAGAAATAACCAAAGGCAAATAACAGAGGTATAATACCATTAGCAATTACTTGCAATGCATCACGCTTTGAAGAACCTTTTGCAAAATTAGAAGTTGTTCTTTGTTTTTCTTTAGCCTTCAATTTTGTCAGGAAAGATGAGCTAAAGAAAAAAACACAGAGTACAACCCAAAAAAAGGGTTGTATCACAAACAATGAGACACCAAGTATAGCTCCAGTCAATATTCCAAAAGGAACTGTAAGGTATTGTTTTTTTAGATTAATGAAAAGAAGTGGTAAATTAAAAATGATAGAGAGGGGAAACCAGACCATCAGATAAGATATTAGTGAAGACAATTAGAAACACCACAGCTGATCTAAAGGACATTTAACTTTGATGTTAAAGGTTTTCAACATTAGATTATGGGATTTAATAATTGATTAACTATACTTTAAGATAATTCTCTCTGAAATTCATCCCAGGTCTTGATAGTAAGACCATAGTTTTTCGCCTTGTCAACTTTTGCTGCTCCTGGTTTCTCACCTACTACTAATAAATCGAGTTTCTTTGAAAGTGATGCCCATTCATAACCATGTTGAGCAATAAAATTTTCTACTTCTCTTTTGGTCATTCCTGGTATTTTTCCAGTCACATAAACAGTTTTCCCGAGTTTTTGACTTGTTGAAGTAGTTTGGGTATCCTCACCAGTTGTAATAAATTGATCTAAACCACCGATATTTCGTTTTTTTCTTAAAGGTTTCTCCTTCTCCTGATAAATGATTTTTACTCCTTTAGATAAGAGTTGATCACTCAATGATGGATCATGAAGACCAGAATAAATATAATTTGCAGTAAGATCAGAAATCCCTTCTAGTAATATTAATTGTTCTACATTTGCCTTTTGTAAATCTTCAAAGGTTTTGAAGTGATTGGCTAGGGTCTTAGCCATGCCTATTCCAAGAGACTCGATACCCAATCCAGCAAGAAAGACATGAAATGGAAGTTCCCTTTTCTCTTTAATACTCCTGGAAATTTTTGATCCATTCTTGCCTAAATGATTAACAAGGACTACTTCAGTTAATTTTTTGTTATAAAGATCAGAGAAATGTCTAATAAGCCCTAGATCATAGAGTTTAGCGAGACTCTTTAATCCTAAACCTTCTATATCGGTTACTCTTATCCAATGGCGAATAGCTTGGATGTCTCGGTCACGACAGCGGGATCCTGTACAGACCAGATTTACTCCATCTCGCTTTAATTCTGAACCACAAGAAGGACAGTTAGTTGGAAATGAGGATTCGTTATTTCCTTTATCAACTATCTCAGTAATCTTAGGGATGACATCACCAGAACGAATAACCATAACTGTATCACCCTCAGCTACATCTAAGCTCTCTAAAAACTCCGCATTATGTAAGGTAGCTCGTTTAATGACCGCTCCCATAACTTCTACTGGATCTAATTCGGCTACAGGAGTAAGGACACCAGTTCTTCCGACTTGCCAAGTAATTTCTTGAACTGTAGAAATATCTCCCTGACTAGCAAATTTTAATGCTATCATCCATTTTGGATGGTGTTCAGTTCTTCCCGCTAATTCCCGTTGAGTAGCATCATTATACTTGAAAATTAAACCATCAATCTCAAAATCAAGTGAATCACGTTCTTCTTGTACTTGTTGGAACAATGAATCGATTTCATTCCTCGTTGGAGTCTTTAATAGTTTGAAATCAGCAGTATTAAATCCCCATAAATGTAACGACTCGCCATGTTTCTCAAGAGGAGCGTTTTCCTCAATTCCTATTAGTTCAAATGCATAGAATTCTAGAGTTCTTTTTTCGAGGAGACTCAAATCCTTTTGTTTTAATGTTCCTACTGCTAAATTCCGGGGGCTACTATATTCGATTCCTTCTGTTTTTCTTATTCGCTCAAACTCAGAGATTCGCATGAACAGCTCTCCCCGAACATTGACTCTATCTGTTGCCCTTATAGTTTTAGGGATTGAAGCAATCTTCATGATTGGAATGGTTGCGTCATCACCCATAATGCCATTTCCGCGAGTCGCTGCTTGCACAAGCCGTCCATTTTCATAAATTAAAGATAAGGAAAGTCCATCGATCTTGTATCCTACATATACGTCTAATCCCTTAGACCACTTCATAACCTCATCGATTGTCGTTGCTTTCTGGCATGATAACATGGGTGAATCATGAGTAACCTTTCCTCCCTCAGGAGAACCCACAATATGAAGTATAGGATTTTCAGGGTCAAGTTGGCGGAGTCTATCTTCTAATGCATCATAAGCTTCATCCGAAATCTCAGGTTCACCATCATAATATCTTTTTTTATGGTGTAATATCTGATGGGTCAGTTTCTCAATTTCAGATCTCTTCGAATTAGTAACCATGAGAGTAACCTTGATTTTTTCTTATTTGATATACAATTTTCCGATTTCAATGCAAAAAATTAAACCTATATTTTGTTGGTTAAAATAACACCTTCCTATATATTGGATTAAACTAATAATATATAAATTCAGTTGGACTAATAATTTAAAAATTATCATGACTGAGATGAAAAAAAGTATTTCCAATGTGTTGAGTGTTTATGGAGCTTGATTTAATCTTGAAAGTAGGGGGGTCGTGCATTTCCGATAAGACATTATTATACAAAGCAAAGAAAACGCAATCTCCCGAAGATATAAAGGCTGCATTAGATATTGATTTGAATAAGATCGATTTAATTGCAGCTGAAATAGGGAAAGCTTATTCAATTATGAATAGAATTATAATACTGACAGGAGTCGGTAGTCCTGGGCATTTCACCGTTCTCAAACATGAATTGCATAAAGGAAATAGTGGGGATCTTGAACAACACCTAGGATTGTTGGAAGCACAAATTGCAGTAAACAGACTTAGATATTCTATTTTAGAACACTTCTTGAAGTACAAAATTCCTGCGTTTCAAGCGTATGCTTCTAGTATCTATGAATCTGACAAGATGCGAGTAATAAGGGGGGATACTGGGAATATAAGAAAATTTTTAGAATCAGGATTAGTTCCTGTGATTTCCGGAGATATGGTTCCTGATGTAACCATGGGATATAGTGTTCTTTCTGGAGATCAGATACTAGCTGACTTAGCAAAGAAATTTAAACCTAAGAAAATAGTATATGGATCAGATGTAGACGGTATGTATGAATCAGACCCGAAATTAAATCCTAATGCTAGCTTAATACCTAAAATATCACGGGATGAAATTGATTCTCTAGTCGATCAAATAACAGGTGACGATGCTTCTGGTCAGATGCGGGGAAAAATAATAGAGATTAGGAACTTATTAGATGCTGGATTTAAAGAGATTCTTCTCTTAAATTTAACAAAAAGAGGAATTCTTTCACGGGTATTAAATAATGAAAATGTCCCTTATACTAGATTTTATTGATAAAATTATAGTGAAATCTCTTTATCCACTTGAATTTTCAATATTAATTCAAAGGCTTGTTGTAGCTGTACTGACTCAATATTTGATAATACAGGGATCCCCTCAAGCGTGTTAAAATTCTCATTGGTAATGATCCCAGTAATAAAGAGAGGATTTTGATAATTATAGCGTTTCTTAGTTTCATAGAAGTCGGCTATATTCTTACATGTAAATATTAAAGGGATAGAGGGGAATTTTGAAGGATAACTTTCACAAAAAACAATATCAATCCCAGGTGGGATGTGTTGTAAGAGTGTTTGTAAATCAGATCGTTGTTCTGTTTTTTGGAATAAAACGGTCTCGTATGGACTTGTTGATATTATAGTAGTAGCCTTAGTTCTTCTAAGTGATGCTGAATCCTTATGAGAAGGATCAATATTGAATTTATGTTGCATAAATTTGATTATTGCTGTCTTTAATCCTTGATTAACAAAAAAATTTGTTAAATTAGTAGTTGTAGTTGTTTTGCCCGTGTTCCTACTACCTACTATTCCAACAAGAGTATATACCATTTCAAGAATTCCGCCTGTTGTTGGAATAATCATATAGTCATATGATATACAATATTAAATAGATTAGTACTCCTCCAAACGTAATTAATCCTCCGAGTGTACCTCCAAGAACCGCTAATAATGCAGATAAGATCATCCAAACAGTAGTTTCCTCTGCATAAGGTTTTTGATGAACTGTGACAAGTAGAACAGCAATACCAGCCACAATTGTCAAGATACTCCATAAAAAATCGAATTCTGGAGGAATGACGATTAGGGTGGGCATTATAGTGTTCGTTAGGGTTGTTTGACCAGCTAGAGCTATAGCTCCTAGAATAATCATGATTACTCCCCCAATCGCTGCTAAAAGCACACCTGTTATGGTACCATATTGGTGCCATTTTGATTTAAATTTACGTTTTGGCAATTCTTATTTCCTCTGCTTTTAAAAAATATTGAATTTATTTAAACTTTGATGAACTTTTTGATAACATTCTGATTGTTTGTAGATAATTTCAAAAAACATCTAAGATTTTTTCTTCCTTACAATGAATCCTAATAAACGAACTTCTTGGGAACATTATTTCATGAAAATCGCTCACCAAGTTGCTACCAGATCTACTTGTGATCGTAAACACATTGGTGCGGTGATTGTTCGAGATAAAACAATCCTTTCAACAGGATATAACGGATCTATACGGAAACTTCCTCATTGTGATGAAGTAGGTCATTTGATGGAAGATGAACATTGTGTTCGCACTGTACATGCAGAAGCTAATGCTATTGCCCAAGCAGCAAGGAATGGAATTAATGTAAACCAAGCAGAGATTTATATTACTGCTTCTCCTTGTTGGACTTGTTTTAAATTACTTGCTAATTCAGGGATTATTAAAGTGGTGTTTGGAGAATTCTATAGAGATGAAAGAATCTTTGAAGCCGCAAAACTTGCTAAAATAGAGTTAAAACACCTTGAACTAGAGAATAAAGATCTAATACAATAATTCCTCCTCCACAATAAAAAAAAGAGAAGAAAAAATAATCGTAAACTCTAATCTCAATATTTCGCATTATTAAACATTATATCTCTGGAAATATTGAGTTCTTACTCGTTTTAATCTCTTCTTACGTTCTCTACTCTTTTTAACAATAGTTCTTCTCTTTTGTTTGTTTGGAAAACTTTTTTTAGATGAATGGGTTGAATGTGATCGTTTACGATTTATATTAGGTTTATTTCTTTTCTTCTCTATTTGGGTATTTGTCGAGGTTCTTTGGGGTGAACGAGAGGCATTGTGCCGCTTTTTCTTCTCCATAATTGCCTTTGTTTTTTCTTCTTCTTCCTCGAAATATTTTGTCGCGATATCTATTTCTGTGCGACCCCGTCTGTTTCTTCTTGAATGGGCTGTCATTGAAATCACCAGTCTTCAATATCGAGACTGTTTCAGATGGTGGGTGTCCCGATAGTTAATCCTTGTATGTCCCTAATCAGCTCAGAAAGGTCTCAGAGTCTTTATGCTTTCCTCCCATGCTCGAATCTATATGAAATCTTATTACTTAATAACATGGCGAGGTATAAGCTTTTGCTCTATCAACGATTTAAGGGTCTGAATTAGTTCATATTTATTATATTCTTTTTTTAAAGCACATATGTTTAATGCTGGTAGACCTATACTAGTGGTGTTTTATAAGTCTAGTCATTAATATCTCGTATCACGTTTCTTCCCTAGATTATTAAGTAGGGCCATGCTGTGATACTTCTGGTACTCAGTGATCCTTAGACTTTTAAGCTTATCCTTATGCAATTAGTGCCAGAGAATTTTCTTCGCAGAAAAAACACTTCATAGATTAATGGGTTGTGTATGGTTCAATTCAAGGTTATCTTCCTTAATGCGGGAGGTACATTAATTCAGCTAAGGGGTACAACCATACCAATCCTTTATTCTAGACTTTTATCTCAAATTTTAGAATACTCTGTTTCATCTGAAGAGGTCTATACAGCTTTCAAAAAAGCTGATACGTGGGCAATTTCTAGAAAAAAACCTGGGGCACCATTCACGGATCTGGATCAACGAAAATACCAAAATGTCTTTTACGGTCAATTGGGTATTAACAATCGGAAAGAAATAAACAAAATAGAAAGAAAGGTCTCGAATCTTATAGAAATGGATTTTATCCTTGAACAAGGAGCAAGGGAACTCCTCGGTAGTTTAAAACCAAAATATGAGTTAGGACTAATATCCAACTGGGATGAAACACTTAGAGATATTTTAGAGAATCTTGGGATCTTAGAATATTTTGATTCTATTACGATTTCTGGGGAGATAGGGATAAGTAAACCTGATCCTGAGATCTTCCAATCTGCTCTTGAAGATTTTCCAGATGTAAAACCTAAAGAGTCCGTATATGTTGGTGATGATTACTCAACAGACATTATACCAGCACAACAAATGAATATCTTCTCTATTCTGTTTGATAAGGGGCCAAGTGGAATGCATGGACGGCCCTTTCAAACTGAAACAAAGTGTATTAAAATCAATGAATTAATGGAATTACTCAAAATTCTTAATAAATACTCAAAAAGCCCATAACATTAAGCTCAGGTTTGAATTATTTACTAATGAATGCATTTATTTAAAAATCATATTTTATGTAGCTATTTAACCCCAAAAATAGAGGGAAAAAAAATGTACAGAGACCAATCGTCTCAGACACAATCAATTATTCAGGGAAAAATTGGACATATTTTTTCTGTAATGCGAGTTGCCTCATTTCATCACTCCCCACGTTTCGCATCTAGTTCCTTCGATGGTACTGTAAGAATCTGGGACAATGAAAAACAGGAGAAAGTCTTATTCTTTTTCTCAGAAGCTATTGAAGGACTTTCAATAACTCCAGATGATAATAATATTATTGTGGTTCTTGCAGATTCCTCAAAAGCTTTTCTCTATAATTTACAGGATGACAAAATGTGCGAGATTGGCAGTGGCAAAGCTTTTCGGAACTTATTAGGCACAAATCCTAGTAGTACAAAAGCAGCATTTGTTACTTTTGATGATAACGTTTTTATCTTCAATCTAATCACCCGAAGTATAGGAGCTCGAATATTTGTCGAAAATGTTTCAGGAGATTCCTTAATTTGGATTAATGATAATATAATATGTATTCCTAAGAGAAACGGTAGTGTTGCGATAATCAACATCGAGAAACGCGAAATTGAGCAAGAAGTTCCCGTACACGATGGACTAATCACTTCAATTTGTAGAGACGGGGATAGAATTGTAACTGTATCTGAGGATGGTACCGGCAAAATCCTAGATTTAGATTTTAATCCACAATTTGGATTTAAAATTGATTTTACTCCTATCTCAGTTAACTATAGCGCTCAAGCAGGTGTTATTGTGATTGCAGGGGAGCGAAACATGCTTATTGTGAATACTAGCTCAGGAGAACTCCTGAATTTGGACCAGAGTCTCTCAGGATGTAATGCGATAATTACTTTGGAAAATATGATTGTGAAAGGAACTGGGGAACGTGATATTACACTATTTTCAACTACAGGTGAAAAATTATTTCAAATAGATGGCCATTCCCAAACTGCTGAATTTGTATCTTTCATTAAAGAAGATTCTTTGGTTTACGCGTCAGGAGATAACCATGTACATCAATTGTCATTATCTACAGGGAATGATCAGACATTAGCGGAACATGGAGAAACTATATCATCTGTTTTATTTGTTCCTTCGAAAAATTGGATAATTTCGGGAGGATATGATGATTCAATAAGTATCTGGGATCTTGCAAGTCAGTCTGAGGTGAAAAGAATTCAACAAACACCTCTAGTAACAGCACTAGCCAAGTCTCCCTATGAGGATATCTTCGTTGCTGCTTGTAGTGGGGATAACACACTGCATGTATTAACATTAGAGGGAGATAAACAGACAGATTGGACCGCCCACGATGATTTTATAAGTGCAATCTTTTTCATGAACGATGAAGTTATTATTTCTGGAAGTGATGATGGTTTCATTAAATTTTGGAAACGAAATGGTAAATTAATAAGCTCTATTAAGACTAAATCACCAATAAAAGCCATTGATACAACTTTGGAATATAATTATAATGTGACAGGTCATTTAAATGGTGATTTGATATTCTGGGAGAAAATTTCAAACCGAAGAATAGCTCATCATAATGTGCAGGCTCCAATCCAGAGGATAAAGGTTGTAAACAGTTCTCTTGTGCTTTTTGCTGCTCAAAATAAATTATATTTAATGGAAATGGATGGTTTACATATTACAAATGTCCAAGAAATATCTCAACATACTGAACCGATTAGAGGAATCTATTGGCAAGAAAAACTGGAAAAAATCATAACTGTCGCACATAATGTTGAAATTTTTGAGACAACTTTTATTGCAGAAAGCGAGCTGACACCACTTGCAATTAGCGATGAAGGAGATGACTCCACGGTGGTTTTTGCTCCAGGAGGAATGGAGGAGGAATTACCAGAAGCTATGCCTTCTGAAAGTGTGATGGAGGAAGCCACAGAAGAATCAACTGTTACACCTATTGATATTGAACATCTGCATAAGATCTCCGAATATTTGGCAACCATTTCTCAACAAATTAAAGAACTTGTAATTCCAGAGTTGTTATCGTTTAAAATCGAAACCAATGCACTTCAAAAGGCACTTGATGATGTACGAGGGAAATTGAAAGAGAGATTAGCGGAACACAGTGAGGGAAAGGAAGAAGTTGAGGGTACAGCTGAAGAAGCAGACTCTCAAGAGAAAAAGCCTGATTGGACAAGTATTGATTGGGGAAAACGAAAACGAGAATAAGTTCTGGTTAAAAAAGGCTAATCTAAGTTTTCGCTTGAATTTCAACAATAGATTTCAGTATCACAAAGTTAATGAATTTTTCTTTTCAATGGAAAAGAAAACATTTGGAAGTACTAATATGGAAGAGAGTAAAAAGTTGTCGGAAGAAATAAATGAAACTGCACTTGCACCACCGGAGCAACTCCCAGAAAGCAAAATGAAACGATTGGGAGGG
>JBHLPQ010000043.1:0-21589 GCA_048939265.1 Promethearchaeota archaeon
CTTCCCTCCTCAAGAAAGATATCACACTATCTCATCTACTGTGGTAAGATAGAGGTATAGGGGAGATTGTTGAAGTCTGATTAACTTCTCATTCTTTTCTCCTCTTTCTTTTTTTTGACCTTGGCAGAAATTTCGAAGAAGTTTTTTTTCAAGACCACTTTCTGCAGGAGTTATGATACAATTATAGCTCTATTGTATTGGTACCCTATAAACCCCTTTAATGAATAATCAAACCTAAAAAGCACTGTTGGAGAGAAGAATGGGTCGATTAAATCAGAAGAATTGCGATTAAAGTAGTCTTAAAAATATTCAACATTCTTTTGGGGGCAATATGTAATTTTTTAGTTCTATTAGCTTTAAATAATGAACTTGAGAAAAATCTAACCATATAGTGTATTGGTTTCTCCCTGAAAGAAACCTAATTTGAGCCCTCCTGAAGATAATACAGATAAATATCGATGTTTACAACATAATCCTGATGAAGTGGCTTTTCGTGAGTTATGAGAAAGTGCTTATTGTGAAAAAGGAAATATTGAGGCGTTGTCCATGAAAGATTCACACAAAGTCTTTGTGTCTGACGAGACGTGGAGGTGGATAAGAGGATTCTTACCTGTTGCTCGCAAAGTAATGGCCGAACCCAATTTTTCTGAGGCGGATTTAGTTAAACTTGCTATTTGGCAGGGTTTAGACCAGATGCTCACTGATGTGATCCCAGAAGACTCGCGTGTTTTGTTAGAGAGTTTCAAGCACATGAATCTAGAAAATCCTGAAGATGTCGGAGTTGTCATCGTTCAGAAAATGGATGAACGAAAAGTTAAGATACTAGTAAATAAGTGGAAGAGAGTAGGGTGTGTATAACTAGTCTGGAAATAACATTAATTTGTGGGAGAGGTGGCCCATTCGGTTGATATCGTCAGGAAAAAGGGAATTGTGAAAGCAATTGCATAGAAAATAGAAATATAAATGAAATATTCAGGGAAAACGGCTCCCTGTGTAGGTACAAATAGAATCCGACCGATTTTAGCTACTATTGTCTGTAATGTCAATAATCCAAGAGAAATAATGAAAAATCCACTGACACCTCGCATGACAAGAGGGCTTGATGGTTGTTTGATGATTTTTAACCATTTTGGGAAGCGCTTCGGATGAAGAATTTCATAAATAATGAAGATAATAATTCCAACACTCACCGCTAAAAACAGAATATTCAATGATTCATAAATCCCAAGCAGTTCCTCGGGAGCGATTAAGCCAACAGTGCTAAAAATTTGATAACAAATGACAGAGAGTATGGGAAATAAAATATTACGTGTTGAGATATATATTAGACCTGCACAGAGGCCGATAAAAACCGATAAGCAAAAAGCATAAATATCTACGGGGTGATTTGGGTTTAAAGCATATGCAGGTAGATTAATAAAACTACTTCCCAGAGCAGCAAGTATAACAGCATGAAAGGGAGATAAACCCCGATCCTCAAGCATAGGTATTAGTGCTCGACGATAAACAAGTTCATGAAAAAGAGTAACCAGTATTATGTTATAGATTAAGAAGAGAAGCATGTAAAATGGATTATCAAATAACACTTCAGATGAAATAAAAGATGAAAAACCTAGCTCTAAACTGCCAAAGAGAACCTCATAGATCGTTGTGATTACTGCTTCAGACATTAGTAATAAAAAGAAGAAACTGATAGCAATATAAAGACTGTATTTACTTATTCCTTTATACTCAGCGTCACTTACTTTTAACCGTGGATGATAAATAAGTAAGTAATAGAGAACAAAACAGATTAAAGCCAAAAAGCTGTTATAAATTAATAATTTAACTAAATTTAAATCAATAGAAATTGTTGATGAGTTGGTTTCAAGTAGGTGCATTATATATATTGAGGGCCAGCCGATCAAATTGAAAAAGAAGTAACTTATTGCAACTAATACTGCTGGAGTAAAAAAATTTAGAAAACTGTTTTCAATCTCAACTATTTTAATTTTTTTCATTTGTATCCCTTTTTTTCATTTTATTATGACTCCCTTTTCGGTTTTTGTCCCCAATTCAAGATCTCTTTTATTGGGAACCAAAAAGAGAAATATTGAGAACCAAAATGTGTAATTGGAGTTAATTTTCCTTTTGTAAATTCATCTATTTTCTTTTCTTCATAGATTTTTGATAATTTCATTAAAAATTCTTCATATACGGGTAAAATATCTTCATTTAAGGGAATTTTCATAATAAAGGGTTCTCCAAATTTCTCAAAAATAGATTTATCCGCTTCAGGATGCTCTTCAATGTAATTTATCAGCTGTTCTGTCAAATAGTTACTAATCAAGGCTTCTATTCTTATCATTCCTACCAAAGAGCTCTTGTTCTCCCTTGCCTCTCCTAAAACGTCAGAAATAGAGTAATAACGCGTTTTGAGTTTTTTTCTGTCCTCCTTTCTTTCAATCCAAGTTAGAATCCCTTCTTCTTCGAATTTCTTAATATGATGATAAATCGTAGTTCTTCCCTTTCCTAAATACTCACTCAACTGTTTTAATGTCAGTTTGTCATAAACGAGTAAATGAATGTAAATTGTCAATCGAGTTTCATCCTGAAGAAGTCTTAGAAGACGTTGTGTTATTACTTCAGTTCTTGGATTCATTTTATGTTCCTTAACTTCCTTTATTTCGACATCTACTTATCTTTTCTTCACTTTTTTTACCTATTTCACTGTTTATTGCATTGTTCTATAGCTTTATAAAAAGATAGCATAATGCAACTTGTATATAAGGATATAGAACAACTCAATTCAATCTGTTGGTATGCCCGATAAATCTGAAATATTGACAAGTGAATGGTTATTTAGCCAATAAATTAACTTAAAGAGAAATTATCACAAAAGAAATAATACTGGGAATGTTAGGAGATCAACTATCTTGTGGTTAAATCTAAAATTTGCGTTACAATTCAGTTTTAGTAGTATTCAAAAAAACCTACTTAGGTCTTTAAGTATTATCATTTCGATTATTCTAATAATCAGCACAGCGATAACAATGCTCGGATGGTTAGAAGAATCACCAAAAAAAGCAATTGAAGTAGCTTTTGATAATCGAGGATATGATATCAAAATCTCAGAGATCTATTATCACGAAGGCGGTCTGGAAGCTCTCGCTGATTATCTCACAACGGAGGATATCGTGGAAAATACATCTATCATTCACCGTTCAATGTTCCTTTATAATCTTCACAATCGAACTGCGAATTTTAGTGTCCTTAATCCACCAGCCAATGAAAGCGATTTCTATGTCAGTAAAGATGATCTGAGTAACGGAGTCTTTTTTATTACAGATACATTTCTTAAAAATATTGAACCCATGTTAGAGTTCGAACCAGGAAGCAATATTTCATTTGTTGATAGTGAGAACAATGATCAAGTTATTATTTCTCGCCGTATGTTGTCAAAAATTGAGGAAAAGACAAATCAATCAGATTTAACAATTGGTTCTCCTATAAATTTCTCTATAGCAACTCAATTTCTCCCAAAATACAGAGAAGAACTAGTGGACCTCAACCCTGTACTCTTTGGTAATCTTACTATCGGAGGAATATATGATCGAATTCCCTCACAAACTCAATTAGCTTTTGGATTGGACTTTTATCATGAAACTATAGGTGATGGTTTATTTATTTCTCATGAATTACTTTCAGCGAATCTTACTTCCCAAATTGAGATGAATGGATTTTTCCCAATTCTCTTTGCTAGATTAAATAGAACTCATCTTACACAACTGCCGCTTGACCAAGTTACAACTCAAATTAACCATCTATCTGCCCGAATTTATCAACAAGGGCGTTATAGGATAGATATTCAAATCGATGAGGCAAATTCCTTACTCCATGCTTTCAACAATTCATATATTGTTTTAATCTTGATGTTGCTCCCAATTCTCCTCCTAGCAGAAATATTCTTTTTAGCATTGGCCCCTCATCTCCTTAATTCTAGAATAGAGGAATTCTATTATTTGAAATTACGCGGGACATCTGATAATAAAATGGTTTTGATAGAAGGTTTTGAATTCATCTTTCTTATGTCAATTGGGATACTATTTGGTATATGGGGAGGTGAAGTCTTCCTTAATATTTTACTATCTACAACCGATTTCTTGAGAGTATCTCCTACGCTTTTTTATGAAGAAGGAAGATCTGTAATTGTTGCTCAAAATAAGAATTTGCTTATTGGTATTGGAATCGTTTCTCTACTAAATGCAGGGTATTTCTTTTTCTTATTCCAACGATTACTAAAACAGTTACAACAATTTACTAGTGAAAAACGAAATACTCGTACCTTTTCTTCAACACAATCGTTTACTCAAGCCCTTCTCAAACTGTTAATTGCTGGATTTATTATATACTTGGTATTTACGACAGTTGCGCCAGCTTTACTGAATGAAATGGGAGCTACAGATATAAATATGCAGTTAATCCCTCTAATTACTATTCTGTTAATGATACTTTGGGTGTTCTTTTCTTTCTATTTTCCTCAATTCAGCCTGCATATTATTCAGTCAATTTTTGATAGCTTAAGAATATTTAACAATCCCAAACGTTTGTTAACATGGATTAACCTTTTCCGACGTCGAAATCAATTCATTAGTCTTCTTGCATTGGTAACTCTGACAATATCTCTCCTTTCATTTACCATTGTATGGGAGGGAACGATTCAAAAGAATAGTAATCAAAATGCGGCTTATTTTACTGGTGGAAATTTCAAACTAGTTACTAATGATGTCAATTCTGTGAATTTCTCTGTTCAACTTGAAAATTACACGATTATCGATCACTGTATAGGTCTTCCTTATAGAACAGTTACCATATCACGCTATTCTATAACACTGATTGGAATAGAACCAGACAAATACGTTGAAGTTGCTAGTTTATATCCCGAATCAATCGTTGATGGAGCCACACCACTTAGTTTTTGGCATACTCTTAACGAAGACCCTTTACATTCTATTATCATAAATGATTACTTGTCAGAAGTATTTAAATGGAACTTAGAAACTACAATCCAAGCCACAGAACTTTTGGCTGGTTACGGTGCTGAATGGAATTTAAGTGTTAAAGGAATACTAAATTCTGCTCCAGGCGTTGGTACACTTTATCCTGAAGAAAAACAAGAGGGATTTGATAGGTTTGGGGGGTATTCATTTGTCCATAAAGATCTATTAGAAGCTTTTGGGACAACAACAGCAAATACATTCCTAATCCGTCTTAATAACAATGAATCAATCGCTCAAGAATCTATCATTATTGATCAATTAAAAGAGATTCCTAATGTTCGTGCAGTACTATCTGCTACATCTATAGAAAAATATCAACAAAATTTCTTTCATTTAGCGGGAGTCCAAGGAATTCTAACCATAGATGCTCTTGGGGCAGTTGTAATTGCTATTCTTGGTGTTGCTGGATTTTACCAATACTTAATCAGTGAACGTTTTCAGGAATTCGCAATTTTACAAGCATTTGGTGCAACAAGACAAAAAATTATCAGAATTGCTTTCTATGAAACTTTGTTTCTAATCATCCTAGGAATTGTACTGGGAGTATTAACTGGGAATCTTTTTGCCTTAGGATTTCTAACCACTTCTCGTACTGCTACTATTAGTCCTAGTAATATTTTTTTGTTGGAAATGACTATTTCTCCTGCTATTCTAGGAGGTGGGCTGATTATAGTAACAGTCATCATCATTTTAGCAGCTCTGATTCCTTTGAGGAAGCTTTTCACTCTTGAAATTACTCATTTACTGAGAGAATTGTGAGGATTTTGTATGGCATCTTATTCAAGAAGATTGATTTACGATCCAACAGAAGAATTGCCAGATGATTTACTTGTCGGCTTATTTAGTGTTTACAAGATATATCAGTCAAAAAAAATAGAACACGTCGCATTAAGAGGTGTGAGTCTCTCTATTCACAAGAAAGAGATGGCTAGTTGCGTGGGACCAAGTGGAAGTGGGAAAACAACCTTACTAAACATATTAGCTGGTTTACTTACTCCAACTGCTGGAACTGTCTACTGGAAAAGATTAAAGTCAGAGATTTCGCATTTCACAACTTCTCAATTAGCCAATGTTAGAAATGAATTTATTGGATATCTTTCTCAACAACCGTTTCTTCTTCCGCAGCTCTCTGTTCTAAAGAATGTAATGTTTCCGGGTATGGTACTTGACCGAATTAGCTCCAATGAACTGAAATCTAATGCTCTAGATCTATTAAATCGTGTTGGACTCCTTAAAAAGGCATACTCTTCTCCCAACACTCTTTCAGCTGGAGAAGTTCAACGAGTGGCATTAGCTAATTCATTAATTAATGAGCCCGACATAGTTTTTGCTGATGAACCAACAGGAAACCTTGATTATGATACTGGAGAACAGTTTCTTGATTTAATTACGGAGATTAATGAATCATTAGGTACTGCTTTTTTTATTGTAACACATTCCCCACAGGTGGCTAAAAGGACAGATAGTGTATTTGAGTTATCTGATGGAATGCTAATTGGCCATCACACAGTCGCTAACTTAGCTGCGTTGCATCATACAAGAACAATAGTTCTTGATGCTCAAAATAGAATATATCTCCCTGATGAACTTCTAGAAACTCTGGAATTTCCTTGGGGGTTCTCCGTGGACATAGATGAGAATAAAGAATTGGTTCTGAAGCCTATTTCACTAGATGAAATTGATCCATCAGAAATTCTGCAAAAAGAAATTCCTTGTCAATTATGTGGAGCAAGTACTCCTTCCATAAATAGATTTTGTGACCATTGTGGAAGTTTTCTATCGCAGTTTTCATCATCAAAGGAGGAATAATTATGGTTTCCAACGTTTCTGCCCAACTCTCTGATGAATATTCTAAAATTTTGTCTATAACAAACTTGAAGAAAAGTTTTGGAGAGGGAAAACATAAACAGGAAGTTCTGAAAGATGTCACGTTTGATATAGCACACGGAGAATGGGTAGCGATTATGGGTTCTTCAGGGTCAGGAAAGACTACTTTATTAAATCTAATTGGATTATTAGACCAAGAATATGAGAATGGGAAAATATCATTTGAAGGAAACGATATCCAGAGACTTAGATCTGCCAAAAAAGCTTCATTTAGATCAGATAGGATTGGTATCGTCTTCCAGAACCATTTTCTAATCTCAACATTAACAGCAAAGGAAAACGTAGAATTACCCTTTATAATGTCATCACAAAAATTTAGTTCATCTGAAATAGAAGAAAAAGCTTTATCTGCAATTGAATTGGTCGGATTAATTAATAGAGCAAATTATTTTCCTGAAGAGCTATCTGGAGGAGAAAAACAACGCGTTGCTATTGCTCGGGCAATTGCAAATAATCCTAACTTATTGTTACTTGATGAACCAACTGGTAATCTAGATGCACAAACAGGAAAAGCAGTTCTAAACCTTTTCAGACCAATTATAAGTCAAGGGACTAGTGTTATCATGGTTACTCATGATCCTGAGGTTGCAAAACTTGCTGATCGAATTTTATTATTGAGAAACGGGAAGATTTTCTCTCTCAAAGATGCAATTGAAAATACTTAAGGGGTGTAATTATGAATAAAACGAAAAATTTTAAATTAGTTTACCTTTTTCTAACTATACTAATTTCAATTCAGTTAATAAAAGGCTTACCTCAAGGGATATTTACTTTAAAATTTGAACCCAAGATCAATAATAAGAATAACTCATTTATGACGTCTATACCCTCACTAAAAACTAATTCAATAAATACTATACAAATATCTCAAAATTATAGTAATACTCTATCTTGGGAAGATTCTCAAATTATTTTTACCGAATCGATTTCATTTAGCTCTTCAACAGACATATTAATTAAGAATTGTTCAATATTTCTTAATCCTTTATTCCCCGATTCTCATGTGGAAATCACTATTGGTGAAATGTCACGACTGAATATTACTGATTCTTCTCTTGTTGTTTTTTCTGGATCTGGATCTATAAGCTTTTATGGAACGGAGGCTTACATATCTAACTCCACAATAATCGGGTTAGGTAAAAGTAATTTTTTTCCTGGGTTCTACCTTAGAAGTAGAATTATTTCGATTAATGACTCGAGATTTATTTCAGGATTTGATGGATTAATTTTCTCTGATTCTACCCACGTAAACATAAGAAACTGTTCTTTCCAAGATATCAATGGATTTGGAGGATATGGAGGCCTGGGAATATATGGATTTAACTCAAATGATGTTACTATTACTAATTGTACATTTTTTAACATTCGTTCTGGATTAGAACTTCAAAATTGTCAATCTGTTTTTATTTCTGATTTTTATTTTGATGGAGGAATTTGGGGGATCAATATTTATCCAAATTGGCATTATTCGGAAGTGTACGACATATGGGTAGTGGATAGTTCCTTCAATAATTCTGCACTTGGAATTAATATAATTGGTACAGGAATAAATGTTTCTAATAATGTTTTTCAGAATTTAAGATATGCAGGTTTGTATGTAGGCGGAAGAGACATATTTGTCATATCTAATGTCTTCCAAAATTCAACTGTCGGAATCATGACTCCAGATTCATTGCCCACCCTGGATCCAGACAAAGTTGTTACTTCTTCAATATCCGATGTGGTTATTCGGAATAATCTTTTTACCAATATTAGTGACGAGGGCATTCTAATTTCAAATATTGAATATTCTACAGTTTTTTACATTGCGGAAAATAATTTTACTAACATAAGGATAGGAATTAGTTTTGTAGGAAATCTAGGGGGAAGAAATGCGATGGAAAGAGCATGGGTAATTAGAAATATATTCGATAATATTATCGACTATGCAATTGAGGGGTCATCTCTAGATTTCTTAGCTCACTTACAATATACTTCCTTTATTCAAAATGCCTTCCTAAATTCATCAAAAGAGTCTTACACTTCATTTCAGTCCAGATATTATTACATGGATGATGTGCGTTGGGATGATGACTTTATGGGGAATTACTGGGACTCCTTTGTTGATAATCAAGTTCGAGATGAAGATAATAACCTCATTGGAGACGACCTATATATTATATCTCAAGATCATGGGCAGTTTGATCAAGCCCCTCTGTTATCATTAGATTTTTTAAAAAGAAATAGCACAATAATTAGTAATCATCCTACAGATCTTGTTAGGGCGAAATCTGAACTAAAAGGAGAAAATGCCACACTCCAATGGGCTATTAGAGCCGATAACAACTCAATCGTAGCTGTATATTTAGATGGGAAGTTAGTACAGATTGAGAAAAATGGGACAATAATAGAAGTCTCTCTTTTATCTTTGCCTCATGGGTTGTTTAATTATTCCTTAGTTATTCGAACCAACGATCAAATCTATCGAGATGTGGTTTGGGTTCGAATCCTAAAAGATGATGTAGATATCGTAGAAGATGTTCTGATTCCACTTGGGGCGGTTATATTTTTAATAGCGATTTGTACGGTTTTAATTTTTGGTATAAAGAAGAGGTACTCATAGACCAAAACAAACTGAAAAAATAGAATAAGTGAACTAAAAATGATTAAAATAAATAAAAAACAGATTCTAGTGTTGGAAACGCTTGTTTTAATTACAATATTTATAATTGGAACGCCAGCTGTTCAAGGTGTGAAAAAACCTGACGCTTTCTTCACTGTTACTATCATGTTACCAACCAATAATCTTGAACGATTACAGTATTCTGAAGCGATTGCATCAGAGCTTTCGAAGATTGGAATTGATGTAAATTTAGAAATGAATACTTGGGCTGAAATATTCCCACGAATTTTCAGTGAAGAAGCTCCACCTCATGATGAAGGAGGATTTGACATCTGTTTTTATGGTATGGAACTTGCTTCTGTAACGAGCCACCCAGGAAGACTTCTGAAATTTCAATATTTAGATATTCCTCCAGAGGGAGCTAATGTGATGCATTGGGCTTCAGAGCGGGAGAATCAAATGAATTATCTTGCATCCGCATCAAATGATCTTATCGAATCAATTATTGAGAATGTAAACCTTACAGAGGCAAAGGATGATTTGTATGAGTGGCAAAAGGTGTGGTATGATGCTCTTCCGAATAATATGATATACTCGCAATCTGAAGTTTTTGTCATTTCTACTGGACTCTGGGGATTTGATCCACTCAAGGAACCCCTATCTTCAGTAGAAACCCAGTGGACAGATTCATCGTTTAAGGGTGAAAACGGAACTATTGTATTAGCAGCAAGCGAACCTAGTTATTCTTTTAACGCTCTATTCCAAACAGGTGCATTTAATACTATTGATAGTTCTTTTGCTCCTCTTGATTCATTAATTGGATTTACTCCTTCGAATGAACTTGTCCTACCTAGAAGTATAAGCCGAGTAGAATGGATGGAAGAGAACTTTAATACAACAGAACCACTTGAAGTATATCCCCGAATAGCCTCAGACTTAGGTCATTATTCATCAGACGGATTACAATATAATATCAGTGTCCGGGACGATGTTTTATGGCATGATGGGCACCTATTAGATGCTTGGGACGTGGCTTTCTCTTTTCAGGCTTATTATATATTTGGATTGTATGCTGATACTTGGATGGAAGCAATTGGGAATAGATCCATAAGGGAAAATAATGAAGGAGTTTATTCTTTCATCGTAGAAGATAAGGATGATAACGGTTTCTTTGAACATATCAGCTTCCAATTTGTAGAAAAATTTGCTCCATTTCAAACTGATATTCTTGCATTGCCATTATTCCCTGAACATATTCTTGGTGATCCTTTATATCACGGATATATTAATGGAAATACTAGTGATTTATTCGATATTTCTCAATGGAATGTTGCCCCAAACGCCTGGGCTAGTCATTCATTTAGCACTGCTAATCCAGTTGATCCAGGGGGATTAAATGGCCCTATTGGCTGTGGTTCTTTGGTCTTTAAGAATTATAATCGTACAGCTCAAACACGGGATATCAACTTACAAAAATTTGAGAATATTCAGTGGAATTCCACTACTAGCGAGTGGGTTGTGAATGATTCCAACGACCATTTCCTTGTTAAAGATGGGAAATTATCATCAATGCCACAGAATGTCAAGATCATAGTTGAGCAAGAGTTGGATAATGCAATTGATTTTATGAAAACTGGTGATGTTAATATTCTAGATCCCTTATTTACTGATGTTTTTCTCCTAGACACTTTAGAGGTCAAAGAAACTATTGACAGACTACAATTGGAGCCATCAATTCAACCTATCATTGCTAATGGTTCAATTTATCAAGCTTTGTACTTCAATCCGAAATTTGAACAAGGAGGGATACGTCATCTCAATCAAAAGGGTGTAAGACATGCTATATCACATATGATACCTCGTTTAGAAATTATTGATCAATTGCTCAATGGACTTGGAACTCCATCATATTCTCCATTACTGAGTTCTTCTTGGGCAACGATACCTGAGAGTGATTTATTAGCCTACAAAAAAACAATTAAAGCAAGTGATGGTACAAAACCAGAAGAAAACGCGACCTCAGCTTACGATGAGTACTCTATAAAGACCGCTTTACGATGGCTTAAAACAGAAGGATATGATACTACTAGATGGGAAGTTTATCATGGATTTAAGGCTCCTAAGAAAACTATAGGTTTCGATCTCCTTATCGTCTTCTCTACTATCATTATTGTAAGTTTCATATTTAGAAGAAAGAATTGATGCCTATAGTAATGCGTTACTAGATTAGATTTCACCTTGACATACCGAAGAAGATCTAGAAAAAGGATATGAAAATCTAGATTATCCCTTTAGCCACTTTTGTGTAAAACTCAATATTCTCAGAGATAATCTGCCTTATTGGCAAGTCATAAGGGCACTTTTCCTCACATTCATTGCATTGGTCGCATTTACTCCAAGTTTCCACTGAAGGGGGCATCCACCGATTCAGGAATTCCTCTCGGGGCCATAACCGCCACATCCCTTTGGTAATCATTAACATTTGAATATGGACACCTTGGGGACAGGGTTGACACTCCCCACATTGTCTACAGAGGGTCTTTTCTAGGTGGGAATGGATAGTTTTCATTTCCTCTTTTTCCTGAGGTGTAAGGCCCCATGAACCTTTGACAATATCCACAATTTCTTCAATTTCTGAGGTTTTCTCGATTCCTACAACAGGTAAGACGGTATCAAATTGTAACAAGTACTTTATTGCTACGTTAGCGTCTTTAATACTTCCCCCTGCAAATGGTTTCATTGCAGCGAATCCCACATCATGTTTCTGAGCTAATGAGAGCAATTCGTCCACAGGTTCATTCCTCACAAAATTAAAAGGGAATAAAACTGTTGAAAACTCCCCAGATGCAATCGCTTTTCGAGCGATTTCTAATGAATGACTACTAATACCGATATGATTTATTTTTCCCTCTTGTAATGCTTGTTGTGCGGCTTCCATTGCTCCCTCAGGCTTAAACACTTGCTCAAATGCAGAATGAGTACTCACATTATGAAATTGCCAGATGTCAATATAATCAGTTTGCAGATTGGTTAAGCTTTTTTCTAAACACTCGTTGGCCATCTCCTTACTTCGCCATCCTGTTTTTGTGGCAATGACGATTTCATCGCGATAATCAGGAATAGCTTTCCCAATCCGTTCCTCGCTAGTTCCATAGGCAATAGATGTGTCGACATAAGAAATCCCCAAATCAAAACACCGTTGAAGTACCTTTATCGCTATTTCTTCAGGTGGGCGTTGGATGGGAATACCTCCAATACCAATTCTTGACACGCTGAGGTTTGTTTTTCCTAATCTCATAGTTTTCATTTTAATATCATCTATTCATCTTTTTCTTCTGATAAGCAAGAAGAACTTCGAAATCATTAAATTCCGATAGTAATTTTGTTAAATTAACCGCAATTGTAGAACTAGCGTAGAAGCGGAAATTAACTCTAAGTGGAACATCGGTCCAACCTAATTTAACACATTTATTGGCCAACTCGATAAGCATATGTTTCCATGCATCATGGTATTTTGGTCGTATAGCTGAAAATCTTAATAAGATTCGTTCTTCCTTACCAATAAGAACAGATACCCCTGGTTGAACTCTTAGAATGGCACCTGTTGCCACTACTTGATTATTATGAAAAACTAATACTGCGTTACCATCTTTGAGCACTTTATTGGTGAAATAGTTTGTTGCAACTTCTTGGGTTAAGAATTGCCAGTTTGGGTCTGCTTTACATAATTCAAGGAGTTTTTCAAGATCTTCTAGTGTTGCAGCTCGACAAGTGTAGGATTCATCTGTTATAGTCCAGCTACAGATCTCATCAATCTCAAAATCATAAGAATAGTAATATAGGCGTTCTTTTTCGGAGAAACCTTTGTTTGTGAAAAACTCTATTCTTTCATCAATACCTTCAACATCGAGTACTAAAGGAGCAGTGATTTCAACGGTGTGTTCTCGCTGTAACAGATATGTTAGAAGTTCATCAAAGATTTTTTCTTGTACGTCAGCAGGACACGCGGGTAAAGCCCACGGATAACTTATATGCGTTCGACCAATATGTGAAGTTGAATCTGTTGCTTGTACATATGCTAATGGGGCACCCTCTTCCGTTAACGCATATAATGTTGTTTTAGGGTCTTTCTTCTGATCTTTATACCGTGCTCTAATTTCTTCACCTGATGTGGGGCGAGCAGTTACTTCTGAATAGATTTTTGCTTGAAAATCCTCTAATCCTTGATTGGGTTCATAATGTCGATAAATAATTTTCATATCTACTTTTCTTCCTATCATGTTTATTTTCATTATTGGTCAATTAGATGTTGAAATCTTCTAATTCCTAGGAATTCTGAGTTTAGTGATAGCATGAGCATTTGAAATGTTCTTTCTTTGTTTCTGTGCCCATTCTAAGTTGCAAAAAATAACTACTTTTGATAAAATCAGTGAAAGTATATATTGGGACGTTAAAATGATTATCTACTGTTTCAGTCAACATATCTATTGCATGTTTATGATCTTGCCTGATAGTATGCTTTAATGCTGGGGAGGAGACGAGAGATCCAAGTTTTGTGTAATATTCCCGTACACGGTGGTTCCATTCCCCACGACTTCGTCGATCTAACTTATATATTATTGGGGTTGCAATCTCCTGAAAATTAAGACCTGTTGATGAAACATGTTGCCAAAAGACTAAAGGAAATGCATATCCTGCATGATCAAGAATATTTGGAAGGTAAAACGCTCTATAACCTTTCAAACCACAGAAAGCATCTGTTAATTCTAAATTAAAGCATTTGTTGATTGTTCTTGTTATTAGCATATTTGTGATATATCGATCAACTGGGACTTTTGTATTCTGATGCCAAAAACGATAGGAGAGATAGCGACTCGTGGAAACCAAATCAATGTCGGAATTAGAATCAAGAAGATCCAAGATCTCCTTTATACTAAAAGGGGCATGTTGGCAATCAGCATCAAATGTAATTAAAATATCATAATTTGATTTTGTCAGCTGAAATAGTGTCAGGATCGCATTTCCATACCCGAGAGGCCCATCTTTATGTCTGATATATTTGAATGAATATTGTCTTGACAACTTTTGATAAATTTCTCTGGATTTATCAGTACTACCATCATCAACTAGTAGTACAGTTATATCATATTCAGAACATTCTTCGGTTAAATAGGCATAAAGGGAATGAATACACTCCGAAATGTACGCCTGCTCATTATAAAGAGGGATTCCTATTAATACCTTCATATATATGTTTTCTCCATCTTAGTTCCGTTATTTAACTAGGAAGAGTGAAAAGAACTGCAATGTCTTCAATTGCTTCTTGGAGTTGTGCTAGATGAATTGCATTCATCGAATAGCCGAAAAATAATGTGCTTATTCGTAAGGGAAGATTTTTCCAGTTACTTTTGAGGCATTGCTGCGCAACCTCAATGAGTAACCTTCTCCAGGCTTGGCGATGCTCAGGATGGGTAGCGGATGTTAATCCGATGACTTCGAGGCCTTTACTTTTGCCCCTCGTTAATTCTCTACGAGATGGAAGGCCTGCAGCGACTATTTTGTTATCTTTTAAGATTACTCTGTTATGGGTGTCCTTCAGAAAGAAGTTCTGAATGTAATATGTAGCTTCCTCAACACTAGGGAAGACATCACGCATATAATTATCTGCATGACAAACTTCGATTAATTGGTTAAGATCCTCAGATGTACCTGATCTACACGTATAGGAGACAATTTCATCAGTTATTTTCCAGTTAGAAACATCCAGTAGATTAAAATCAATATTATAAACGTAAAGATGCTCCTTTTCAATGAATCCTTTCTTCTGGAAAAAGGCAATACGCTCATCAGTTGTAGGGGTTTCATATACAACTTCCCCCCCAATAACTTGGGGGCGGATATTGTCTTGTAACCACGTAATTAGCTCATCAAAGATTTTTTCTTGCGCTTCAACAGGACATCTCGGTAAAGCCCAGGGATAACTGACAATATATGTTCCAGGTCTTGCTGCCCATTGACTAGTTTGAACATAAGCTAAAAGGTTGCCATCCTGCGTTAAGACATAACGAGCACTTTGAGGATCTCTTCTTTCACCTTTAAAACGTCTCTTAATCTCCTCTGCGTCAGCAGGTAGTCCTGAAACTGTTTCATACACTTTTGCTTGTTGTTCTTCTAATCCTTGATCGGGTTCATAATGTCGATAGATCAAATTCAAAGTAATCCATTCTCCATCAATTATTGATATCAAAATTCCCAGTTGGTGACATTAATTAACAGGTACTGTCAATGATTGTAATCACATTTATTTAATTTACTATTGTGGCTAACCTTTAAATAGTCTCAAATGTCTCTCTAACTTAAAGAAACGCAGCTAAATTCCCAATTGAAAACACCATTATTTCTTTGGGTGCCATAGAATGACAAATAAAAACAAATCAAGCAAAGAAGCCTCAGACTATTGTTTTTATATTACCTATAAACCTCAAAATGTAAAGTTCGTATCAAAAGAGCAATTAGAATTACTCAAAGAACATTATCTGATTATTTCAGCTTTACGGAATACTGTAATGAGCGTAAAAGATATTCATAACCTATTTCAGGATCAGAAAACTGGAGACCATGCTTTTACACTAAAAACAATTTATCGTCATTTGGAAAAACTAGAAACTGCTGGAATCGTAACAGCTGCAGGTTATCGGGAGAAAAAAGGGACACGATCATGTGAAAAGGTATACTGTAGGACAGCGAAAATTTTCTATCCTGAAATTGAAGAGGAAGAACAGGAATGGTGGGAATTAGAAAATGGTGAACAATATGCCCAAATATTTCGAGTTACACTAGCAGAACTATTACAAACATCCGAACCAGACAAGAAATCATTTAACGAATTATTCAAACAATTGAATGTATTGCAAATCAAAACAAAAAAAGAATTATTCAAAAAAGCGGGAAGTAATGCAGAATTAGCAGACTCTCTGAGTCATATTGACATTGACAAATTAAATTCTATTGTTGATTTAGTAAGTATCCTTAAAATCCTTTTACAAGATCCAGATTTGTTTAAACAGATGCAAAATCTGCTAGACGTGAAAGATCCAAAGACTGATGAATAATCCTATTCGATAGGAGGGAAAATTAAAACATTGGATGCTTGGTTACATAAAGCGAGGGTAATTCTTTGAGCATCGTTTTCAATTTTTTTCATTGCCTGAAAAACAATTAATGTATCAGCTTCTTTTGATATTAAGTTACAGAAATCAATTAAGGTAAATTGACCATCCATAAATTCTATTTTAAAATCTTCGGTGTATGTTTTTAATTTTTCTTCAATAATTTCCATGTAAGTCTTAACTCGCTCTATTTCCTTTTCAGATAGTTCTGAATGGTACAAAGTGACTTTTGCGTCATGGGTAATAAGGGCAAATAGCCACCCCAGAAAATCTTTTCGGAACATCGGCTCCCTAATAAGAACCTTAATGTTTTCAAACGGTATTTTTTGAGTATGCCTAACAAGAAATACTGGAATAAGATTCTCCATTAAACATATATTCATTACATTATCGATTGTTTTACCAAGACTCGTATCAGATTGTTTTTCTTCCTTAGCAAATGAAGTAAAAGGAACTGGAATGATAATGAAATCAATCTTGCGTTGATTTAATATCTCTTCAATACGATAGAAAGGAGATTTCTCTTCGTCTGTAAAGAAAGCAACATCAAATAACTCATCTTCGCCCTGAAATTCCCTTTTTACTTTCTCGATTAACACAGGAAGAGTCTCAAGTTTAATTTTAGCTTCTTTAGCTTGATCTAGATAACCTCTCACAGCTAGCAGAAAGGTGAAATTTACTTTACTCCCCCATCTTTCATGAAATTGTTTTATCAAGTGAAAAATGAAATCTTCACGATCTTTTGTTTCATCAAGAACTACGAGAATGTTTTTCAGATCAGGGCTGTCAAGTATTTTTGATTGATCAAATATTTGACGGAATCTGTTTAAAGCATTATCAAGATCTACCATTTAATTTCACCAATCCATGACTTAGACTCCAAGAATCCATAAAACTAATACATAAATTGTACCAATGATTAAATGCATTAATGTTATTATTGTACCAAATTTCATAAATTCAATAAATGTCGTTCTGGCTTTCACATTATCAGATCTTTTTAAGATTGTTAATGCCTGAACAGAAGAAGCAGAACCTATAGGAGTGATATTACCTCCAAGATTTGTCCCTATCACCACTGCTACTAAAAGACTGTTGAAGCTGAGTGTCGGATAATGAACTATTAATGAGTCCATAACTACAGTCATTATAGATGCAACTGGAACATTATCTAAGAAGGAAGATGCAATAGCGTTTATCCATTGAAGAATAACAACACCAAATAAAAGATTTACCTCAAACAGACCTTCAATAGGAATAATCAATAAATCCAACAAATGTGCTCTTTCTGCAATACCAACTATAATTAACAAACCAATTAAAAAGAAAACAACTGGCCATTCGACTTTTTCAAGTGATTTTTCGACATCTGTGCTGATTAAACCAACCATAAGAAAACCACCAGCCATTGCAACATACCCCAGCTCTAATTCAAACGGTAAAAAAGAAGTGAGGGCAAAACCAATGATTGTGAACGTCATTACAACAAATGCAATTTTAAATCCCCTTGGATCTTGAATAACAGTTCTTTCCTCTATTAATAACACTTCATTATAGCTTAGTTTAGATATCCCTTGAGATAAATCCTTTCGAAAAAGAACTGTCCATAATAAAATAGTGAAAATGGCTGAAATCAGTACAAACGGAGCTGTTAATAGTAGAAAAGTGATAAAGTCAATATCAAAATGCCCACCAATAATTAAATTAGGAGGAGAGGCAATACGAGTCATTGTACCTCCCAAATTACTGAAGACCGCTTCTGCAAGGATAAATGGTTTTGGGTTGATATCTAGGGCATCACAACCAACAATCGTTATTGAACCCATAAGTAGAATTGCCATATAAGCATCAAGAAATGCTGAAAATAACATCGTTAAAAGGGAGAAAGCAATTAGTAATTTATATTGGTTATCACCACTTTTTTTCAACAAAACGATCGTTATATAATCAAAAATCCCAGTTGTACGCGCTACTCCCACCATCAAGGTAATTCCTATTATGACAAGAATGAGATCTATTTCTATAAGTTCAAGTAAATGTTCAACATCTGGAATCAAAGCCTCACCATTAGAAGCACTTCCCGGAGTAATTGCTACTAGAAGAGAAAGCCCTGCTCCAAGCATTGCGGCCAAAGTTTTATGCGTTTTTTCAAAAATAATCAATAGAAGTGTAAGAATAAAGAAAGAAGCAATTAATAGTTCTAAAATTGCGACCATATTTTGATCAGCCAATATCAGAGATTTTTTGAATAATAAAGTGATTCTTTAAGGGGTGTGTACTTAAGGGAATTAAGTTAAAAACCTTTAGAAAAATAATATTTATACTCAACTACTAATGTATCTACATAATCAAAAAACAGGTAATGATACAGTGGAATTTGGCGAATCTCCTGGAAATATTGATTATAGGTATGATGATACTAAAGAAAGTCCTCCTAAGCCTAATTTTATTGGTTGGTCTGGTGCCAATTTCTTAGAGAATGCCAGTAGAGGAAGTGTTGATCATTTTATGCCAATTTTCGCACGATTACTTGGTGCAAATTCAACGCAAATCGGTCTCATGACTGGATTATTTTCATTAGTAAGTATTTTCCAATTATTCTGGACTAATATCTCGCTAAAACTTCAAAAATCCAGATTTTTTGTCCTTCTAGGTTGGTTGGTCACATTCTGCCTCTTCATTCCAATTTCTGTAATAAGAGTAGGTCAATTTATATATCTTCTAATAATACGTACAATCCAAGGCTTTTTTTATTCTGCCTCTGTTTCGACGCAAGCATCATTACTTGCTGAACATATTCCACAGAAAGAACGAGCAAATAAAGTTGGAACAATAACTTGGCTGGGTTTAGGAGGAGCATTTTGTGGGACCCTTTTTAGTGGTTTTATCGTTAGTGTTCTATCCGAAATTTTATTGATTGACTTGAAAGTCACTTTTGCTCTATTATTTATATGGACTTGTATATTAGGATTATTAGCCTCCTTAATTTTTTATTTGAGTGTACCTGATTACAAACCACTTAACAAAAAAGATTCTCCACTCACAATACATCAGGAGATTATCCACCCTGAAACTCATTCAAATTTAACTATATGGCAAAAGATAAGTAGATATTATGCAAAATTTGGTAATTTTTGGCGATTTTGTCTTTTTTCAGGCGTATTTTACTTTGGAGTCAATCTAGCTGCGCCTTTTTTCGTTATCTTAAAAATAGAAGTATATCATATCTCTTTTTTTGCAGCATCAGTATTTACAAGTATTTCTACAATTTCACAAGTAATTCTGGGATTATTGTTAATTCATTTTGGTTTATTAGATAAAATTGGCAGAAAAAAGCCTCTTATTCTTGGGGCTTTTATTGTATCTTTAGGAACAATGGGAGTAACAATTCCTTATTATTTAGGGGTCTCTGTTTATGAATGGGGATTTTTTACATGGATCTTAATGGGAATGGGATGGGGTATTTTTAATGCCTCATTAGCGGTTTTTTTGCTTGATATTGTTCATCCTCAATATCGTATGCCACTTATTGCTTCGTATAATACTATAAATGGTGTAGCTATGTTTATTGGACCAGTTTTAGGTGGTTTGATTATCCAAACAGCTAATGAAATACCTATTGTTTTTCTTTTAAGAGGGATTATTATTTTATTTTGCCTTTTTCTTTTAATGAGAGTACAAGAACCAGAAATCCCAGGTGTCCTATTTCATCCTATCAAATATTTCTTCATTAAATATTTCCGGCTTGGATATGATAGAGGAGCAGAAATCATAATACCTCCGATAAAAGTTAAAAAAATAAATCTCCAAAAGTGGTTATCTAAGTTCAGGAAACACCCAAATTCTAGATAAAAAAGAGGAAGGAAAGGATATTAGCCGAATAATCGATTCAATCTAGAAAGAAAAACAGATAACAAGACTGAATTAGATCAATCATTATCTTTCTTGAGACGTTTTGAATTGGTTTACCTTTAAGGATTAATGGGACAAATATGATATTTAATAACGACAGGAAGAGATAGGAAGAGAAATGAAACAATTTCATAAAAAAATATATAATCTAGAATTTACATTGTCTTAAACAATCTTTTAAGTTCAATATACTCAAATAATCCCAGATAACATCCAAAAAAAACATAAAAACCAAAAAGTTGTTTTTCTTCCGAGATATTTGTGCTGTTTTATGGGGCTGCATTCGTGAGTTCTAAAAGAGTGAATGCTCGTTCTAATGAACTTTTATCTTTGATAGATACATTTAAAAATCATAAAAGTCGGTTTAAAAGATCTTTTTATATGATTCTCGATCGAAAAAGTCCTATAGAATTAAAACAATATCCAGAGAACTTTTTTAAGGCATTCGACAAAATTAAAACTCCAGGAGTTGCCTTAAAACATTATTATAAGTTAATTTTATTATTATTTCTAGCTAGAAATGATTTTACTGATTTAAGTAAACATGAAATCGATATTGTCTTCAAGGAAGTCAGAATTGAGTTTTCTATAGATATATGGAAAAAATTAACAGGGCATCTCAATGACAATCCTGACAATCTTATCTACAAAATAAGATTGGGGAAAGACACCAGATTATTATTTTCATCTAATAAGGATTTAAATAAGGTAATGGAGAGATTAGTCTCAAATTTTCAATTAAATGAACCTCCACACGATTATTCATTAACAATATTTAGTAAATCGGCTCCTAAGGATAAGAATAACGTTGATTATTGTTTAGATTTTTCTAACTATTTCAAAGAGAGGCTACCCACAGAGGAACAGTGGATAAGTATGGAGGATGAAATAACTACTACAATCGAAACAATTTATGAGACTCACTTTGAAACAACACTTCTATTAAAAGAATGTAAACCTCATTCTTCTCTTGCCTTCAT
>JBHLPQ010000199.1:0-7015 GCA_048939265.1 Promethearchaeota archaeon
AAAAAGATTTGTAAGTTCAAAATGAAATAGGTATATCGTATGAGGTAAATTCCAATTTTACAATGACAGGCTACTTAAAACAAAAAGCGCACTCGTGAAAAGTTTTTATCTTTCATAGAGCGTTATTGCAACGCATGTTATATTCTCAAGGAAAAGTAGCAGGGGTGCTATTTTTTATTGCAGTCACACAGTTTGTACTAGGTCTTACCATTGCAGAGGCGTTATATCCTGGTTATAGCGTGTCCGACAATTATATAAGCGATCTCGGAATCGGTCCCTTATCTATAATTTTTAACTCATCTGTCTTCCTTCTAGGATTATTATTAATCATTGGAACATACTTTTTAAGACACGTCTATGAGCTTAAGCGCGTAAACCTGTTTCTTCTTTTAATTCACGAATTACACACTCAAGAGGTGTCTCTCCTGCTTCAAGACGCCCCCCAATGCCTATGACTTTTCCTTCATGAAAATCATTTTCTTTTTTATTTCGGAATAGGAGGAGAACTTCATCCTTGCAAACAATATAAGCTAGAGTTGCTAACTTGTGTTTTACCATCTCTGTTCCCATTAACTATCGATTGTATGGCTGATTACATCTAATAATACACAATTCATTATCAATATAGTAGTTTCTCAAAGGATATGACTTTTTATTTTTAGGAAATTTTGGTCCTAAATGAGTGTTTTCTAGTCCTCCTATTCCAAGATAGGTGTATCTTTACAACAACTAATTTCAGAAACTGATGACCAAATGACAAATTCGATTTATATCCAGGATGATGTTGAAATAACAATTAGAGCAGGTATGATAGAGGATGCGGATAGATTCACCGAGATTGAAAAAGCTTGCTTTCCAAGTGAGTTATGTTATGGCCCTTCTGTTTTAGTAACTCTTCTCTCGATGACACCCATCTACACTGTATTAACAGCTTTTACTGCAAAAAACTCTGAAATCATTGGTTTTGCTATTGGAGAACAGGATGATAATAATAAACAATTGGGAAGGATCGTTACAATCCAAGTAGATCCATCATTTTGGAGACACAGCATCGGAGAAAATCTATTATTAACACTCGAGACTACTCTTAACAAGAAACACAAGATTAAAAGCTTTGAACTCCAAGTCCATCATAAGAATGAAAGAGCAATAAGATTTTATCAAAATAATGGTTACAAAATTACCAAATTATTGAATAATTACTACCAGCGAAAAGAACACGCATTTTTAATGAAAAAACAAGCTCCCAAATTTGACGATTAATAATCAGATAATCTCATTTAAAGTAGACATGATTTTTGGCATAATATCTCCAGCCAAGCCACGGATGTTAACGTTAGCATATATATCCATCGGAGTGAAATGTTTGTCGATAATTATTATTCGCTTTCCAGTCTGAATAGCAAGAGATGGTAACGAAGCAGCAGGATAGACAGTTAAACTGCTACCAATAATGATAAGTAGATCAGTAGAAATAACCTCTTCCTTAGCTTGCTCCATAACATCATAGGGTAATTGTTCACCAAATAATACAGTATCCGTTTTAATTAATCCTTTACATTGGGGACACCGAGGAGGTAGTTGGCCTTGATCAAGAAAAGCCTCCACTTCAGTAAAATGAAAACTCTTATCACAACTCAAACAACGAGAAGTTTGGGTAGTTCCATGTATTTCAAGGACTTTAGTGTTACCAGCCCTTGAATGAAGAAAATCTACATTTTGAGTTATGACTGATTTAAGTTTACCATACTCTAGCTCAAGTTCAGCGAGAGCCATGTGGGCGGGATTTGGTTGGGCATCTTTTACCATATCTCTTAATTCTAAATGCATAGTCCAGTACTTTTCAGGGTGAGTTAGAAAGGTTGAGTAAGTCGCATATTCAGTTGGGTTGTATTTGGACCAGAGTCCACCTGGACTGCGAAAATCGGGAATTCCTGATTCAACACTGATTCCAGCACCAGTAAACGCTACGATGTAATTTGATTTCTTGATTAATTCTGCAGCTTGTCTTATCTTGTCTTCTTGACTCAATTCTAGACCTCAAGGTATATATGTGTAAATGGCTAAGTCAACTCGTTCACGGGTGTTCCCTTTAATACTGATATAATCTACTCGTGGTAGTTCATCACAGTTTAAAGCAAAATTTACTTTTCCCATCTTTCTTTGCTTAAAGCGTTGTTTTTCATAAAGGGTAATAACGAGTTCTGCTTCTTTACATTTATTCAATGATACACTGTTACAGAAGATGATAATTGGAGCCTTTGGGATATATGGTTCCTCTTGTTTTGGAATTTGAATCCAGCCTTTTTGAGGATATTTCTGGGTCACTCGTCCTTTAAAATAGATTTTTAACCCCAATCGTAAGTCTTTTATATTAGAAATTGTTAATAATCGAATTTTAAACACAGCAACATTTGGAACAAGAAAGTGTCTAAGAGTACCAAAGGTAACCTTATGTTTATGAACCCGTAAATGCGTTTGTCCGACAGAAATATTAATCGCATCGGAGAGAGGAACGAATTGACCACTTTCGTGAGTTTTCGACCATAACCCTCCACTAAGATTAACTTGAGTAAGGTGGTATAATTCCTTCTCTGTTATTGTTGAATTGATGTCCCCTAAATAGTCTAGTGCTTTACGAATTTGGCGCTTATCTAATTGAGTTTGCGATCCTTTAAGATATTCTAAATACTGAGCACTATCATGAGGTACTCCACACATTGCTAGAATGCGAATATGACTATCTGCTCCTGCAATAAATTTCGTGAAATACCTAGCTACGATTCCCCCCGTAGAATGGGTGATTATGGAAATTCTGTGAGCTTTCGTTATTTGTTTTATTTCATCAATTATCTGGGCTAGCCGATTACTAGCATCATGAAATTCAGTGTGTTCATTATCAATAGCAAATAATTTACGAAATCCAAAATACCATAATTCTCGTGCAAACCAATTAAAGATTGTATGAGACGATCCATATCCATGAATCATGAGAATGGGCTCATAAAACCTTGCTTCCCCAGTAGGTATAAATTCCCCAGTTTCATCATCAGAGAGGTACGAGAAACGAAATAATTTTAGGTGTTTACAATGATCCATGAGAATCCAGAAGTGATCAAGCTCTTTCAACCGTTCAGTTTCAGGAGTCACATCTCGAAATTTTGGAGGAGGAAATTTTTGAGCCATAATTGCCCCAGTTTAAGTCTTTTATATAGTAGTGGCGATTTCCTTAAATGATTGAGTAAGAGGTAAGTTTTAATTTAAAGATTATGTCTAGTACGTTTTCTTGCACCACTGAGAAAATGCTTATAATAGGTGGGGGATTTTGAATTTGCATATCACTTTAGCTAAAAGGAAGAAAAACATTATGGCATACTGTCCATTTTGTGGTGCTGATGTCCAACCAGATAGTCTATACTGTTTAAATTGTGGAAAGAAGCTTCCAGAGAAAAAACCTGCTGGGGTGGCTGACTGGGAAGCACCCCCAACACCACCAACTTATCAACCCGCTCCAACAGCCATGTATAAACCAATGTATCAACCAAGGCCCTATCATCCAGCAATGAAGGCTCCTATGGGTGAACGATGTATCGGTTACCTAATTGATTATGCAATATCATCGATTTTGTCGTATTTCTGCATCGGAATTGTTTATACTATCATTAAAGATGGGATAAGAGAAGGACAATCTTTGGGCAAAGGACTAATGGGATTAAGGGTAGTTGACTTCCAAACTGGTATGCCTGCGACAATTGGTCAATCTTTTATTCGAAATTGTTGTCCTGGTTGTCTTGATGGTTGTTGTTGTTACTTAGTTGCATTAATCGACCAGGATGGACGGCGTATTGGAGACCAAGCGGCAGGAACAGTTGTTATTCTTGACAAGTGAGAAGGGCGATCCATATTTCCTTAAATGATTGAGTAGGGGGCATCGGTTTCATCCTTCTCTCCTTTTTTTCCGAATATGGGCGAAAAAGATCATTTTGGTATGAAATTGTACGGGGCAATCTTGAGCCTTTATATTCAAAAAGTGATTGGGAAGACTCCACCTCAGTTTAAGAGATTGAAATAAACGTATTTTTATTGTTACTCAAGACTTTCTTACGGTTAAAATTAGTCTTATAGTCAGTACTTTTTTCTCCTCTCTGCTGCACTGATGTATCACATTGAAACCTTCCTTTATATTAAAATTCAAAGTAGATACATTACAACTACTTATTATAGTAACCATGCACAATACTAATATTGATTTAGATTTACTCTATGAAACTAAGGTGTAATTAATGACAATAGAAACAAATATTACAAAAATGTTAGGAATCAAACATCCTATTATAGCAGCACCAATGGGCCCCTTTTATACCACAGATTTGACTATTGCTGTATCTGAAGCAGGGGGTTTAGGTGTACTTTCCCATGTTGGTTTATCGGATGCAGATCCTGTTGAAGAAATGAAAAAAAACATGCTAAAAGTCGTAGAACATACTGATAAACCCTTTGGCTTCAATATTCGAACATCCCGTATGGAACCTAATGCTGAAATGCTTTGTTGGGAAATCCCGAAGTTCATCATGGAGAATCAGAAAATCAGAGAACAATGCGTGTATGCTTTAACAAGTGCTGGATCAGCTAAAACTCTACCCAATACTCCACCATTTCAGAAATTGAGAGAGAATTCCGAGATCAAACATTTTCACGTCGCTCCTGCCGTGTGGTTAGCTGAAAAATGTGTTTCCGCAGGGGTTGATGGACTAGTAGTCACTGGTGGCGAAGGTGGAGGACACCAGTCTTATGAAGGAGTTAGCACTCTAGTTCTTATGCAACAAGTGCACCAAAAATTCCCCGACACTCCAGTAGTTGCCTGCGGAGGATTTGCTACAGGAGAAGGTGTGGCTGCTGCGTTATCACTTGGAGCTGGTGCGGTAGCCATGGGATCTCGATTTATCGCTTCCAAAGAGAGTGAGTTTCATGACACTTACAAGAATGTTGTCCCACCTGCGAGAGCCCAAGACACTATAATGGCGACAGGAGTGTTTGGTCCTATTAGACTCTGGAATAACGAATATGCACGGGAACATAAACCAATTACCAGTAAAGAAGAGAAAATGGCACAAGAAGCTACTTTCGATGTTGATGAAATAGCTAGAACAATTAGAGCATACGAATTGGCTTATGAAGGCAATATCAATGATGGAGCTGTTCTTCTTGGACAGAGTATAGGTCTGATTGATACTATTGAAGGCGTGACTGATATTATTGAAGGAATTTTGAAGGATGCTGAGACTGCTGTAAGAAAAGCAGTAAGTTTATTTAAGTAACAAAACACACGCCTCTCTTCTTTTTTTTCTTCTGCACAAGAAAGAAAATTAAAATATAGGCTAAAGATTTTTAACTTCGATGACAAAATTCTCAGAAGAAGATTTCATTATCCAAAAGGAAGATGAAGTTAGGGATTGGTTTACTCAAGGGCTACCAAGAATTGAAAAAATAATTGATGGATTTGATATTGGATGGGGAGGAACAGCCCGCTGGACTACCTCAAACTTAGCTAGATATATCAATCCTAACAAAAACATCTCTATTTTGGATATAGCTTGTGGATATGGGACATTTCTAGTCGAACTTGGGTGGCGTTTTCCGCAAGCTCACCTAATTGGATTAAACCTCGATTTTAATCCCCCACACAACCTTGTCTTTTCCCTATTATCTCAAAGTAATGTTAAAGCACAGCTTATTTCTGCAGATGCTCTGTATGTGCCATTTTTGGAGAAATTTGATTGCGTTACATGTTTCCTTGGATTGCAGGATATAATCATCACTCGAGGCCAGAACCGCCTTGGTGAAGTGGTGTCTGAGCTTCTTCGTTTAGTTTCACCTCAAGGGTTTCTATTACTTTTGGATAATTTCTCACCTGATATTTTTAATAATACTCTCACGCAGCAAAAACTGAATTATGATTTAGTTTTGCATAAGTCTTTCAAGCCTGAATGCAAGTGGTCACGTGAAGTGGGTCTCAGAGCAATTGAGATGTACGCTCAGGGTTATTTACAGCAAGAATTAGACAGTGAGTACCCTCCAGAAGACAGTAATAGGGCTTTATCCAGAATTCGGACGAAAATGTTAGAAGAATTCGAAATCCAGCTTGAAAATCAGGGTTATTATAATCCTTGGGGGACGATGCAGTTATTTTTGCTCCAACGGTGAGAATTGCTAAGTATTTCAGATCAAATTTGAAAGTGAAAATATTTCAAATGGGAAGATATAATCCCCATCGATAAAATGACTACTGTAAACCAACGTATTGTCAAATTTACTCGTCAGGGTAAGTTTCACGATATCGTTAAAATGTTGAATGAAGAAATCCCAAAAGTTAACAAACAGGAAGAGAAAATTCAATTAGAATATCAATTGGCAGAAGCATATTATTCCTTACGGGAATTTAAAAAGGCTAAGAATCTAATTGATGGTATCCTTCCCGTCTTTCAAGAATATAACCATCATGAAATGGTCGGTAATTCTGAAAATCTTTTAGGAAAAATATATCGGATTCATGAGCGTTATCAAGACGCGTTAGCTCATTATCAAAATGCTGAGGAAGCTTTTAAGCTCGTAAAGAATAATGAAGGACTATCAAAAATTTATCATAACATTGGAAATGTGTATATCTTCCTTAAACGTTTTAAGGAAGCTAAGAAGTTCCATTTTATGGCTCTTGAGATAGCTGAACAAGAAGAAAAACTTGATGGGATCGCCAGTTCACATTTGAATATTGGAAGCATGTTTTATCAAAATGGGGAAGTTGATGAAGCTTTATCTCACCTTGAAAAAGCAAGAAAAATATTTGATGAACTTCAGGATATTCCTAGTCTTGCTGCTGTTTATCACAATTTAGGTGAAATTTATTTGCTTCGACAAGATTTTAATGCTGCCATTAAGCATAGCTCAAAAGCAGAGTCTTTCTATGAGGCACAAAATAATATTATTGGGCGAAATTTAGCAATGATAACACTAGCTC
>JBHLPQ010000200.1:0-6958 GCA_048939265.1 Promethearchaeota archaeon
AGACAAGTTAGTATTTTATACCTTCTTGAACAAATGTGCTAGCCTCGAAAATAGATTTTAATTTGACCTTTGAAAAAGAAAATTAACTTCCAAGTTATTTAGATCAAATTACCCATCATGACTCAAGATTTTCATTGTACTACTTGAAATAATGATCTCTGAAGCGCAAGACGTACACTTGAACAGATCTGGTATACTGCCGACTTTAATCTTCTGCATTATACCATCTTCGCAATCAGGACAAGAAAATGTGTCAGGAAGCAATTACATCGATCTATACGATATCATACTTCATTTATTAAGATTCCGTTTTACGAACTAGTTTTAGTAGTTGGTTGATTAATCAAACTTTTTGAGAACCATTTTGATGATGAATAAAGGTTCAGGTAATTTGTGTTTAAGGAGAGGTAGAATAATATCAACTGCAGTTTCTAATGAGATTTTGTGGCCTATTGATAGAAATAATCCTTTTTTCCTTTTTGACTTTTTAATGAAATAAGCAATAAGATCTTGCCCATCATAGACTGGATATAAGTGAAACCTTGATCCCCCTTTATCAAGGGTTTGGGAAAAGTCAATTTCCCCATATAGAGATGTTTGTGTTATTCCAACGGTGGGAATATTAAGATCCACCCCTAAGTCACACGCTAGACCATAGTGTCTAGGATGTTGCCTTCCAGCTCCCTCGACCATTAGTAGGTCGAACTTAGGAAAATTTGATATGATATTGAGAAGTGGTTTTTTGTTACGTAGACTTAAATAGCCGCTAATATAAGGAGAGGTGACACGAGAGTAGTTTCCCAATAAAATCTTTAGCTGTGTATTAGTTTCAAGATCGTAAAGGACTCCTCCTGCTCTTAAATTTTGATTTTTTTGAAAAGCGGAAACAGCTAACAGAGTCTTGGGATTCTTAGTGAAATCAATTTTTTTGACAAGAGAAGCTCGCTTAACTTGAAGACGCTGTAATTGTTCTTGGGAGAATTGAGCCATGCTTAAGTTTCCAATGTGGAGGAACTGTTCCATGAAAAAATAATTAGCAATCCTTTTAAGGTTAAGCTAATTCTTGGAAAACTGTTAGAGAAAGAAGATTTCATCTTAAAAAGGAATAAGACATCTTAGAATAAGAAACAGGGATTGATATGACATCAAAGAAGTTCATTGATGGTGATTTATGGGTTGAAATAGACCTCGATTTGTGTACTTCAGAGGGTGAGTGCGTAGATGTGTGCCCCGAGGATTGTTATGAGATTGTAGACGGTAAAGTTAACGCTGAGAACATTGGAACATGTATTGAGTGCGCAGCCTGTGATGGGGTCTGTCCTAATGACGCTATTCTTAACCATTGCTCTTGGTAATTTGGTTCCCATATCTTTTATCTTAAATTCTTCTAATTTAACTAGATAGATGATTAAACAATTTAAATCTAGCAAAACCATATAACTTCTGAAGAAAAATTTTTATTAGATAGATTTTAGCCAGTTTTTAGTCCTAATAAATCCTTTAAATATCTTAGAAAGTTAATTGGAGATAAAATTAATGGCAAAAACACGTTTTGAAGATGGAGACCTATGGGTTGATATAGATCTCGAGTTATGCACTGGTGCAGGCGAATGTGTGGACGTCTGTCCAGAGGATGTGTATGAAATAGTTGATGGGAAGGTGACTGCTGCAAATATTGGCGATTGCTCCGAATGTGCAGCCTGTGATGGGGTTTGCCCCAACGACGCCATCCTAGATCATTGCTCTTGGTAGTTGTTCTTCACAACTCCTTTCTCTTCCTTTTTTTCTAAATATTTCTCCCATACATTACTCAATTCGTTTTGCTAATGAAGGTCATGGTATTACAAAAAGAAGGAATAAAATTCAGGTATGTTTGAGAAAATTTTTACATATTAGCTAGCTTTCTAAACGTAGGTATGTAGAAGGAGATTTTTGTTTTTTCCATTAACCACATCATTCCTTCTAGTATCCCCTCAGTAGTCTTACATGAAATTTCCTGGATTCTACCATTATTTTGTACGTCGTCTAATTCCAGTTCTATGAAATTAGAACTCTCTTTCAGATCAATTTTATTTATACATATCAAGAGAGGGATTTTTTTTAAATTTTCAATTGCTCTTACATTCTGAAATAACGTTCGAGTGACTTCTATGCTGTTAGAAGTACTGTCAACTACAAAAATAATCCCTGAACTTCCTATAGCGAATGGGATCCAGGTCTCCCTCTTCAAATTATTTTCAACGATGTTGAGGGTACGAAGTTGTACATTATCCACTCGTACTTCTTCTACATTCCGATTATAAACTTGAACAGCAGTGTAAAATATACCTGAATATAATCGGTACATAAGGGTAGTTTTACCAGCATTTGGGGGGCCTAAAATCAGAAAGAATGGCCATTTACTTGAGTCCTGAACTCTTACTATTAGCCTGATTACCTCAAATTGAATAAATAAGAAAAAGGATCAAAACTCAACTTTAAAGATATATTTATGAGATCCTCATATAGATATTGAAATCAAATTTCTAGGGAAGTACATAGGATAATTCGGTGATCAGGATTATAATTAGTGCTTGGATCATTACAGGCTGCTTTCTTTCATTAATTATCCTCATAATGACTGAGAAGGTGAATCGTGCCATCTTGGCGATTTCAGGAGCGTTAATTACTTATTTTGTCCTGACTTTCCTTGAACAAAGAGATTTTTCTCTAATTGTAGATCTCTTGTTTGGGACACAAGATGAGGGCTATGTTAATTTACATTCCTTGTTACTAATTATTGGAATCATGTTTATTGTACATATCTCTGATGAGATCGGAACATTTCAGTTTTTAGCCGTGATTGCGATCAAGATGAGTAAGGGAAAACCTATACCCTTAATGATAATATTATGTATTGTCTCAGCTGTTTTTTCATCTATTCTTAATAACATCTTAACTGTCATGATATTGATCCCCCTTACAATCACGATATCTCGAGTTTTAAATGTATCACCAACTCCCTATATTTTAACGCAAGCAATAATGGTAAATATTGGAGGAACAGTTTTCTCTATTTCCTCTATCCCTAATATTTTAATCACACGAGAAGTGGGGATCTCATTCCTAGATTATTTTCTAGAAATAGGTATTTTTTCTATAGTAGTATTTGCCTTCACAATCTTACTCTTTGTTCTGCTTTATAAGGATGATTTATCAATTCCAAAAGATAAAGCAATCCATATCCTTCTATATGATTTCGATATTTGGAATGTGGTTCAAAGTCGTCGTCTTTTAGTCGCCTCCTTAACTGCTTTGATCATTTTAATGACTTCCCTTTTTGCAATACCTGAAGAATTTCTTCCTCCCGATGCGATCGCTTTGAGTATTGCAATGGCGTTAACCCTTTTTAGCCGCTTGGACGCACGAGAAATCATAAAAAAGTTTGACTTTGAATTAATATTTTATCTTCTTGGTATTTTCGTTATTGTTGGAGGATTAGAGGTTGTAGAAGTTTTGAGTTTTATTGAAAGCTTACTAGGAAACATAGGAGTGGGAAACGAATTTATACAGATTATCCTGATTATGTGGATTGCTGCTTTCTCAAGTGCTTTAATTGATAATGTCCCAATCACTAAGGCTTTTATTCCAATAGTAACAGGAATATCAGGAAGCAATTCATCCTTAAAAAATAGATATTTCTATAGCCTTGCCATTGGTGCAAATTGGGGAGATAATTTAACCCCTTTAGGCGATAATATTCTTGTTTTAAATATTGCCAAGGAAAATAATCGGCCAATTAGTATCGTGGCATTTTGGAAACTGGGATTTGTGGCAACTATTTATCAGTTACTTATCGCAACAATGTATTTCCTTCTTATTTATCATTTCATAGTTGGATTAATTGTTATAAGTATAATAGGGACGTTAATTACCCTAATACTAATTTTACGAAAATTAGGACCTTACTCAATCCAATCAATCCTTAATAAGGCCATTTATCAATTTAAACACTTCATACAAACGTGAAGGCAAATCTAATGATAGAAGATACCATAGAACGTATAAAAAAGAAATTACCTGAAGTAGAACATATTGTTATGTTCTATAACGATGGAACAGTGTTTCGTACAACATTCGAGGAGATAAATATCCCAAAACTAGGAGAAAATATATCTGAAATCATAGTTAACATGCGAAGGTTGTACGAAGGTTGTAATTATAAATGGGAGGAATATAATCAACTTGTTTTTGACACTGACAATGTAAATGTCATAATTTTAAAACTTGGTGAGAATAGTAATTTAGCTCTCTTTTTCAGAAAAATTAGAAAAAAAGGAGAGTTGAGAATACATTCAATACGTCGTTATATTGAGAAGGTTGAGGATCTTCTGGACATTGATCAGGATGAATTGGTTATTCAAGAGTTGGAAACCAAAGAAAATAAATTAGATGAATTGAAATTACAGATGGGATCCCAGCAGTATAAGCTAATTACGCTCCAAGAATATCAAAATGAAACCATAGATGAGGAGAAGAAGAAGGAGATCTCTAAAGAAATAGATAAAGTGAATAAAGATATTATGAAAGTCAAAGAAGAAATTGATAAGAAAATTAGCGAAATAAATAGTTTAAAAGAAAATATAGTCTCTTTTGAGGAATAATAGTTAGATATTTGATTGCACCAATCAGTCAGATATGGTCCTTAATTTTTTCAAAATAATCCAATGAATCTGGGTTGGATAAGGCCCCACGATTTGTAACAGGTCTGCCATGAAGGATATTCGTGACTGCTATTTCAACTTTCTTCATTGAGAAAGTATATGGGATATCAGGTGTTTCTAAGATTAAGGCAGGGACATGGCGAGGTGAAGCTTTTTCTCGTAAAACTTTCTTTATTTTAATCTTTAATTCTTCTGTTAATGTATACCCCTCGGCAATTTTGACAAATAAAATAATTCTTTGATCTCCTTTCCAATTTTGGCCTATAGCAAGACTGTCTTCAATCTCTGGTAAAGATTCCACTGTATTATATATCTCCGATGTTCCAATACGAACTCCAGAAGGTTTCAACACAGCATCTGATCTTCCAAAGACAGTTATTCCTTCTGTTTCGCTATGAATAATGATATAATCTCCATGTCGCCAAACTACTTTTCCCTTTGGTTTGTAAAAAGCGAAATAAGCGGATTCATACTTTTCATTGTTTGGATCGTCCCAAAAGTATAACGGAGCACTTGGAAAAGGATTTTCAACTACTAACTCCGCCTGTTGATCTCGAACAGCTACAGCGTTATCATTATACGCTTCAACTTTCATCCCTAATGCACGACATTGGATAGGTATCTCTGCATAAAGCGGTAAAATTGGACAACCTCCTGCGAAAATTGCGTTGAGATCAGATCCTCCAGTAATTGAATTGAAGTGAAAATCTTTCTTTACTTCCTTATAGAGCCACTCCATGGCTTCCGATGATATAGGTGATGCTGTTTGAGAGATTACTCGTAAAGTGGATAGATCATACTTCTTACCAGGGAGAGCACCAATTCCACGAAGATAATGGAGATAACTAGCACTAGTTCCAAAAATGGTAAGTTTTTCATCTTGAATTAGTTTCCACATTGTTCCCCAATCAGGATATAGAGGATTTCCATCATACAGTAAAATCGTTGCTCCAGTAACGAGTGAACAGTTGAGCCATGGATGCATCATCCATGATGGAGTCGTAATGTATGTAATTCGATCTTCTCGCTTTAAATCAGTGTGTAGAACAAGATCTCGCAGTTGGGTCAAGAGAACTCCCCCTGTGCTTTGGACCATACACTTAGGTTTTCCAGTAGTCCCAGAAGAAAACATAATGTAGCCAGGATGAGAAAATGGTAACTGTCTAAATTTAATATCTGGACGCGTTTCTGAGGAGATGAAGTCATTATAAAGAATAGAATGAGGAATAGTTTTGATAGCTGGACTTTCATTTAGGTAAGAGGTTATGATAACCTTCTTTACAGAAGGTAGTCCTTTGACAACTTGTTCGACGTAATTTATGCTTTGAAAAGCTTTTCCCTTGTAGAAATAACCATCAGCGGAGACTAAAACTTTTGGTTTTATTTGACCCAACCTATCTAAAACTGTTGTTGGTCCTAACTCTGCTCCACAGGACGCCCATGTTGCTCCAAGACTTGTGGCAGCTAACATCGCAATTACTGTTTCAATTAGATTCGGAATATAACCTGCTACACAATCACCTAGATTGACATCCAATTCCTGCAATGATTTGGCAAAGCGTGCTACTTGAGTAAGAAGCTCATTGTAGGTCATTCGCTTTGTTCGTTGATTTTCTCCATGAAAAATATACGCTAATTTCTCAGTATCATCATGATGGCGTAGTAAATTTTCTGCAAAGTTCAGTTCTGCTCCTGGAAACCATGTGACTGCGAAAAAATCATCTAAATCTTCCACGATTGCATCATATTTCTTGGAAGCAATAATACCTACATAATCCCACAAAGATTCCCAAAAATCTGGAATATTTTCAATGGACCAATTATAAAGCTGGTAATAGGTATTGAACTCAAAATTATTTCTATCATTAACAAACTCTATAAAACGAGTCATGTTTGTTTTTTTGATTTGATCTTCTGTTGGTGCCCAAAGCAATTTAGGCAACATGTTCACCTTCAAGATAGATAGTTTATTTTATGCTTTAATGCATAATCAGCTTTACAAAAAAATGGAGTTAAATTGTTTACATACTCCTTTTCAGTATTCTAATCCATTCGTAAACGGGCTCACATAGTTTTTTAATTCGCTCTTTTTCTGGGTTCATTGGAGATGGGCTCCAACTTGGATCAGGTTCAAACCAGAAGTCTATAAGGTTACCCACTCGCTTATCTTTGCTAGTAAACTTAATAACAACTGGCATCTCTGTTTCAACGTGCCAAGGTTCATCAATTTTCAATATATTTGCGATAGCAGTCTT
>JBHLPQ010000044.1:0-2660 GCA_048939265.1 Promethearchaeota archaeon
AAGGGCGTCGCTCCAGAGAGTAATCCAGCTTCTGTTGGCTCATCAGGGTCACCCCATCCGAGTTTCTGACATCAACCTAAGCGCTGCTCTCCATGGCCCCCAAAGAGACCATTATTTCAGCTTGCATTCACTGAGGATGCTCGTTTCACCGATACCCTGCTCGTCCTCAGGAGGTTAACTCATCGACTGTTACCAGCGACTTCACTCCATCATAGCCATGAGAACAGGGACGTGTCGTTTCTGTAGCAGAGCCCAACCTCTCGGTTGACAGCGAATAGCCACCTGAAGGTACTACCCGACTGTTCAGCGTATATGAATGGCTGGAATTTCCTCAGGCTTCACGAGAAACCCGCAAGTCAGACTTCTGCTTCGACGCCTTAATTATTAGGATACCTCTGGATTTATAAACCTTTTTATCCGAGGTTTTCACGGTCTAATCCTCTTACTCAAACCTCAGGCCCTATTACCGTCATTCGGCTTGGAAACGGCCATTAGACGTTTTATTGTGCATTTTTCCTCAATTCCTAAACATTAAACCGATCAATCTTACCTTTTCCCATTCTCATCTGAAGGCAAAGTGTTTATAGAAAGGTACATTGACCCAGAGGAGAGAACTCCAATTATCATAAGTAGAACTAGCATCACTGGAAATCCATAATTTTCGATTATATTTCCTGAAATAAATAGTAAAGGTGCCCCTATCAATAAGGTCAAGGTGGGAAAAAGGCTATACACAGAGGTTCTGATGGAATCTGGGACTAAATCAAAAATGAGCCGTTGTCGCAATATAAGAAATAAATTATTGAGGCCTAGGAAAATTAGTGAGTAGCATAGCAATAAAATGATAGGTATTACATTAAAGGAGCTCTCCAACGGATAGAGTATGATTAATGTAACAAAAAACCCAAAAAACGATACTATTATACTCAAATTTAGTCGAGGAACCCACCTTCGGTAGCAAAGTTTCCTACTCCATATCCCAGCCCTTGCTGCTAAAATACTATTACCAATCCAAGCAATGAAACGAAGAATTCCTGCGCCTGCATCTGATTCTGTATAACCGAAGTAAATAGGGAAAAGAATCATTTTCACCCATATTTGCCATGTTATGTTCCATAAACAAATACTGATGACAAGAAAGGCCATATGCTTAGTGAATAACGCAAATTTTATTCCTTCTTTGGCCAGATTGAAATAATTCCGATAGGCTCTCTCAACCTTAGGAACTTCAGGAAGATTGTCAATGAGGATAAAACAAAGAATTGCAATGATAAACATCCCAATCGATTGGATAAGGAAAACAATTTCGCGAAGAAATATCGTAGCGATGAATCCTCCAAAAATAATCGCGATTGCTCCAAGAAATCCCACAATAGATTGAGATTTTCCAAGGAATTCTTGATAGAATTTCTGACCAGAGTCTATTTCATTAGCTATGACTTTGTAATTGTTATCAAACCATGATTGGAGGGCTCCTGACTCTTGAGAATTTGCGAAAGCTGCCAAAATATATACTAAAAGAAGATCAGAGAAGGAATTTACTTGGAGTAACAAACCATATGATAGTCCATAGCTTGAGAATGAAATCGCTAAAATCCACCGTTGTCCAATCCAATCTCCGATAACTCCACTTGGATAATCAAGAATAGCCTGTAAAAGAACAGAAACAGCAAGAAGTATTCCTAAACTCATAAAACCTACATATTCAAGCACAAAGAGCACATAAAAGGTACTGGAAATCAAATATAAGCTTGCTTGTAAATTAGCTAGTAGAATAAATTTGCAAACCAATCCTCGAGCAGGAATGGGTAGTTTGTCGGTTCCTAAGAAAACCTTGAGAGGAGAAAAGATCATTGAAATTCATTATATTGATCTTAACGAATCACGTTTGATTTCTTGTGATTTAAGATGAGGAGGTAATGACTCCTTTGGAGTTTGATTCTCAATACCCAATCCATATTGGTATTGCAAATACGCCCAAGAAAGTAATTGGTTTACCACCTCATTCTTTCCTAGCTTTAGAGCAGTACTCTGTTCTTGGATGAAATTGTATAGAGGGACTGGTAAATAACCGAGATTGATCAGAATTGTCTCGTCTTCTTTTCTTGGAGGAAGCACATACGCCTTACGTGGCCTTCCTGGGCCATTTGGAGGGAGTTCCATGTCTTTAATCATACCATTGTCAATAAACTCTTTTAACATGGATAATATGGTTTTCTTCGACCCAAGATCATGTTTTTGTGAAAATAGAAGAATTTCAGATTGAGAAAGAGAGTCCTGAGCAGCTAACGATTTATCTATAAATTGCCAGAGCTTAAATTGTCGAATTTGACGTATATAATTTGAACTCATTTTCTTCAATTTACATGAGTAAAAAGGTATATTTAAACTCCTGTGATGTAGAATAAATTCACAATATTCTAAAACTCTTCATATAGCTCCAGTTCAAAGTGAATGGAATAATAACATTCAAAATGTTCTTTGAATTAAAGATCTTTACATGCTACTTCTTCTTTGTTATAGATGATTTTTTATCTTTGTTTTACTGATGAAAAAGAAAATTTCAGTCTTAGAGGATAAATTCATAAGTTCTTTTATTCTTCTTTAGAAAAGAAGAGAGATGAATGAGGATATCAAAACTTTAATTCTAGACGCAATCT
>JBHLPQ010000044.1:2670-21353 GCA_048939265.1 Promethearchaeota archaeon
ATTTAAAATTAAAAAAAGAAGCTACATCATCTGGTTATTTCCTAAATCCAGATGTAGAATTTACAAAAGATCTCATCGCAATTGCAACAGAGAATCCCCCAGGTACATTGTACAAAATATGTGTTGAAATAATTACTAGGAAATTATCCGAGATTGGTCTTGATTACGAAATAATTGAAATTCCAAATCAAAGTTCAGCTTCAGAGTCTGGAAGATATCCCCGTTTTTGTATTCTCAGTTTTTATGGGTCAGGAAAAAAAACTCTATACTTTCATGGACATTATGATGTTGTCCCCGCATCTAACGATACCCAATTCCAACCATATACCGAAGATGGCCGATTATATGGACGTGGGAGTTCAGACATGAAGAGCGGGTTAGCAGTTATGATTTATGCTCTTAGAATAATAAAGGAATTGAACATCCCTCTTAATGGCAGAATTGGATTAACAATAGTTCCAGATGAAGAAACAGGTGGGTTGATGGGTTCAAAATATCTTTCTGACATTAATATCCTTGGTAAGAATTCAATAGGAATGCTTTTACCAGAGCCAACTAGTGGAGTCATCTGGAATGCAAATCGTGGAGCAATTTCACTTCGAATTACTATAAAAGGGAAATCTGTGCATTCAGCGTTACAATATCAAGGGCTTAACGCTTTTGAAACTATGATTGGGGTTGTCACTAAGCTTCTTGAGTTAAAGAAGGAGGTTGAATTGCGAACTACAGCGTACAATATTGATCCAGAACCTGCTAAGCATTCGATTTTAATGCTAGGAGGGCGATGCGAAGGTGGAGAAAATTTCAATCTTGTCCCGGGAGAAGTTTCATTTACTATCGATCGTCGAATCAATCCTGAGGAGGATCTTGAAGTTGAAAAACAAAGGTTACTTGGATTATTTGAAGATTTGAGGAAGAAAGGAATTAATCTTGATATTGAGATCATCCAAGAAGGTAAATCTTCTGGCACACCTGAAGATGGCCCATTAGCTCTAGCTTTATCACAGAATGTCGAAACTATTACTGACAAACGTCCATCCATTGAGATGTGTCCTGGTCTCTTGGAAATTCGTTTTTATATAGAGAATAGCGTTCCTGCCTTTGCGTATGGTCCTGGTTTATTAGCGGTCTCACATGGCCCTAAAGAATTTGTTAAGATTGAAGACATTTACAATTGTATTGCGATTTATGCATTAACAGCTGTTGAAATCCTTCAATAGAAGCCTTAAAGCGGAATTTTTATGGAGAACTCTGATCCCACATCAATTGTTGAGTTGACTGTAATCTTCCCTCCATGTCGTTCAACTATTGTTTTTGTAATATACAATCCCAATCCCATCCCTTTTTTGTAATATGGAGTAGGTCTGGAAAAGAACGGTTCAAAGATTCTATCCATCTTTTCTTCAGGAATACCAGCGCCTTGGTCCTGAATTGAGATGTTAAGCCCTTCATCATCTAGAGAAATTTTTGCTTTAACCTCGGTTTTCTTTGGACTGTGATGACACGCATTTTCGATTAAATTGTAGATTGCTTGTGTCAAACGATCTAGGTCAAATGAAAAAAGGGTGTTTGTTTCCCAATCACTCTTAAATTCTAATTTAATGCGAGATCTCTCTTTCATAAGATTTATATCGTATTCTAGGGCGTTTTGTAGCTCATCAAAACGCATTAATCGCTTATCAATAGAGAAAATTCCTTTATTTGTGTTCTCTACGTCCTTAATGGCTGTTATTTGGCGTTCCAGCTTCCTTGCATTGCGTAAAAGTGCCTCGATAATCTTTTGGTCGTATCCATCTTTCTCACTGTATTTCTTAGGTAATAGCTCTATAAAGCCTTTAAGTAGAGTAATTGGGGTCCCCATCTCGTGAACAGTAATTTGCAGAAATTCATTAAGGGTTTTTTCTTGTTTTAGCCGACTCGATGGCAACCAAGAAACATCAGCGATGACCCCAATTGTAGTAGATTTTTGTATTTGGGAAGTTACTGGATCCACACTAATTAGAACATCTTTATCCTTCCCATCCGTCTGATAGATCTTCATAAGCACAAATTGGTCTAAAGAAAGTAAAAATTCGTAAGTCATAATGAAATCTGTGATATCATGACCAACTAACTCTGTAGGAGAATTAAAGCCAACAAGATCTGCAAAAGCTTGATTTGAATATACAATTAATCCCTCTGGATTTGTCACAGTCATTCCAGCTCTTGTCGCTTGTATCAATGTTCTCAATCTTTCTTCTGAAGCCCTTAAAGCGTTAAACGCTCTCTTCTCCGTAGTAACATCTCGAACAACGCCGTAGAGGTATTTATCTTCGACAGTGCCCACAGAAAGCTGTATATCTGTCTCTGTATCAGGAAATTTTCCTTTGACTACAATTAATTTTGGATTATAATCTTTGAATGATGTTAAAAACCTTTGACCTTCTTTATTGAAAGCGGATCGAATATCTTGACCTATAATTCCTGATGACTCAATATTTAGGATTTCACCCAATTTATCATTAACCCAAAGAACCTCCCATTTGTCGAGCTCTTGTATCCAAAATCCAATTTCTGCTTCCTTGAGCATTTTAAGGACAAAAGAGCTATCAATTACGCTAGGAGGTAAGTTCAAAGATCAATTCTCCTTATTCCTGCCCTTTAAATTCAAGTGAAAATATATAAAGATTCGTTTTTGGCGTTTAGAATTTTATTATAACAAGAAATTTTTGACAATATTTTTTACATAAACATTGAAAATACATTATTTCAACAAAATGAATTGATAGCTAAAGCCCATTTCATCCGTATGGCAATTTAGCATCATTTCCTTAGTTAATAGAATTCAGAAGTTAAGAACCTCCGCTTTGACAAGTATTAAGTTTTGAATAGATTATCGAAACACAATTCATATCTTGCTTATCTCATGTCTATCAGGCCAAATATCCTAATTTAATATGGAGAAACCGCAAAAAATGCGTATTGTTGTGTTGGATACCGATAAGTGCAAACCCAAGAAATGTGTGAAAGAATGTCGGGGTTCTTGCCCAGTTGTCCGCTCAGGAACCGAAATGTTCGAATTTGAAACACCAGTTTCCCAACCAATCATTCATGAGCAGTTCTGTACTGGATGTGGAATATGTCCGAAAACATGTCGTTTTCATGCTCTCTCAATTATTAATACCCCTGAACGATTAGATAAAGATTTAACTCACAGATTCGGGAGAAACGGTTTCACACTATTTCGATTACCAGCCATTAAACCAAGAAAGGTCAATGGTTTAGTGGGCCAGAACGGAGTAGGGAAATCAACCGCTTTGAAGATTCTTTCTGGGGATATCATACCTAATTTTGGGAATCACGAGGAGGAACCTAGTTGGGAGCGTGTTCACGACTACTACAAAGGAACAGAGCTTCAGAATTATTTTCAAAAAATGATAGACAATGAAGTTAGATGTGTCCGGAAACCACAATACATTGATAACATTACTAAGCACGTTAAGGGATCCATTAAGGATGTCATAACTCGATTTGATGAAAGAGATGTTTCAGATAAAATCCAAGAAGATTTAGCTCTTCAAAAAATCTGGAACCGTGATATTAAACTCCTCTCTGGTGGAGAGCTCCAGAAATTGGCTATTGCTGTGGCGATAGTTCGTGACATGGATATCTATCTATTTGATGAACCATCCTCATTTCTTGATATTTATGAGCGACTTCGAGTAGGGGTGGTTATTAGAAGTCTACTTGAGCATGGAAAAACTGTAATTATTGTTGAACATGATTTAGCTGTATTAGATTATCTTTCTGATTATGTTACTACATTTTATGGGAGTCCTTCATCATATGGTATAATTTCCCAGCCATATACAGAAAAGGAAGGAATAAACGTCTTTCTTGATGGTTTCATCCCCTCAGAGAACATGAGATTCCGTGATTACTCCATTATTATCCAGAAATCTTCAGTGAGAGAGAAAAACATTATTTCTGACAACATTTTGTCTTATCAGGATCTATCAAAAGTTTTTGAGCAAAGTAATTTTTCTTTGGATGTTCGGAAAGGAACAATTCACCAAAATGAGATTATTGGAATACTTGGTCCTAATGGAATTGGAAAAACCACCTTTATCAAGATGTTAGCGGGCTTAGAATCCCCTACATCTGGGGTAGTAGAGCGAGTTATTCTTGATAATCAGCCAGTCGAAGAGAATGGTAATTCTGCCGAAACCCTTCGAGTAGCTTATAAACCCCAATATATATCTTTGGATGGGGAACAAACAGTAGAAACGTTTCTCTTGAAAACAGGGGGAGCCATTGTTGCTACTGCTCAATTCAAAAGTGAATTCATTCGCCCGTTTCAACTGACGGAGCTATTTGACCAACCACTCAAGTATTTGAGTGGAGGAGAACTCCAAAAAGTTGCTATTATAAGTACCCTAGCTAAAGATGCCGATTTATACTTATTTGATGAGCCCTCAGCTTTTTTATCCATTGAAGACCGACTAACTGCAGCTAAGATTATTAGACGGCTAATTCAAAGTAGGAAGGCTGCAAGTTTCATTGTTGAACATGATATTGTGTTCCAAGATTATGCAAGTGATCGTATAATCGTATTCCTTGGACAGCCAGGTGTATACGGGAAAGCTTATTCCCCTTCTTCCGTTAGAACTGGAATGAATCGATTCCTTGGGAATTTAAAGATCACTTTCCGACGTGATCCAAAAAGCGGACGTCCTCGAGTAAACAAGGACGGTTCTAAGCTTGATCGCCTCCAGAAAAATCAAGGCGAATATTATTATGAAAAATAACTCAAAAGGTCGGTCTGTTGTTACCATTTATTATGCAGACCAATGTGATCGAAAGAAATGTACTGGAGTAAGAACATGGAGATCTTACAACAAAAATAAGTTTCCTTCCATTGATGAGATGAAATTTGTTAAACGAATCCCTCAAATTCCGCGTTATTCCCTAATTTTAAATCCACTTGCTAAAAAAATTCTGTGTTATGAAGACCAGTCAATTTTTTTAAAATCTGGATTAACTGTTCTAGACTCCTCATGGAACCATACAGAAGAGATTTTTGCGAAAAAATTTCCTAATCTGAGGAGACTCCCTTGTTTAATCGCAGCAAATCCAACTAATTATGGGAAACCTACAAAGCTTACTAGTGTTGAGGCTCTTGCAGCTGGATTTATTCTATTACGAAATGAAAGAGCAGCAAAAGAGCTAATGTCGGTTTTTAAATGGGGAAAACAGTTCTTAACATTAAATTCTAATTTACTTTCTGATTATGCGGCGTGTAACAACACAGAAGAGATAAAAGAAATTGAACGTGAATACTTCACCTCCGAAAATACTTAGGTACCCTTCATAGAATTCACCCTTCGAAAGAAAAAAGCAGAAAAAAAGATAAGTTCAGTTTGTAAATCTTCTCAAATAACCTTAAATCCTATAAAATAACGATCTAAATGGAGTAGAATCCTCGTGACTGCTGATAAACCTTTGAAAATAACTTTGTTAGGTGTAAAGCAGTCAAAACCTGGTAATAAGTTCATTTTTGTGGGTGAAACGGAAGATTGCTCTGAATGCCGTCTTCGTGGTGTGTGTTTAAAACTCGAAGAAAACAGAGTTTATGAGGTTGCCAGTGTAAAGGATACAATTCATCCCTGTGACGTTTTTGTGGAAGGAGTTCAGACTGTGGAAATCTTTGAACCATCTTATATAGTTACTACAGGAGCAAAACTAGCTGTGGAGGGAGCTACTATTTCTTTCAATCATCGTGATTGCGACTTAATAGATTGTCCCCATTATTGTCACCATTGCTGTCCATCTTACCTTAGAGAAGGTGAAAAGCTCCGAATTATCGATATCTCAAAAGAATCTGTTGAATGTCATAATGGATATCAGCTAAAATTGATCACAGTTGATCGGAATAGTAAGCACGATTAATTTTTTTTGAGGACATAAAATGCCCATTGCTGAAAATGATTGGATAAAAATTGATTATACAGGGCGCTTAAAAGAAAACTCTAAGGTATTTGACACTACGTTAGAGGAGATAGCGCGTGCAGAACGTATTTTTGATGAAAAACGGGGATATAACCCCTTATTATGCCGAGCTGGGGATGAGAAGTTCTTAATCCCTGGATTAGCTAAAAAGCTTGTTGGGCTGGAACTGCATTCTCCTCAAACTTTTGAAATCGCGTCTGAAGATGCCTATGGAGAAAGGGACAGTAAAAAAATAGAAATGGTTCCAACAAAACGTCTACGAAAAGCTAATCTGGATCCACGGGTTGGAAATCGAGTTCAATTAGCTGGGAGAAGTGGAACCATAATATGGGTAGGTGGGGGAAGATCTCGTATCGATTTTAACCATCCTCTTGCTGGTAAGGATCTAATCTTCGATATTACTGTAGTTGAACATATTGAAGATGAAGAACAAATCCGAAAAGAAATCATTTCTCGTCGGTTTCCAGGTATTAACCTCGATGAATTAACAATCGAGATTTCTGAAGACCCCTATACGATATCCATTTCTTTACCAAATTACCTGATCTTTATGGAAGGCCTAGCAATTGCCAAATATTCGCTAGCAACTGAACTACGTGACTTTCTAGAGTTTAAAGTCGTTAAATTCATTGATGTGTTTGATTATAAAGAACCTCCACCCCCAGATGAAGCTGAGCCAAAAGAAGAAGCCTCAGAGGAAGAGGAATAACCAGTCTCGACAACACTTATTCTTTGGAAACTCGCATCTTGGGAGTGTATTTTTTTGTCCACTTAAACTTCCGAGGATCCCGTTTAAAATCTAATAAAGAACGACGACATTTCCGGCTACAAAACCGAAGTAATTGACCGCTTCGTCGTACGAATGAGATACCAGTACCAGCTTCAATATCATGTCCGCAAAAAGCACAAGGAAAAATTCTAACCATTAGTTCTCACCAAATTTTAACTCAAGGCCTTTTCAGGTTCCGAGCTTCTCGTTCTGTCTCTCGTAAAAGGAGAACGTCACTTTTACGGATAGGACCTTTAACATTACGGACAATAATTCGACCGCGATCTCGTCCCTCTAACACACGAACACGAACTTGTGTAATCTCACCAGTCACACCAGTCCGTCCAATAATTTGCAGGACTTCAGCTGGAATAGAAATTTCTTCCTCACTCATTTAAATAACTCCTTATATTCCTGCTAATTCTTTTATTCGAACAGCTAGATTGTCGATTTTAGCTTTGACTTCGCCTTCGTTTATAATCGAACAGCTCGCTGTTTTTACTCCCAGATTACAGGCTTTCCCTAGCTCGTCTTTACTGGTTATATAAAGATACGGAATTTTCTTGTCTTTACACAGAAGTGGGAGATGTGCAACGATCTCGGGTGGATCAACATCTAATGCAATGAAAACTAATTTGGCTTCACCACGTTCAATACTTTTCGTGGTTTCATTCGTTCCCTTACGAATATTCGCAGGTTCACTGCTGACATTCTCGAGTAACGCCAAAGCATCACTATCCAGTCCGTCAGGTTGTTCATAATTCACATAAAATGGTTTACTCATTTCTTTGCGACCTCCAGGGTCTTATTTCAACGTAAATAGTCATACCCAATCCTTGGTCGGGCAGTCAACCCCTCTTAGTGAAGAAATATATATTTTACTTTTTTTTAGGCCAAGTTTTCAACTTATTTTTCTTTAATAATCCTCTGAAAACTCCCAAATCTGCACTTATCTTTGATCCAACCAGTAGATTCTCCATTCAGCGACACGTTCATCACGTATTTTGGCAGTCCACATGCTTGGGCCATTTAATCGGGGTTCTTTAGAGCAAGTAGAATAACCAAGCATAACAGCAACATTGTCGGTGACAGTTACCGAGGTGAATATGTTTCTGTAGTCAGGATAATGTGCAAAGAACTGTCTCCACCCCTCTTCCATATCATTATCAACACTTCCAGAGTTATCTATGAATATGTGGTCATCAGTCATTAACTTCACTAAACTAGTGAGATCTCGCTGGTTTATCCTTTCATTAAATTTTAATGCTACCATCATGACATCGAAAGAATCCATGGTTATCCTGTCCATTCTAATGCTTGATATTGAGGTTTATACCTTTAACATATATTTTCTAATTTCTGTTTTTTTGACAATAAAAGGTTTGAAATATTTCATATCTAGTGTATCTTCCTTCCCTTTTTAGATATTCAAAGCTTACTCTGTTTTAATAACCTAATATCTTCTAGGTCTTTTTTTTTAGTTTGTTTTTTCATAGATCTATTTTGGCTTATTTTTCTTTGTCAATAATGTTTAGGACGAACAATAATATTCATGATATATTCGCCTGCTTCTAGTGTTAATCTAGCTTTTTTTATGGGATACTCTAAGAATTCTTTCTGTGAAGGATCAATCACTAGTTTAGATTTAATCCGCTTATTGATTGTTGCAATTGAAACAACTACCTCCTCATTTGAGGATGGTGATATGCTTAACAATCTATTATCTAAATCAATGCTCAACCTTTTGAATACATGCAATTTTTTTCGATTTTTCTTATATGTTAAAACTACTTTATCTCTAGCTCTTACTACAAAGTTTGCTGGAATATTATATTTTATTCTAACTTCTTTATAGGTTAAATGGTGAAGTGCAACTGAATTAAAACACCCTTCATTATATGCGATAATGCTGATATAGTTACAGACCTCTCTATAGATTCTTATTGTATTTTTCAACTTCAAAGAATCTTCTAAAGTAGGCTCCAGTTTTCCTAAGATGGTAAAATTCATTCTTCATCAAACAACTGAATTACTCGGATTAAATGATCTGAGTAAGTGTGTGTATCAATCATCATGTTTTGTTTGCTGTAATAAGTTCAATCCTTAATGATTATAAGATTTCCATATTGATCTCAATCTTGAGACTAACGACACATTATTTGGAAATTACATGAGGGGTAATATTCCCAATCTTTTTGAGAATTGTTTAGCTCCATAATTTTCTAACTGTTTTTCTAAAAGTGGGTAACCATTTTCTTCTAAAATTCTATTTAGACGATCTAGTTCAGATAATATAGAAAACGATTTTGGATCAATGGCTAAACATTTTCCATCAACAATGGTAGTTTGGATCTCTCCACGTGCTATATCAGATCCCTTCAAATGTGGTGCATCAAAAATTCCTAACTTAACTGCTTTTGTTAATGTTAATGGATCAATAAATGGATCTTTTACAGATTCGTTTGAGATTTTTTGAGTTGCTTGAAGAATCAGATAACTGTCAGAAATGAGCTCTAATTTATAAGTCTCCAACTTTCGATCTAAGTTGATCGAAGGTAATCCCCTTATAGAATTTGAAATCACTTTACGAGCTATTTTAGCACTTTCTATCACATCTTCAGATGTTGCTGCATGATCAGCCTCACAATAGCTGACCACATGGACAATATGTGGTTTGATAAACATAGCTATTTGAATAGATGATGCTAATTGCCCTTTTGCGAGATGAGGATCCTCGGGAAAACTCATGAGTCCAGTACGAACCTGACGATATGTAGTAAAGGTGTCAGAATGTAAACTTTCAATTAATTCCGTCTTAGCTAGCATTTTCGCTAAGTCATATCTGGGAGCTAAACCAATAGGAGTATTAAACATCATTTGAGAAACATAATTATGTACTCCAGCCTTTTTTGCATTATATGCACCAAGGAAGGCAGCTGCGACCGCTATAGCATCTGGGGCTGAACGTAGACTCCAATGATGCGCCTCATTTGATTCAAAAGGTATGTCATGGTCACCATGCCAGGCCATATTAGCAATATTCTCTTTTATCGCTTCTTGTAATACTCTATCGCTTCGACCATCTAATTCTGAGTACCAGAAAAGAGGAGTAGCCCCCCAAGCATTATCAATTGTATCTCTAAGCATTTTTGCCATTTTAATTAAATTTCTTGTACCAGAGTAACAGCGTAATAAAGGATAATTTCCACGCTCAGAAGCCTTATAAAAGCCAATCAGATCTTCTTCTGAGCGAATTGGAACTCCACCTGCACCCTGTTCCAACTTTTTCATCTTTTTAGGGTCAAAAAAGTGTTCTTGGAAGTTTTGGTCTGGCCCTATCGAGATTATATCCACAATTTTAGCTCCTGCTATTGTTTTGATGCCCTTCTGCGTCTCTTCAATAGAAGGAATCCCATAATGAGCACGTAGTAAAGGATAAGGATAATAAAATTTTATCCGATCAATTAAGCTGTTAGGAAGAGATTTTTTTTCCTTTAAAGAGGAGGAATAATTCCTCAGATATTCGATAACGTCCTTCTCTGTTGTGTTTCCACCAAAAAGCCGATCGAATACTCCTAACCGTTTAATAACATTGCATACAGGGCTAGTACCCCCAAAGATCCACTTTTTCTTTCTTATTTCAGGGGTAATTCTGTTATTAAGTTCCTTTAAAAGCTCAATACAGGCTTCTGGGGTTAAACGATAACTTAAAGCAATAATATCAGGATCTAATTTTTCGATTTGTGTAATAATATCCTCAATTGTGTTTGGAGGACGTAAGAATGATGTCTTATATCCTTGTTGCTGTGCAATTTGCATGAAATTAAATATTCCAGCAACATGAACACAGGAACCTAATGTAGCACATAATATGAGATTTTTTTTGGTCACTCCTCTAATACACTCTCCTGTTTCATTATTTCGATATAAAATTCATCACCCAGAGTCATATATTCTTTCAGTAAATAAAATGGAATTTTATCGAGTTCCAGTGACTCAACAGTCCTCCCAAGAGTTCTATAATCCTTATTGAACATACAATTTGCTAAATTAATAATAACATCGATGAAAGGGGTTGGAACTTCAGCTGCCTCTCCAAAACTAGAAAGGGGAATTAACCCGGTTGGAATATCTTCAAAGATATACCTGACATTTAAAGTTGAAGGTGCCATTACATTTTGATACTCCTTTGTATTATGAATGATTTCACATATACTACTTCCCCTGCTTCCATAAACAGAGTTCAACCATTTTTGTAGAGTAATCGCCTGTACTCCGAACGCGTTTGCCACAGCAACTCGTTCTCTATCCATTTTCTCTAGGAAAGAAGCAACAGAGGGAGATATTCCGTCAATATAATGTCGATAGTTAACCTTTGGATCCTCACATCTGGCAACATTTAATAATAAAGGTGTAGGGTGAAAAATAGCACCAATGTTATCGAAAGAAGTGTTCAACACAGATTCAGTTTCCCAAAAGGCGCCATTAAGATCCTTCAAAATTGCGACAACTTCCTCATTTTCACAGGATGGAAATGCTGAAACTGGGACTCTTTTCTTCATCCCAGAGATTGTTACTTGACCTGGTTTTGAACATCGAGACACAAATAGTAGAGATTGAGCTTCTACTACTCGTGGTTTGAATGGGCCATTATTGTGTCGAATGGAATTTCTCACTTCAATTGCGCCTCCAGTTCTCCCTGGATTTAAGACAACGATTTGATTGTCATCTAAATAAGGAGCAATTCTTGCTGCTATCTCTTTGTGTGCATTAGCGGTTGTTACCACCATTATTAACTTACTTTCTTTCATCACTTCATAAATTGAATGTGATACTAAATCAATGTCAAAATGTCCCTCCAATAGCCCTGTGGATGTAATGCCCTTATTATCTTTTATAGCGTCAAGAACTAAACTAGACCGATTCCATATCTTAACTTTATACCCTTTTGATTTCGCATACGCTGCAAAAGCATGTCCTCCATTTCCTAACCCGAGAATGGATATAGAGTCATCTTGAATCTTTTTGTCTTTCATGTACATCATCCCGTTCATTTTAAAATGTTCTTGTTTATTAAAAGCTAATTTAATGAATTTTATAATCTTTATTTGCTGATTATCCTATCAAGAAAAGCTATTCAAACCAAAATGCTGGATTCCTAGGAAATCAGAACATTATCTCTTTTCTACTATCTTCATTTAGCAAGAATGAAGCCTAAGAGAAATATCAATTTAGACTACACAATTGTTATCAAGATACTTTATTAACTTTTTGCATGTATTAGTCTAATATATACTAATAATACCACTATTATGATAACAAGTTACTATAAAATATCCAAATTTCATATATGAATATAGCTTAATTTTATTGTTTTTTGTAACCTGCTTAATTCTAAAGGTTGAAGTCAAGCTCTCTGGCTTTAAAAAATGTCTTTCCTAGTATCTTAACTGGATTCATTAAAAGAGGAATATTTTCAAACCTTGAAGAAGATTCTAAAGAATTAGTTCTTTTTTTGATCCTAATAGCCATTGGGTATGCGTTCCATTAAACAGTCAAAACCTATTCCTTTCATTTCTGAGTTCTCTTTAAACCCGAATCGATGATAATAGTTTTTTAACTTTAAGATCTCTTCACCAGTTGGTTTTTTCTCTGGACTAATGAAGGGCATTGCATGAAGAGTTAAAGCAATTCCTAGGTCATCTGCAATTTCAGTTAATTCTTCGAAGATATAAGTGGACAGTCTATTTCCACGAAATTCAGGTTCGATCCAAAGAGTACCAATATAGCATTCATTTCTTTTAGCTTTCCATGTCAGCGAAAAACTCCCAATCCCAATAAAATCACCTTGAATTTCTTCACCGATATCTATAAAACAATTTAATGTCTCATTTTGGTCTATTGCCCCTCTTAATGAGAAAGGTTCTCCTAAAAAGACTTCCTCTATACTATTAAAATTGAAGTGACGAACCTGATTATTTATTCGAAATTCAACCTGGTATTCCCAATAATCTAAATGTGGGAACCTTTGATTGATTTCGTCCACAGTATACATAAATCGTCTCCTTCGATGAAGAATACTTTCTAGTTTCTTTTATTTCATATTCAAGATGATTAAAGTAGACCAATAACTAATGATAAGCTCGAAGATCTCTAATAGCATTCTCAATACATGTAAAAACGAAGATTTTCAGTTCTTACACTCAATTTACAATTTCTCTTTGTTTAATGGTAATGCGAATCTGTATTGAGGCCTTTGTATGATTCTATCATATTATGCACGTAATTATTCTTCGTAAGAAATTTTCTTAACACAGTTAAACATACTTATTTTTAATTTACTTTAGTAAAATTCATCTATTTAAGGTTTTTGGTATTCTTTCACCTTTATTTTTAGGATATTAAATAATAATTCCTTTAAGAGATCTTATAAGAGTAGAACATCTGAATTATGATGGGAAGCGAGAAAATAAGCCCATAACAGGAGGAAAAAAGACGATTTTCAGTTTTTCTAAACATAAGGTTAGGAAATTATCTACGACTCAAACAGATTTTTTGAACAAAATTCTTTGATTAATTGAGGCAATGGTTAATTCAGTGGAAATTTGTATTATTATATATAGTAATGACTTCTTAGATCAGGTATTTATAAAAATATCAGCCAAAGGTGCTAATTTCAATAAAAGTTAGGAATAATTAAGATTACTCAATGCAAATCTCCTCAATTCAAAGTGTGTTAAATATCTTGTTTTAATGGATATTACCATGAGATCAAGTTCTACAGTTAAATTAGGGCGGTTAGAGCATTTAAAGGAATGAAACACATGAGGATAAATGAAATTAATATATCACTTCATAGGAACTGAAATTACGATATCTATCTTTTATACAAGATAATGGATTAGGCACAGTTCTTTGGTGTATAAAGAGGGCTTAGCTAGTTATCTAGGAATTCAGATGTTTATAAATTCTGATAATAAAACACAGATGGGATTATTTCTCAAAAACATGAGAACAGATGTTGGAAGAAATTGAAGCTATTATTAGAGCTGCTTTAGATTTTTTTTTATTCATCCTCTAGAATAATAAGAGGAGGGATCAAGTCCGTGGATTTTCATTAGCTCAGCTGTTTTCCCAGTAATCATAAGTGGAGCTTTTTTTAGATCTTGGACATGTCGAGATCCAGTAAGGAAACAGGCCAATCTCAACTGATAACTAATTTCTTCTATTTTCTGCACAACTGCTTCTGCAGAGTGTTGCTGAACTGTGAAGAGAAATGGAATCGCAATCCCTGCAGCATCAGCTCCTAGGGCAATTAACTTTGCGATATCTAATCCACTTCTTACCCCCCCAGATCCAATAATTATTCCCTCAAAATTTCTTTTGGCTAGGATTGTGCTTAGGGCTGTGGGAACTCCCCAATCCCAATACACTTCCCCAGTGTTCTTGAACTTGGGCAAACTTGTCCGTATTGCCTCTACGCCCGCCCATGACGTTCCTCCCGCTCCTTGCACGTCAATTGCTTGAAATCCAATCTTCTTGAGTTGGATAATATCATGAAGACTAAATCCTGCCCCAACTTCCTTGGCGATACTTGGGATTGAATGAGCTTGAATTAACTCCTTCGCCTTTTCATGGAGTCCTTTTAGTTTTGTGTCCCCTTCAGGTTGGATGGCCTCTTGAAGGGGATTAAAATGTACTGCAATGGCATCCGCTTGAATCATGTCAATGAGTTCTTGAAATTGGTCATTAGTAAGGCCCTGAGCGATTTGTCCAGCTCCTATATTCCCGATAATTAGGGAAGTCGGTGCCTTTTTTCTCACTATGTCGAATGACTCTCTTACCTCGTCATTTTCTAGTGCTGCCCGCTGGCTACCTACTCCCATTCCAATATTAGTTTCTTCAACAGCTTGAGATAAGAATGCATTTAATTTGTGTGCAAAGCTATGTCCTCCCGTCATCCCTGATATGATTAAGGGGATGGAGAGTTTTTTATCAAAAATCTCTGTTGATAAATCAATTTCATCAAGATTTAGGTCTGTGGTCGCATGATGTATGAATGAGACATCCTCTAGTCCTGTAGTTATAGTTCGGCCTTGAACATCATGTTCCAAACAGATTTGAATATGGGCTAACTTTCTATCCGATGTTAATTCAGCCTTTTTCTCAATTCGGTCAGCTGAAACTTTGAATTCTGTTTCCATATTATGATTCTCTCACTACTTGCTATTCTTTATTTTTTCTTGTCCCAACGTTTATATTTCTCATTTGGAATATTTAAACAGTCTAAAACTTTTCCAGTTATGAAATCAAATAAATCTTGGATGTTTTGGGGTTTATGATAGAATCCTGGACTTAGTGGAAGAATTATTGCACCATAAGTAGCAAGTTTGTGTAAATTGTGAATGCAGGGAGGACTTAAAGGAGTTTCACGGATTCCTATGATCAATGGTCGTCGCATCTTGAGCATAATATCTGCTGCTCGCGAGATAAGATTTTCCGTATTCGCATTAGCGATGTTACTGACAGTTTTCACCGTGGCTGGAATCACGACCATTCCGTCTATCAACATTGAGCTGCTTGAAAGGGGTGCATCCATTTCTTTGCTATCATACACCTGGAACGCCATTTCCTTGATTTTTTTCATTACAGCTTCCCCTACTTCATCTTGAAGTACATATTCGGCCCATTCGCTCAAAATAACATGAGTCTCTATTTTACTCTCGACCAAGGCTTGAAGAACTTCAATTCCATATTGGATGCCAGAAGCTCCAGTTAAGGCAACAGTTATTCGTTGTGGTATCACGAGATTTCACGTTTTCTTACAGTAATTTGACCTTTTTGTTTCCCTTTAGACATATATTGAAATTATTTTCTTTTGTTTATCATCCCAAATTCCTAAATCTGTGACCTTTGCACCAGGGACAGCCGGTAATGAGAATAGTGCGAATGGCATTATTGGATTACTTGGATCTAATCCTAAATTGTCTAAAGCATTTCTAAATTGTTCAGCTGATTTACATAACTCTTTTATTGGAGCTGTGGACATAAGCCCACCAACTGGTAATGCAATATTGGCGATTATTTTTCCATCTTGACTCGCTACTAATCCGCCATTCATTTCAACAACTTTTTTAGCTACAATAATCATGTCTGAAAAGTTACTCCCTAATACAATGAAATTATGGGAGTCATGAGCAACCGTACTGGCTAATGCACCATTATCGATTGGATAACCACGTATTATTCCCCTGGCTGGTTGTATATTATCCTTGTACCGATTTATTACGGTTATAGTTGTGTAACCTTCAATATCCAAGAAAGATCCCTTTACTGGGATATCTTCGTCTACTATATTTGGGAATGGTAACGCAGGGGGTTTTGGTAAAGAAAGGACACGTGTCTTTACAACACCATCTTGGAGCTTTGAGGGAGTAGGAATTTGGAATGTGTTCTCTGAGATTTCAGGAACCTTAACGGTCTCTAGTGCTAATGCTGGAACCTCTGGAGACGGGGAAGTTTTTAATAATTCTCCATTTTTTGCTACTATCTGACCTTCATGAATCACTGTATCTATGTTCATCTTTTTTAAGGGGCCATCAAGTATTGTTATATCAGCTATCTGCCCAGGAGTTATGGAACCTAGTAAGCTTGCTTCAGTAATACCTGACTGGGCTAATCGTTGAGCATTATTTAGAGTCGCGAATCTTATCACGTCAATAGGATCTAAACCATGTTTAATTAGTGCTTTGACAAATCCTAGCATGCCTCCCTCCTTAACAAGTTCATCAGGCCACAAATCATCAGTACACATCCCAATAGTATCTTTGTATCGTTGCCTTCGAACAGCTCGTAATAGTAGAGGCACCATCTCCGAGAATGAAAAGATGTGCGAACTAAGGATTAAACGCATACCATGATCAAGTTTTATTTGGAGTTCTGGTCCATAGTTCTCATGATCTGCGGTTAACCCAAGAGCTACAAGATAAGCGTCTAATGCACGATTATCCAAGCTTCTAAGTTTGTCAACAAGAACATTAACCGATAAATCATACAAACGATTAATTCTGAAGATTTTACCTCCGAGAAAACCAGTAAAGAGTTTTAACTTTGCTCCCAAACCTAATGAAGTAAATGCCTGGGCTAAACTGGGGAGAAGCCAATGAAAATGAGCGTCACGAGGAACCCCTTCCTCCCAACCTGTTTTAATAATGTCACTCATTATGGGATCACCAGATATAATCTCCTCAACACTCATTAACTCTCCAAGCTTTTTTCCGCCTTGGTTTATCATCTCTTTAATATCATTAGCCCTAATATCGGCACCAGAACTCTCGGCAACCCTTTTAGATGGAACACAAGTAGGTATATCAAAAAAGATTCGAGTAGGAAGATTTTGTGAGTTTTTAATCATTAATTTAAATCCTTCAACGCCCATGACGTTTGTAATTTCATGAGGATCAGCAAAAATAGTACCAGTACCGTTGAGTGCAATAACTTCTGCATAAGTAGTTGGTAAAATCATGGAACTCTCAATATGAATATGTGGGTCAATAAAAGATGGAATTATTGTTTTCCGAGCAGCATTAATTGTATCTTGAGCCTCAATATTGTTATTGAAAAGTGAGACTATGTATCCTTTATGAATACCAAGATTTCCTTGCTGAATCTCTCCAGTCAAGACATTAACTATGTTTCCAGATTCAATAACTGTGTCAATTAGGACTTCCCCTCTTGCTGCTTTCAGCAATTCATCATACAATTCAATTCTGGTTTTTAATATATCCATTCGACCAACACTCAATGAATTAATCGCTAGAGCTTATCCTTCATTAAGCTCATATAAAAATGATGCCTCCAATTTGGAGTCTCTGTGAATTTTCACATGAAATCTCCCTCAACAAAAATTAATGCCATATAATTATAGTGAAACTCTTCTCTTGGCATTTAAAAGAAAGAAAGGGGGGACTATGAATGAAACTTATTCCACTTCAACGACGCCTGCGCCTGCATCAATGACTACTTTGGATCCCGTTGTAATTTGAGTGGTATCAATCTGGTCTACACAGGGAATTTCCCCGATAATACAGCCAACAGCGACAATGGCTTCACATTCTTGGAGAATAAGTGCCTTTGGCCCTTTTCCTGTCTTTGCCATTTGGTAAATCACATAGGACCCGACAGTTGACCCTTTTCCTGTTGGGAACACGAGGATCTTATCGGTAGTGTCGACACCCTCTAACTCGTGGCCTTTCTCGACAACTATTCCAGTCTCTGGGTCAACTCCACCATAAAATGAGATGCTATCTTTTGTCACTAAAGCTTCCCCTTCGACCTTTCCCTGGTAAATTCTTCTACCTGTTAGTTTCATCGTAAAGCCTCCTCTATGCATTCGTCTACAGACATCAATTTCACTGAAAATTTATTCCTACCGGATCCATAATAACACATTTTCGCAGAGTCGGATGCCAACCCATGGAATCGTCCCTTGATTGGAGCAACGACACAACAGGTGTCGGCAGCCACTTTTGCCCCTGAATCTTCAATCTTTTTCGTAAAACCCATACGATCCGCGATTTGTTTGGTGGGACGAGCTGTGGTGACCCACACTTCTTTCTTGGGATTGACTTTCTTACCTTCTAATTGGGAAGCAATGTATTCTAATTCCGCGAGTGAAGCGTGTGGACATCCTAGGCTGATGAAATCAATCTCGGTATCTTCATTCAGATCCGCCATCGCGCTCTTAAGGTCATCTTCAGTTACTTCTATAGTTTCAGTTGGAATCGTATCCACTCTATCAGGAGTGATACCTTCCATGTGGAATAAAGCCACTCCACCGTAAGTTGCATATGAGGCACAGAAAGATTTGAGTTCTTCAACTGATGCTTTGGGAATCCCGGTGATATAGCTAATCTTCTTGCCTAGC
>JBHLPQ010000045.1:0-21326 GCA_048939265.1 Promethearchaeota archaeon
AACTTTTTTACCACTTTCTGAAGATAGTTTCTTCCTATTCTTTGTCTATGCTTTTTTCCACGGAGTTCACCAAGAAAACTTCTTTCCCAAGTCCCTCTTATATTTTTGAGACCTATCTTCTTAGCTACATCTGTTAAATGTGAACCGAAATTTGGAACTATATCTCTAGATTGATATCGCTTTCTAGCAGACAATTTTTCAACAAATTTTTCGAGACGTTTCTTTTTTGACAATAATAAGAAGTTGATTTCCTTATTAAATTTAAATAGTTCCTCTCCAGCCACTATAATATTATAATAAATATTTCCAGCGTATTTTCCTGATTTTATTTTCTTTATACTAATGGAGCTGAAAATACCTAAAGTGCCCAAAAGATCACTTATTTGATAAGCTAAAGATGTGCTTTTTGTAGTTGCAACGACCATGGTTCCCTTTTCTTCAAACCATCCATCACCAGTAAAATAAGCAGAAAGTAAAGCTTTTCGAAAATCGGCGGGGGTTGCAAAAAATTTGCTAGGAAGCTTCTTATTCTCTGCCCCTGTTCCAAAGGTGGTTTTAAACCAGTGATTCACACTAGATTGACATAGAATAACTCTTCTCTCTAGTAAAGAACCGTTACCAAAGACTTTCTGTAAATCTCTGTGAATAATGTTTTTTACTTCATCCTCGGTATTAGAAAAGAACAAAGCTGTTTTCTCAGCATTCCCTTCAGCTAAGTAAAAACCTATTATTCTGCCCATTTCCTCGTTTAATTTTATATTTTTAGGGAACCAGTTTGTATCATACTTTCTCCTTACCCAATCCCCCTTAGGGATTGATGTTATTTCATTGACATATTTTCTTAATGTTCCAGGGGTAATATTTGACAGTCTCGCTGCAGTTATGAGACTAGTTTTGTTTTGTTCTAATAATGAAATTTGATTTCGAATTAGTTCCATGCTAACTAGATCTTTTGTTGAAAAAATTTCACTAATGTCAATACTATCAATAAATTCTCTTTCATCAATTCGTATATTACGTGCAACAGGAAGATAAGAGTTTTCATTTAAGGCATCAGCTTTAATTACTTCTAATTGACCATTCTTTAATGTGCTGAATGAATGATTAGGTGTAGCAAGAATTGTACGACCAGTTCTTGTGTTTATTCTTACTAGATCGGTTGTATGATGTTTACTGACTTCAACAATTCTAGATTTACGTGTTCTTAGATTTCTAAGGTCTAAAGAGATTGTAAATAGTGGTACATCTTTACTTAGTATTAAGATCTCCGTTTCATCAACTGTAATAACATTATCAGAGTTTTTTTCAATTAATTCATCTACAAAATGACCAATCTTCTTACAATTCCACGTAAACCCATTTATAGACTGTTTACCAATGTATATTTCTTCTAATCCATGAATACTCTTTCCAGTCCCAGGATCTCCCACTATAAGAATATTAGATTCTCCCCTAAGCTTTAATCCATCAGGTGTTTCTTTTGTTGTTCCACCAAAGAGTAAAGATGCGATTGCCTCCTTAACCAAATCACGTCCATAAATTGAAGGCGCTAATGAATCTCGGATTTTCTCAATAATATACGGAGATTTCGAGAGATCGATGATTTTTAATTCATCTTCTTCGGAAATTTCAATGTCAACAAACTCCTCGGTCTCCCTGGAAACGGAAACGCCATGAAAAAATTTCCCATAGGTTGCTAATTGTCCCCTTTTCAAGAGACGAGTGGCTCTCGCTTTAAGAATGCCTACAATCTCCACACGATCCCCAGGCCTTGCTTGATCTACTAAATCATCCAGAACGTGGATGGATGTACTTTGAGGTAACTGTCCTGGGGGGAGTTCTTCCGGTTTTTCTTGGAGAGTGATCTTTTGCCAATCAATGAAGATACTTCTATCAAGTTGAAGTTGAAGTGAGCCTTTTCGTTGGCAATGTTCATTACGGCATTGATAAGGCGGTGTGTAAATCCCCTCTGGAAAATCAACAGTTTGGTTTTCGCCACAAGACGCACATCTAAAATGGGCACTTATCATTAAAGGTTTGGCTTCTGTAACTCCAATGACAATACCTTCGAAACATGTGAGAATATCTAAATGTTCGGTTTTCAAAGACCGTAACATTAGCTTTTCAGATAAATCTGTTATCCTTATGTGGGCTTGTTTTAATCTGTCTAAATACCCAGGACTCATCTCAGCGATTTTTGAGGTTAATATTTCTTCCCCTGCTGCTATACTTGCCTCTGGATTGACAAGAATTTCCTTGGCTAATTTTGGATCTTGAATCAACAAATCATTATAAGAAACATACAGGCTTCGGGCCCCTATTGTCTCCATCTCTCGAATTCTTTCTTGATACTTCAATTGTCCTTCTTCATCTGTGAATTCTTCAATGAATGATTCAAACCGACCTTTTATATCAAATGGAAACCCCATATACAGCCCTTCAATTAATCTTGGAAAAACTCCGCTTTCCAATTCTGAATCCAGTCTATGATCTTATCAAATAAAATTTGCTCTGCGTATGTTAAATTCCTCTTTCTCTGGGCAAGGACCTTTCTGCTATCAGTCATTTTTACTAATTTTGAGATTCTTTCGTTGATCAACTGATTAAATTTAGTTTTTTGTCTCTTCTGTTCTAATTCACCGAATTGTGACTCCTTCTCCTCTATCAATAGGAAATGATCCAATAAGAGTAAATGAAAATATGGATGAAGAGGTTGCAATTCACCCACCCGTACTTCTTTACGTACTGCTCCTTCTAACTCGGGTAAAGTAACTGGAAAGCTCGATTTAAAATCTTCAATCATTGATCTTTCAAGTAATTTCTCAGCAATGAAATAAGGAACATCTAGTTGACTTCCTTGTGAGGAAGCTGGAATTGTTATATGTTCGAATGAAAATCCAGAGAAATTCTGAACAAATTTTACAGGTACGCTGCTTTCTGTGAGCTCGAATCGAATCCTTTCTAAATTTTTTGCTATTTCCAATTGGTTAATCGTTTTCCTTGTGGATTCAGAGACTTCTGTCAAAAATATCACTTCTTACCGGAGAATTGAGGGGGGAATATACTTATTTTTGTAAAAAGCTTGATCTCAAGTGACTACATATTCTCTTTGTTATCTTGAATGCTTTATATCAGGATTAAATGTGCCTTTAGCAACAAGTATAATTCTTCCTATCTAAATTAAAAGAACTTCCTTCTCCAATTAAAAAGAAATTATCCTTCTAGATTTAATTTATACTTGTAAAAGTATTTAAATCAAATTGAAACACTAGTATACCGTTTGAGATAATTAATCAACTTTGAAATCAGTGATTAATACGAAATAACTATCTTTATTAGGTTTAGTTATTATTTTATTTTGTTAAATTATTATTCTAGACTCCTTTTCTATTGCTACTAATTTTTTTGGAATCTTCTGGATAGAAATACTTCAATTCGTTCAATTAGTACTGCTGCGGGGACATCATGAATAGTCAAGCGTGCACGGACACCTTTTCTTCCTTTGACTCCCTTAGTCACTTTTCCTAGAATCCCAATAGCTTCTAATGTTGAGAGATAATTTCTGAAAGCTGCTTCAGCATTTGGTCGGACTCCCCATTCCTCACAAATTATTCGATAGTTTTTGAATGAGTGTTCTATTGTGGTCGCTGTGATCCCTTTATGATGCAGTCTTCTCGCAATACTTAGAGCAGCAAATAGCTCATGTGTCTTTAACTCCTCCAAAATGTCAGCACGTAACTCTGGAAAGACATCATTTTTGGCTTTTCTAATTAACTCTGGTACAAGCTCATCGAATCTTTGTTGATCTGCGACTCGGCCTGCTCTATAGAGTATTTCAATCCCATGACGTAGATTTTTGGTTTGATCAGCAATTTCTGCTACCATATCAAGTATGTCTTCTGAGAGAGCAGTTGTTTTAAATGCTAAATTAGCCCGATAGTCAAGTATCATCCTTGTTTCTTCTAATGAATAAGTATGAAATTGAATTACATCAGCAATTCGTTGGGAGACCATGGAGGATAGTGTGACTTTCCACTCAGTGGGTCGACTAATCATAATCAGTGAAATACGGTGTTCAGCTCCAAACTCTTCAGGAAGATGAATAAATCCACGAATATCTTTTTGAGGTAAAACACTTACCTCATCTAGGATAAGTACCAGATACGCCTGCTCAGAATTTAATCGGCGAATTAAGATGTCTGTAGATTCCTCATCACTAAATCCACGACTAGCTACTCCAAATTGATCCCGAAGAAAGCTTCTAAGAATGGATGTCTTCGTTCGAGTTGTCCAACAATTTTTGTAGTCTGTATAAAGCTTAATATGGTAACGATCAGCCATTGTTCGAAGATGATCTACTGTGTATCGTGCTGTGACCGTTTTACCAACACCAGCAGGACCAGTTAAAGCAATGTTGGTAGAAAAACCTTCAATGCCTCTATTTTCAGTTAAAAAAAGAGGGCGGAAATTTTGACTTAAACGCCGAATGTCGTCTTCCCTATATTTTAGTTCTTCTGGAATAAATGCTTGATTTAGTGTTTTTTCTCCCCCTTCTTTGAAGATAGAAGATGAAAATACTGCATCCCGAATTATATCAACTGATCTTTTATCATTCATATTTTATAGTAACCTCCTCCAGTTTATTGGAGTGTTACGTAAGAATATTCATTATTCAAGCAGTAAAGGATGTTATATTTGAAAATCTTCTCCATTAAATATGCTTCGTTGATATAAATAGACATGATTTTTTTGTCAGGCTTCACGGAAAATTCTAGGAAATCTAGGATGGTGAGGTTAAACTATTGGAAAAACTTCTCACAGCTTTTCCAATCAGGAATATCGATTAATACCTTTTTGAGATACCGGATAGATTCATAAGTCGCTTCTAAGATCTCATCCTCAATGAAAGGATAACCATCAAGTTTCTTAGCTTCAAGAGGAGCATCTATCAATTGAGGACTCACTTCCATATTGAATGTTTCTTGGCAAAACCCAATCCATCCTGAGGGAGATTCTGTTGGTAAAGATATATCTGCAATACCTGCTAAAATTGCCAACCATACCCGAGCAACTGAATCAGGGTTATATCCTCCCCCACCTAATAACAATAACTTACCATGTGTACTCCCCTGTCGGCTTAATTCGGCTATCCTTTTCCCCAGGTAGGAATATAAATTCGTCGTTAATGCAAGATGCCCCAGAAAGTCACGGTAATGACCATCAGCACCACACTGCCAGATGACAAACTCTGGATCAAATGTTTCCCAAATGCATGGAACGATATTCTCGAAAGTCATGATATATAGTTCATCCCACGTTCCTGGAAAGAAAGGGATGTTGATTGTGTAACCGAGTCCATCACCTTCCCCGATTTCATCATGATGCCCTGTGCCTGGAAATATAAACTGTCCAGATTCATGAGTTGATATCCCTAGAACTGTTTTATCACTGTAAAAAGCAGATAAAACCCCATCCCCATGATGGACATCAGTATCTAGATAGAGTATACGCTCCATTCCATATTCTTGTTGAAGATATTTGATTGCAATAACTACATCGTTGTAATAACAGAATCCCGCAGCTCTCTCAGAAAACGCATGGTGTAGCCCTCCAAGGATAGCAAAAGCTTGTTGAACATCTCCATTTTGGATTCTTTTCACACCTTCAAGTGCTCCTCCAACTACTAAGCGAGCAGCTTCATGCATTTCTGGAAATACAGGGCAATCACTAGTCCCTAATCCCATTCTCAATCGAGCTCCTCCTCCTGCTTCAGACAATGCTTTCATTGCTTTTAAATAAGGAAGTGAATGATAAAGGAGGATATCTGAGTCTGTTGCAGGGGAAGGAGTGAGAATCTGTATATCAGGTAAATCAAATAAGCCTAGGCTTTTAAACAATTGATAAGGGATTTGTAACCGTCTAGGATTCATAGGGTGTTCCTCCCCTAAATTATATTCGAGATATTGATCTGACCAAATAACACCCGTTTTTACCACTCTTTCATTCACCTCGATGCCAGTTTATCTCTTCATATTATAGGTACCTATTCCTATTAGAGCAATGAAATAGCTTAAAATCGATTCTATTACGATAACCTACAAATTCCCTAGGTAATCGGTAATCTTTTAAATTACCAGTATAATTGTTGAAATGTTTGTGTCATTGTGAATAATTCAAATCACGGGGAAATTGTAAGAATGTCTAAAAAAAATGCTAAGATTAGTGTTCTTGGATTAGATAGAGCTGGAAAAACGACTATGCTTCAAAGATTGAAAACAGGTCGTTGGATACCAGATACTACTCCTACAATAGGTATGAACGCTGAAACAATACAAATTGGCGATGTCACCTTCTCAGCTTGGGATCTTGGAGGGCAACTACAGTTCCGAAGAGCACTTTGGGAAATGTATACCAAAAACTCCGCTGGATTAATCTATGTAGTGGATGTAAGCGATCCAGCACGTTATCCTGAAGCTAGGAGTAATCTGTGGCGCATGTTAAAAATGAATCATTTGAAAGATATTCCATTAGCAATCTTCGCAAATAAAGTAGATCTTCTCGAAAGAAATAAAACGGAATTAAACGAAGAAGACCTAGCTAACTTCATGGGTATTAACAAAAAAATGAGTCGTGTCTTGAATATCTTCAGAACAAGTGCAAAAACAGGAGAGGGAATTCATAAAGGAATTTATTGGCTAGCAGACGCAATACAAGAAGGAAGGCAGGTTTCTATGGATATGTACCAGATTAAATCTTTATTTGGCCGGTCTTCGACTCTTCAAAGCATGACTAGTTAAAACAGCTATTTAGAGATTTGTTTCGGCCTGTCGTAAAGCTCGTCGAATGAGATCGAAATCCTCCGTGTATAAATGCTCAGTGTCTTTCAGAAGCCATTTATCTGCTTGATCAATGTAGGAAATATCTTTTAGGAGAATACCTTTCAGCAGTAATCTGACTCCTTGGAAAAAATGACTATTAACGACAGGAGGAGGTGACGTTGAGGCTAATTCAGCCATTAAATGAGCTGCTGTATAAACGTCCTTCCCTAAATACGTGCTAAGAATAGCACATGAAAAATTCATTGCAGCATTTTCATAGAATTTAAGCTCAAGATGTTTTTTTCCAGCGGCTAAATAAGCATCCTTAGCAGCTATAAATCTAGGCCCTTCGATTTCATCGAGAGTTAGTTGACGTTTTACCTCTGGAACGCGCTGGAGAAAAGAACCGAAATCCTCACGACGTAATTCGTTCAATATATCATTTGTGATGTTATCTTGGATGATGACGGCATTTGGTTCTTTGGATACTGATTTTGTAAGATTCTCAGGAAGGGGAGGACGCGATAAGATATCAGGGGATTGGAAAGGAGGAGGAGGAAGACCAGATGGAGGAGAAATTGAGGAAGGAGGATGATCAAATACTGAAGGAGGTCGAGGAAGGTTTTTTACATCCGTTTTCGTGTCTTTCCTTTTGGAAGTACGCTTAGAGGATGGCATCGTATATCACGGAAAAATAAAAACCTCAATAATTTTTAGGTTAACTAAGTTGTTTAAAAATTCTTGCAAGGCTTCATTCTATTTTTAGGTGTGTTTCGGACGGTATTACATGGAAATTGAATTAAAAATTCCTTTAAAAGCACATCTTTCTCCTACAGATGTGATTTCATTTCTTTTACATGAATACGGCGGCTCTTCTGAAGAGATTCGTCAAACCGATTATTATTTCTCGAGTCCAATTAGGAACTTCGCGATAACAGATGAAGCTCTTAGAATACGACAAATACAAGCTAAAACAGGAGAAGAAATAATCGAACTCACTTATAAGGGGCCAAAACTCGGTGAGAGTATGAAGATCAGAGAAGAGATTACACTTGAAACCTCTAATATTACTGACGCAAAAAAATTTTTACAAAATTTAGGATTTCAAATAGTAGCTGTAATAAAAAAGAAAAGAACCAACTGGTCAGTTAATGAATTAACTATTTCTGTTGATGAAGTGGAGGACTTAGGATCGTTCCTAGAAATCGAGATTCTATCGCCCATAGATAATTCAGAGATTATTCATAAAAGTAAAGAACAGATTATTAATCTAGCAAAGAGAATCCTTCCTAATTGGTCTGGAGAAGACGAAAGAAAATCATACTTGGAATTACTCCTGGCAAGTTAGTTCAATAAACAAGGAATTTAAATTATGAAAGGAGAAACAATTCCAAATGCGTTTATTGAAAGATGGGAGAGATTCTATGGAATATCTATAGCCAAATCCATTGTTTCTAACCTTAAACAAACTGATCCTAAGATTATTGTCCATAATTCACTTAAAATTTCTCCTTCGGATTTAAAAATTCGATTAGAGAAGAAAGGATTTAAATTTGACGAATTAAATAAATTTAATGCTTTAGTTATAAAGGTTGAACCTTTCAATATTGTTTCAACACCAGAATATTTAACAGGTATGTTTTCTATCCAAGCTCTCTCTTCATTAATCCCTCCAATATGTCTTCAACCCTCTCCACAAGACATTGTTGCAGATTTAGCAGCTTCACCAGGTATCAAAACCTGCATTTTAGCACAGCGGATGCAGAACCAGGGAACTATCATTGCTATTGAGAAATCCAAACAAAGAATATCCGCATTAAAGGCAAATACTGTAAGAATGGGAGTATCTAATACAATAATATTAAATTTTGACTCCATATTATTCCCCAAGTTGAATATTTATGTTGATTCCATCCTTCTGGACGCTCCCTGCTCAGGAACAGGACTTAAACTAGTTAAAAACAAGCGACTTGGGCCTAGAATGCTGAAGGATATAGAGAGGCAAGTACAACGACAAAAATTATTGTTAAACGCTGCTTGGAATCAATTAAAACCAAAAGGAACTCTAGTTTATTCAACATGTAGCTTAGAACCTGAAGAGGGAGAGGTACAGATAAGTGCCTTCCTTGATAATCATGAAAACGAAGCAGAGCTTGTCCCAATTTCTTTGGATGTTGGTATGTCAGGTGATAAGACAAATTGGATAAGCCCCCTGCATCCCCAATTATCAAAAACGTTACGAATCTTTCCTGAAATTGGTTATGACGGGTTTTTCACAGCTGTAGTAAAAAAAGTGATCTTATAATGCGTAGCTATGAGAGATTATCTGAAGAAGAAATAAAATCGGTTGAAACGACAATTGAAGATTTGATCGGCTCCAATATTACCAATATTTTTGAAGGAAAACAATTCGTTAAAATAAAAAACAATCGAAACGAAATATATGTAATTTCACAGAAAGATCTGTTTCTTCTCGATCATATTTCTTCTCAAAATCTTGAAGACAATTTTTCCATTGAACACGCAGGAATTAAATTAGGATTCTTTATTCATAATAAATTCTTAATTGGTATTGAATCACTCACGTTTTTAGCTCCATATACCCGTAAAAAGATTCATTTGGACGTAAACAATACTAAAAGGTTTATTTTTGGTAAAGATGTGGAAATGGATACTGTTGCATTGCAGAAAAAAATAAAAAATCTTAACATAAACACTCTTATCATGGTTTTTTCAAAAACAGACATTCCACTTGGATATGCTAAGGTTATCTCTAATGGGGTAAAACTATGGCTGCAAAATATAGTTGATATTGGGATTTTCTTACGTTCCGAAAAAAGTGCATTTTAATCTTTTGCTTTAAACTCTTAAGGGCGAATGACAGTTTTTACAGAGAGTTTCCTTACCCTCAATAATATTATTTGTTGTATTACACTTTTGACAGTTTATAAAGATTTTTTTCTCCCCAAAATTGCCTAAAGTTCCCTGACCTGCCAAAACTGATTCTTCTGCTCGTTTTTTCATCTTCAGAAATAATGGATTGTCTGATTCACCTAAATTTTTTAATGAATTTTTGAGATCATTCAGTTTTGTCGTTTGTTCTTGCTCCTTCCTCTTCTTTTCGAAATAAGTTTCTCTTTGCTTTGGTGTCATCTTGTTAATTAACTTCAATTCCTTTAAGCGAGCATTGTACTGATTTCGCAAAGAAATAGGTAATTCAGAGAGAAATCCAGGCTGAAATTGTTTTAGTTCTTCAAGAGTCATTTGTGAAAAATCAATGGATTTCTGATCTTTGGAATGGTGTTGTGACCTTAAAGGAGGAGGTGGTGGAGGAGGTGGTAAGGTATTTTGAGGGGAAGATAATTTGTTTCTTATAGAATTAATATCGTGCTCGATGTGCTTCCTAATAGTTGTTAGGATTTCATTAATGACATCACTCATATAATCTCGTGATGTATTACTAATTTTTGATTCCATATTCCGAATTTGTGCTTCCAATTCATCTATTTTCTTATTTTGAGCAATTATTACTTCCCCTTTACGATAACAATCTAAACAAACTCCCGAAATTATCTCATTTTCCAAGGTCCCTTTACTACAGATACCACACACTTTAAACATATTTCCAAGATCATATAACACCTTAGTTAAACTTTCATTTGAAGAATTCAGCTCTTCTTCGACTGCTCTTCGTGCTTCCTTACCAAGAGTTGTGAGGTCGAACTTCCTTTCAACCAAAGGTTTTTCGTCTAATTTTCCTAATTGAGTTAGAATGTCTTCTAAATTAGTAAAAGGATTCTTTAGGACGCTTCCAACAGAAGTAAGCTTCTTAATTGTCTCTTGTTCTAATTTATCAGACATCTTTCTCGCCTCATCTGCGTTCTAAAGCCTGGGCACGTCTAAGGAAAGTTCGTGCGACTGTTCGTTCAATTGAATCGACATCGGATCGACTTTCATTTATAACCACAGTAACAATCTTAGTTATCAAATCAAAATTGGGATCAGCTATTTGAGGGAGGCTTGATTTCAAGAGTTCAGCCGGAGTGATATTACGTTGTTTGGCTGCAGTACTGATCAGATCTTGTTGCTCCTTAAGCACCTGAATAATTGAGGGATCAATTTCCGTACTGGTGTCTAAGGCTTCCTTTTTGAGAAATTCAATTTGGAGCTCTCTGTCTTTCAAGGTACGATAAAGATTATCAACAGTTTTTTGAAGCTCCTCAACGAGAGATGACTGCAAAGGACTTATTCGAGACGTTAAATCTTTAAGGACTTCAAGAGGATCATTAATTAGAATATTCTTTTCTTGAACAATAACCTGGTTATAGAATTGTTTCCAATAGGTTTTATAGGGTAAACCAATGTATCTCCGACGCTGTCCTTTCGGTAATGTAACTTTAACGGTGGCTACTTCTTTTCTTTCTTGTAAACGATTGAGAGAACCATCGATTTTCCCTCTACTCCAATTTAGACGTGTTGCAAGATCATTAATTGTAATAGGACGCTCAAATGATTCTATTTTTGATAATAAAGTTTGATCTGTTATTTCTGCATTTCCCTTTGGCAAATCTAAAAGCAACCTGGGGTATAATTTTGTTTTATTTTAATATCAATGTCTTATAGGCAAGTCTAAATTAAAATAGATTGTAAAAATCTCAATTGATAGAAAGATACTTTATTTAAACTGAATAAACTAATATAATCATGTCTATATAAATTTATTTATATTGAAAAATCCAGATGTGAATCTATTAAATCAACGAAATATATATAGACATGTCTAATGTAGAGATCATTATAATAAGTATTATTATAGATTATTGTGGTTTAAAGCTGATTAAAAGATAGTAGGCGTGCCTATATGACATAATTATGTTTTTGGATAGATTTAAGAGGCATATTAAATAGAAAGCACATCAAATCTTGAGCTTTTGATGTGTCTCTTATGTTTTACATGATAAGGAATGGGCTTTTTGCGATTGATTATGAAATGAAACTAGTTCTAGCTTTAATTGGGTTCTCTGTGTGCGTACTGTTCATTGTCTTTTCCAAAAAAAATGATTATCTATATGTTTTCATCACAGGAACAGTCGTTTGGTCAATATTCGAATTAATGATTACGATCTTAGGTAATAGATCCAGTGCTGAGCCCCTTCTTTTTGGAATTGATTTACATTGGTTTTTAGCGGGCATTATAAGAGGATCATCAGAAGGGGCTGTGGTTGCAATTGTTGGGATCATTTTTGGCGATTATATCTCGAGTAGAAATCACATAAAAATTGCCCTGCCAGCAGCCATCTTGATACTTGCCTTCTTTGTAACACGAACGCTTATTAATGGCGTTCCCAGTAAAGAAATTGGAGGTACTGTCCTTTCTCGGAGAGAAATATTCACCTGGCCATCAGTACTATTTTTTCTGTTCTATACATTCCTTGTTGTGATTTGGTATATCTCTCAAAAAAATTTTCAAATCAAGAAAAGAGCCCGAAACATGTTCATTTCAACTTGTATTTTTTCTTCTATTTGGTCAATTGCTCAATATATTGCAAATACTCGTTGGATAGAAATGAAATCCAATTCTACTTTCGTTCAAGCTCCTCCTATTCTTGAATTCCTTGTTTTTTCTTGGGATATAATTTTTGAAATTTCCCTTTGTTATGTAGCTTTTCTGGTTATTCCTATCATGTTGAATTTAATAAAACAACCTCAAATGCTTCATTCAACCATAACAGTACAATAATAGAAAAAATGGATACCTGAACATTCGATTACACAAAAGCTCAACAAAGCGGGAATTATTATTATAATACTTGAAAGGATGTTAGCTTTCGTTTAGTGAAATAATATCAGGAATAAAGGGTTATTCTAAACAATAGAGTAAAGGTACTAACTTCTGGGTAGTGGGAAGATAAGGACTTTTAAACCTCAATGAAACTAAGGAGATTTTAGAACAATATTATTCTAAAATCAAGAAAAAAAAACAGATTTCCTTTTGGAGGCGTTACCTGACGAATAAAAGATTTGTAAATGATTTGACCGAGAAAAATAGACTATTTAACAAAATTCAAACGCTTTTAAAAAATCAAAGTAAAAATCTCCCTCCTTTAATTAAATTAAACGTACTTGCAATCGGAGTAGGGATAATAGGAGGATTAGGCTCATGGGTTTTTCGATTAGCGATTAGCTTCATTTATGAGATCTTTTTTTCAATACCAATGCAACTTTTAAATTCTTTAGGATTATCTACTATTAAATGGGTACCTTTTCTTCTTACACCTATTATTGGCGGTATAATTGTTGGTTTTCTCACCTCTAAAGTATCAAAAGAAACAAAAGGTCATGGTGTTCCCGAAGTTTTAGAGTCAGTTGCCCTAAAAGACGGAAAAATGAATTTAAGGGTTCCTTTCATCAAAATTATTGCCTCTGCAACAACTATTGGATCTGGTGGGTCAGCAGGGCGAGAAGGACCTATTGCTCAAATAGGAGCTGGATTTGCATCATTAATAGGACAAAAATTGAACTTATCTCCGAAAGAATTACGAACATTAGTTGTTTCGGGAGTTGCTGCAGGAATCGCTGCTACATTCAATGCCCCCATTGGGGGATCTTTATTTGCTTTAGAAATATTAATGGGAGAAGGGGGTACTACAGGGTTATTAATTCCAATAATAGTCGCAGCTGTCGTTGGTGTTGTAACAGGACAATTTCTACTCGGTACAGACCCAGCCTTTATTGGATTTCCCGCTTTGGAGTATCATGAGCCGTATTTAATCCCTCTTTTTGTTATTTTAGGGCTGATTTGTGGAGTAGGTTCAGCTTTCTGGATTAAATTCTTTTACAAAATAGAAGATATATTCGATAATATCTTTGAGAAGTTTAAAATTCCTGATATCTTACAACCAGCGTTTGGGGGTTTATTTGTAGGTTTAACTTTAGTTATCACGTATTTTATTGCGAGTGAACAGTGGGAAACAGTCACAATTATGGGACGTACCTATCTTCCTATGGTTGCTGTATTTCAAGGATCGTTATTACAAGGATCAGTCTTGCTGGTTCTCCTTACATTATTCTTGTTATTTGCTTTGAAAGCCCTTAATACCGTATTTACAATTGGTACTGGTGGTTCAGGAGGAGTATTTGCTCCTACTCTATTTTTAGGGGTTATGTTAGGAGCAATCTTTGGTATAATTGTAGATGATATTATCATTATAACCAATGTTCCGATACCTCTCCTCGCTGTATTAGGAATGGCAGCATTTTTCGCAGGGACGGGTCGTGCGCCGTTAACAGCTATTATTATGACTGCAGAGATGACTGAAGATTATTTCTTAACCATTCCCCTTATGATAGCCGTTTCAATCAGCTGGATTATTTCCATTCTTCTCGAGAAAGACAATATTTATACTTTGAAACTTATCCGGCGAGGGGTTGTCTTAAAGGAACCTATTGCAGATATCCTTGAGACAATCACTGTTGTTGAAGCGATGACTCCAAGGGAAAAGTTGGTCGTGGTAGATACTAAAACAAGATTAGAGACAGTAATGGAGCTTGTACGAACTACTCGTCACGAGGGATTTCCAGTAGTTGAACAAGATATTTTCATTGGAGTAATCACTCTAGGTGATGTTCAAGAGGCGATGTATAGTTCACCAAAAGATTGGAATGTCTTTGATGTCCTAATAAGGAAGAAGAGACCACTTATTTGCATACATAAGGAGGCAACATTAATGCATGCTGTTCATATTATGGAAAGCAAGGATATTTCGCGCCTTCCAGTGGTTGAAAAATCTCCAAGTCAGGAAGTTAAGTTTCCCAAGCTAATCGGGTGGATAACACACCATGATGTTACAAGGGTTTACATATCAGAAAAGGCACTTACAACTCTTCAGGCATCTGAAGAGCTTATTTTCTCTTATCAAAATGATCCTTCGGAGAACGAAAGCTCATAAATGTTTCACAAATCCTTGGGGGAATTCCAAAACAGGAAAAATCTATGATCAAAAGAGATTCCTCCCGTTTTCGGAAGAACTGAAGTAAATTTTTATTTCAAAGGTCTATGGGGTTGAATTCGATAAAAAGGTTAGTTTTAGTTATTCAATCATGATAAACTTGATAAAAAGTCCCCAGCTCTCTTCATCCATAACGACCAGTTTCAAGCAGGAGATAAAGAATAGTAATAACTAAAGCAGAGATAATAAATCCAAAGAACCACCAAATTGAATAAATTGTACTAAGCGTTGAATTTATAGCATCCAAATTGAATGGATCTTGGATTACAGGAAACGAGGGAAGTACGAGAACATACAATCCTATAGCTGTTCCTATTACTAGTACGAAACTTAGTACAAACAGGAGATTTATAATCCAATCGGTTTCTTTTTCCTCATCCCAGTTAAATATCCGTTTTGCAATCATTGGAAGACCCAAAGACAAAGCCAAGATTAAGACAATCACTACAATAAATACAACTACCGTGATAATCCCCAATAATATTAAATTATCTAAATATTCCCGATTTAGAAAGATTGCCCCAATGGATACAAGAACTACTATTCCAAGATTGATCAATAGTCCGATAAACACTATATCAATCCAAGTGGTTTTCGTTACTGTTTGTTCTTCAGAATTCGGTTCAGATAATGTATCAGATTCCAAAAAATCACATCTCCATCATTTAGGTGAATAATTATCTTATACTAGAGGTGTTTCTTAACTGAGCTTTATAATATCTTGTAAAGTGGAATATATTCTTCAGCTTCCGTTGGCTTGTTAAAGTCACACGAGAGAGATTAGTCAAATCATGGAATTAATTATCCTACTTTAACTTGATTAGAATCCAAAAAATATGATTTTAATTAGTTAAATTAGAGGGTATGCCACTAGATCAGTTATTTTTTTTTCCTAGCTCTTATTATCTCTATATCTTCATTCGTAGAAATCCTGCAACAGAAGCACAGAGAATGCTGATCTGTAGGCGAAACATCATTAATATTGAAGAAATAGCTGTTTGTCCATTTTATCATACGATTTATCATCGTCTACACTTATCATTATGGTTGAAAATCAGGAAAAAATGTTTAATATGTAAGAATGTGATTAAGAATCGTTATACACCTTACTATATTGAAACCGAAGACAATTTTTCCTTTGATACCAATAATAAATCTCATTTTAATTCATCTGAAAATTGACCTAGAGCAAACATCCAGCCAGAATTTGTTTTAGAATGTCCACATTGTAAAAATATCTTGAATTCATCAATCTATGGAGTCTTAAGTCAATGTTAAATCTGTGGTTCACATATATCATAGAATAAGGGCCTTGAATCAAGAATAAAAAGTTTTAATGAATTAATGCAACACGAAAAGAAGAGATTTACTAGAACGAGATTAAATGGAATTGAAGAACGAAATGAGAGAAAAGTCAATTATCGTATTATAAAACGACAGAAAGAGAAACTTTGAGAAGAATTACAGAAACACGCAAAATTGGTATCGCAAGATCAAATGCTCTTACTCAACCAAGATTACTTAAGAAGACAAACACAACAACCAAATTATAGACAAGACACTTCATTAAGGATAATAGAGCTTGTAGAAAAAGAAGAAAATCTAAGGAGAATGAATTTTATCAAACTAGAAAGCGTTATAATGCTTGTATTGTTTATTGTGATCTTTATTCTTGTTACTATTTAGGGGTATTTATGTTTTAAAAGGAGGAGTGTAAAAATTTATTAAAATCAGAACTATATGTAATTCGTCATAAAAAATTTAGAGCTGATTAGATGGTCGAAAAACAAATCCTAAAGGGAAAAGTAAATGGGGAACCTCTATTTACCTTGGGTTCAAGATATTTTTTTGCGATTTTCACAATAGAATTAATGAGTAATATAGGACAACCTATGCACGGAAACACTATTGTAGTTTATTATAGAAGTACAAAACCCTGTTATGTTAAAAAGGGAGATCAAGTTGAAATTATAGGTAAGATAATAAGAAAGAATTTGAAACAGAAAGCAGAATCAATTTATGTGGAAGCAAGTAAATTATTCAATGAAGATTTACAATTCAGCTTTGATTATTAAAAGCGACGCTTAATAATGGCAAAAAAGTCGGAAAGCATCGCTCCAGAGAGTAATCCAGCTTCTGTTGGCTCTAGATACTTTATAATCTAGGTTGAAAGAGCATTCCAAACCTCTTTTACAAATGAATCTCTTTCTGTGAAGAAAGATTTGATTGGTTTACCGTTTACAATGCAGAAAGAGATTTTACCGCGTTTTCTAAATTCCTCAGGCTCATTGAATTGATTGATGATTCTTATCGGAGTCTGAGGTACCGCTTCTTCTATTAATTTCTTAAAGTTTTCAGTAAATCGAATACAAAAAGGACAAGAGGGGTCAATAAAAATTATTGCTTTTCCTTTATCCTCTGATTGAGGAATATAACCTTTATGTTTCGGAACATACACAAATCCCTGTTTAATAGGATAATAGAGAAGAAAAGGATATTTCTCGTCAACTTTTTGAAACCCTCCAAGTTTGAAGAATTTCTTCTGAGAAAACCAACCAGGTACGTCAAAAGTGTGGGTAACAAGTGCCAATGGTGGTCTCTTATTAAAATAAGGTTGCGGTGTTTGCATGTCTTTAATTAATGCTTTTAATAAAGCACTACCTACCCCTCTACGATGATACGCCTTGTCAGGTACAAATATACACGTTATCTCAATTAAACGTTCACTGATATCTGGTAAGTACTGTATAAACCCAACAGGTGTTGAATTGGAAAAAGCCAGTTTTGCAATACTTCCATATTTTTTTAAGTTCTGTTCTACCCATTTTTTCTTCAGTTTATATCCTTCTATAAAAAGAGGATTGCTTTTTTGATCACGGGGAATACATAAATTGATCAGATCATCGATATTTGCCTTATTGAGGTCTTTAAGTTCAATCTTCGTCAATATTTTCTACTCACTTGATTTTAATCTTGAATCTCAATTGAAATTGTAGATAAGAATGAAGAGGAGCTTTTCAATCATCAATTTTATTTCCTCGAAAATGAGTTTTTTCATGAATTAAATAATTTCACCAATCTAAAATCTACTTCAAGTTAGTATTTGGAGAATTTTTTATTGTTATAACGATTAAGTTTGTATAGAAATTTTACCCTGAAATACCAAGTAATTATAACTTAGACATTAATATCAAGAAAAAAAAGGACATCGCTACAGAGAGTAATCCGGCTTCTGTTGGCTCATCAGGGTCACCCCACCAGAGTTTCTAACATTGAACTAGGTACTGCTCTCCATAATCTCCGAAGAGATTTCAGAAGGTGTCATAATAGCCCTTACGAATTTTGTTGATTTCTTTAAACATTAAGTAATAAAATCGAGCTGCAGCAGACAGGAGAAACACGATAATTGGTATAAACATAATAATATTATCAGCAGAAAAAATCACAAAAATAAAGATAAAAATCAAGAATAACAGTACAAAAAAACCCACACCAATATTTCCTCTTAATAGTCGGAGTGTTTTGGGGCATATCTTCAGACATTTTATCCATCAAGTTTCTTAACAAACCAATTATATAAAAAACCTTCCTCTCAAGTTATGTTTTCAAGTTGGAATGATGATATAAACTGATCTGTTGTTAGATCAATCCAGGTAAAGGAAAGGAACAATTGAGGTTATTTACTTTCAAAATCCCTGATAGTAGAGTATATCAGATATTTTACATAATAGTAGCTTTTCTTCATTGTTTTTAAACATAAGTGCCAAGATTGTTTTTGTAATTAGCTATTCCTTTTTCAAATGAAAAACGGAATGCCTGCATTCTCAGAAGAATCATCTATGTCATTTTCACATGATTTTTTTCTTGTAAAACTGAATATCTTCCTATAACTAACATATATTACAATAGTTACTAATACACTAACCAATAATAATTCCCAGGGATGAACTAAGCTAATTTCTAATCCATTTGAACTTTTTGTATAACGAAAACCCAACAATTGAAGTTCTTTTGTCATTAATGGCATCAGGATTATTGGAAGAAGTAAGCCTAATATTGTGAATTCTAATAATACCGATAGAAAGAATAAACATAAAACACTTGCTACTATTCTACCATATCTCAATACTAGCTTCAGAAATCTAGGAATAATCCAGGTTTGGGGAATAATAGACTGGTTCAGTGATTTCAATTCTGAATCATTCCAGATAATAAATGGATCATCTTCTCCACCAGCATTTTCAACACTCACTGTTGGAGGAAACTTCAATAATCGATATGTGATATAAAAATCTCCACAACATCCAGTAAGATGAGCAAGAATTATTGTAATAAGAAAGAAAGAAATCCAAATTAAGTTTTGATTTAAAGTCGTCATCAAAATAATAGAAAGGACACCTGTGATCAGAATACAAGGAGCTAAACAGACAATGATAAGTTGGTTCCTAGTAAAAATTCCTTTAGAATAAGTGTAGAACACAGGAATAACATTGTACATCAATTTAAATCCATATCTTACATCCTTCCCATAGAGTCTAAAGACAAGACCATGAATGCCTTCATGAAAGCATCCAATAATCAACATAACAATAAGAGGGGAAACAGGATCTATACTGATTTGGAATTCCCCTGGGAGCTTAATTATCCCCAAAAATAATAAAAGTAATATACTAACAAATACCCCAATCACACTCAATATTAGACCCATGATTGTCATCCAGATGAAAATTTCCCGACTAAAATTTACCTCGCCAACTTTATGTTTACCTAGAAGGACTTTTTCTTGAGTTGTCAAATCAGATCAACTTTCAACATCCTAAAATAATGTTATAAGAATAGTGGCAGTGAGTCCTACTTCCTTTTTTCCTCCAAATACTATAACCTCACTTATTATGAACTAAACAAATACGGCACATGGATTTGTTAATTAATGCTTTAATAATCAATTTGATTTAAACGGCCACTGAGAGACAAAACCTCTACCAACGGGTAATGTGAGAGAAATTTTTTGGTCTACAAAAAGCCAGATAATTGCTATCCCAAGCAGTAGAATTATTGGGAATATTAAGCCAATTGTATACCAAATAGGATCATATCTGAGGATTGAAAAAGGTGGTATATTGTTATATGCCCCCAACATATTCGCATTGACCAGAGCGATGCCAATTAGGGCACTCGCTCTTAATCCCACGTAGATTAAAACTCCTCTTTCTTTTGGTTGATGATTTACAATCGCTAAAAATATTAGAAGTTCCCGTAACCCAAAAATTAACCATGTTAAAACAGATAGAATGAATCCTAACAACAATAATTGAACATTCCCTAGAACACTTGAGAAAATCAGGAATGCAAAACTAATAACACAACCAAAAATATGGAGACGAGGTGCTAGGCGTGTTTCCATTTCCTATTATTGACTCTCCTATTCCTTTCAATGATTTATTACTTTTTAAGATTTTTCAAGTTCCATGAGTATTGTTTGGAAGCGACTTAATTTTAGCAAAGATTCCCAATTATTCCGTTTTTTGATTAAAAGAATTGGAGGCACCGCTCCAGAGAGTAAGAATCTTTGAAAGATTTCCTATCAACTGTACTCTGGGACATAAGGGAAGCATTCCCTAACCAAATCAGAAGCAGTAGTAAACTGGCTGATATCGCTTGGAAGGCTGAAGTAGCTACTGAATTTGTCACAGAATCGCTCAGTAAAAATGTTAAGACCGTCTCGAAGAGTTCGGGAGACCTTAGACGCAATTACTACAGTTGCAATGGGAAAATTGTCACTTCGTTGAGCAAGAATGATGGCATCCGAAATACGTATTTCCTGCAATTCCCCCTTATTCAGGGATTCCCTGATAAAAGTGTTTATAGCTTGTAGCATCCCCGCGTAAAGTACATCATCTGCTAACACGTCTCCCGTATTCCAAGTATGAGTGTAGAGAGGAATTCCAACATCAGCTTCAATAACAGTTAAACGCAAGGCTTTGAAAGGTAAGATGAAAATTATTTGCGGTTGTTTGGAGACAGCAAAAGCCATAAGAGCTGCTCCAATTCCTGAAAAAATAAAACCAATCGCTGGCAGCATTATGAGTGAATAAATTAAAATACTAACAATGTAGGATATGGCCATAAGAATAAGGCCAAATAAAAAGAGACTCGAATAAAATTTTACATCCTTAGGTGCAGAGAGGTTGATTTTCACTACACTATAAAGATAGGTGATGAATGGAAGATAAACCACGCTAAAATAAACCATCTGAATAGTTAATCCCTCTAGAACAATACTCTTACCACCGGTTGAAAGTATAATAATGGAAAGGTGAGCGTAGGGATCAAATGCAAGAAGAACGAGAACAGCTGATATAATAGCAAAGATCACTAATTTAATGGGTTCTACTGATTCTCGGGAAACGATATCAGCTTTTAGTAACAGTAAGAATCCAGTAAAAATAGTTGCAAGCCCCGACAGCGTAAATAGGGGAATGGATAAAAATAAAATTCC
>JBHLPQ010000046.1:0-751 GCA_048939265.1 Promethearchaeota archaeon
TTCTCTATCAATTTCTTCGTTTCACCAGGTTTTGATTGAGTCTGATCTAAAAGCTCCTGAGAAAGTTTCATTACAGCCATAGTTAAGAATCTTTTAATTCTAACGCCAGCAATCGCTTCAGAATGGCTTTGGTGTGATTCTGCCAAGTTTTAAACCTCTAATGTAAAATAACAGAAGATATTATGAGGGTGATAACGATAATTTTAAATCTGTATAGACTATATAATAACTAGTATAAAAAAACAGGCAAAAATAGTTTAAAAAAGATTTGCTAAAAAGCTGTAACTACACTGATAAAGAATGGTTTGAATACCTGAATGAATCTAAAAATTACCAACGATTTGAATCTGTAGAGTCAAGCGCAATGAACCGTTTTATTCGCTTTTTTAAGAAACTTTTTATCCCAGAGCTATCTCATGGTGCCTCACAAGAAGCAAAGAAAAGAAGGAAAATTGCTCAAAGTATCTCTGATGATCAAATCTTTGTTCATACCATTAGAAACGCTTTAAAAGTTGATGATGCTACAATATCTGATAAACTGACATTTGCTTTCACCTCCCTTCCGGAAGTTAACACGAATTTCCCTTATGCCAAAAATATGTTTTTTGATATTCTTGAGTTTTTAATGAGCAATAAAGAAATAACTTCAGAAGAAGTGAACCTGTATAGAGCTCACTTGGAAGATATTAGGTCTCTTGAAGACTTAATGATGATAGCGTAAGAAAAAGTCAGTCTTCTTTTTTAATCAGCT
>JBHLPQ010000046.1:761-21317 GCA_048939265.1 Promethearchaeota archaeon
TTTGTTAGTTTCCACCAAAACTTTTGCTAAGTCTTCAAAAGTTTCTTGTATATGATCTCCAGTTTTTGCACTTGTCTCAAAAAAACTAACCATCTGTAGGTTATTCTTAGCGACCTCTCCTTCATCATATGTAACCTGTCGTTCATCTACTAAGTCATTTTTATTCCCAACAAGATACATACTTACATCAGGTGAAAATTTCTTCAATTGCTCAATCCATAAAGGCAGTTTCTCTAGAGTTACTTTTCGTGTCAAGTCATAGACTAAGAGCGCTCCAGAAACTCCCTGAAAGAAAACACGGCCGACTTGAGACGATCGCGCATGACCTCCAATATCCCAGATCTGAAGGCCAACTTTAAATTCCATGCCTTCAAACGGAAGATTCACTGTTTTAACCAGGAAATTAGCACCTATTGTAGCCATATAGTCCCCTGGGAACCTATCTTCAACATAACGAAGAACCATGGACGATTTTCCGACACGATATTCCCCTAAAAGCAAAATTTTAGCAAGGAAGTTGTATGTAAGTGGACGATTTGACATCCCGATCATCTGGAATTATTTGATATAGAATTAACAAATATTCAGGATAAACATGAATCTAAATATATCGTTATTATATATATTATCTTGAAGGGGAAATAAAAAAGTTTCTAATTTTAACGATTACTACACACACAAAGTAGAATAAGAATTCTTTCATTTATATTTGATGAGTGATATGCGCCGATTCTTAGAATCTCTCAAAGAAATCCGAAAAAATATCCGTCGAGGATCACCTCAAGATGTTATCAAAGTGTGTCCGATCTGTTTAGGAGATAATCTCGAAATTCTACATAATGCTTTTTTAGGACTTCTATCCCCACCTCTTTATATATGTCGCATTTGTGGATACAAAGGAGTGATTTTTGCCGAAATAGATCGAATCCAATATGAAAAGCTAAACTCCACATCCGAGATAAGAGGTTAGATAATGTCAGATTGCTTATCAATATTAAAGGAGCTAATCGGTTTGAACTCCGAGAACCCTCCTGGAAACACCCGACAGATCATTGAATGGATTCAGAATTGGGCAGAGATTAATGGAATTCCATCTACAGTCCAATGGTATGAGGAAGACCAGGGAAATATCATATTAACGTTAGGAGGAGCTGAGAAGTCGATAATTTTATGTGGTCATTTAGATACTGTGCCAATTGGAGATAGAAATAACTGGAATTATGACCCTCTCGGCGCAGAAGAAGATGATGGATATATTTACGGTCGGGGATCAGCTGATATGAAAGGAGGCGTTTCAGCATGCCTCGGAGCATTAAAATCCCTAAAAGATTCTATCACTGATATTGATAAGATGGCATACAGGTTAATATTCATTGGTACTTCTGATGAGGAAGTGGGTCTTGGTGGAGCAAAAGCTGTGATGAAGCTAGGAACAATGAATAATGCAGACTTCCTCATTGTGACTGAACCAACGGCGTTAAAGGTAGGAATTGCTGAGAAAGGAGTTCTATGGTTCAGAGTACAATCATTTGGAAAAGCAGCTCACGGTTCAACTCCTGAAAAGGGAATAAATGCTATTGAGGAACTCGCACAATTATTTCCTCTTCTACATAAACATTTACCTACAGTTTCTGACCCTATTCTTGGTCAAAGCACGCTAAACATCGGGAAATTCAAAGGAGGAAAATCAGCGAATGTCGTACCAGAAGAGGCAGAGGTTCATTGTGATTATCGGCTAGTTCCTCCAATTAGTCCAGAAAATTTTGCACAAAAGCTGTCTCAGATTATCCAGAATCACGGTAAAACCAGTCTTGCGAATTTTTCTACAGAGATTGACCAGGTTATGCATCCCGTTTCTAATTCTCATGAGAATAAGTATATTCAACTATTGATGAAGGAAAGTAATTGTCAAATACCTATTGGACTAAATTATGGAACCGATGCAGCAGTTCTGGTGACTGAGGCTCCTCACCATGTCCCATTTGCGATATATGGCCCTGGAGACCCAAAAACTATTCATTGCGCTAATGAAAGAGTTTCAATTACCGAAGTTCTTGAAGTAGAATCAGTGATAACTAAATTCTTGCAAAAGGTTGTTACTCCCTCAACCTCAGCGGTCTAGCGTCCTAACTTTCTAGAATTGGTTAGTCATTATAGTAAACTTGTTCTTTGTCCCTAAAGCATAAATATCGAATTTTTTCCTCTTAGGAGTTTCAATTAATAACCTAAGAAGAAATATTAAGAATATTGGCTTTAATGGCCGTTCAACGGACTTCCCTTTATCATATTCTTTATTCATATCATCATAGGTCTTCTTTGCTTCCTCTATACAGCTTTTTAAATCTTTATCTAGAGAAAGAACCCCAAAAAACTCCTTCAATACTTTTTCATTCAATTTATCTACATCCTGTATGGGATACGCCTCCGCAGATTCCAATTTCTGGTTGGATTCTCTGTCTTTCAGCATCCATTCGTCTTTCTTCACCATAAATGGATGGAATATCTTACTAGGAGTAATTATCAGAGGTACTGGACTGTTATATACTTCAAAGAAGATACCATGTCCATTGCATTCTTGGCAAGCTGTAGGATTACCTTTACAGTTATAACATACTATTTTTCCAGTTCCTCCACATTTTTGACAATTGATCTTTCCCAATCCTAAGCAAGAAGGACATTGGGTTGTTTTTTCTATTTTTCTTGTTTTTTCGTCCCCTTTCTTATTTAGTTCCTTTACTTCAATAGAGACTGTATATTTTCCAGACCCCTTACACGCATCACACTTAATATCTTCCCCCTTACACGCATCACATTGGATAAATCGAGAATTGTGACAATAATTACATTCTTCTGACCCTTTTCCGTCGCATATCCTACATTTCACTTCTTTAAGGTTTTTCAACATTGGAACGAAATCTATTCTCCTTTTCCAAGCGTTTCTGTCAACACCATCAGAGGAAAATGAATAGAAGGTGATATCTTTTAACTTTGCAGTTGGAATCTTATCTGATTTTCCCCCTTTTTCTTTTATGCTTTTACTATCTACCCTGGAATAAAAATAGAGAAAGGCTGATTTTTCAACTTCTTTTACACTTTCTGATGCTGTTATGGCATTTTTATCTATTCCGAATGATTTCTTTATCTTTTTCGAGTCAGTATTTGATAACCATTTTGTAAATGCTTCATCTGCATCAGGAGTTAATATTTTCATTTAATCACTCTCATAAATTGATTTAAAAATCTAAGATTTAATTAGATTCCATATCCCAGCAATTAACACAAAAAGACTCCCAAGAGGAACAGGAAGAAAATTATCTTCCACACCACCACCAATAAACGTTAAATTAGTAGCATTATTCCAAATCAATAATAATGCCGATAAACCAACCGCTGCTCCAATAATGTACAATAATCCTGAAATTTTAGGATTTTCTTTCCTAATTAAGCCTAGTAATATGCCTATTACAATTATAAGGAGTGATAAACCAAACATCATCCCCGAGAGAGATAATCCTGTTTCACCAAAATTACCAGGGTAAATTGCTGTAGCCAGATTATTTAAAAATCCATCAATCGGCTTTGACCCTTGAGAAATGTTCGATGGATCGAAATACCAATTCATGTTAAATAAATGGAGCCCAGAATCGCTAGTAGATCCAAACCAACCCAAATCTATATCATAGTACCCCCATAGAAAAAGATATCCTGCAGTCAAAAGCATAACAACTGATTCAGTACCAGTCCAAATAAGAAAAAAAGATGGAAGTAAAAATCCAACAATTGCCAATATTGTACCAAGAGTACTTGAGGGATGAGTCATTATTCTATCCTCTTTTTGCAGACTTAATTTTTCTGATTTGTACAAACGATTTCCAGTTAAAGCTGGATTAAATTGAGCGTTTAAAAAGAATTTCAAAAATGCTATGACTAGAGACTTTTTACAAATTCTTCTTGATCTTTAGTTTTAATTGCTAGAGGATTAACTCCTCTTACGTATTTGATGGCATCTTCAGGATTTTTACGATCTATAACAACCAGAAGTGCAGCTATTATTGTACCAGTTCGTCCATGTCCAGCAGTGCAATGAATTAAAACTGGTAAATTAGGGTGTTCACTTTGACACTCATGGAAGAATTCGACAATTGTCTCTAAATCGGTCTCTGTAGGAGAAGAAGAATCTTTAATTGGAAGATGAAGATATGGTATGGCTAATAGGGATGCTAATCCCTCTGTTGATCCTTTTTCTTGAAGATTGACCATTCCCCCCCATTCGAGAGTCTTTAGAAAAGGAAAATCCTCCAAAATAGGTTCACTAGATCCTGCAAAACGTTGTTTATCAATCCAGTAGAGGAACACCTTCGAACCTCATCCTTTCCTATTGGGATAAATCACTAGAAATTAAGATTAAGTCTGAAAACCAATTGTAGTTCTAAAATTGTCATTATTCTATCTAGCATATTAGTTTAGATAAACTTCAGTTTAAAAATCTGTTCATTATGAGTATAATGAGTTATTAAATCATATTAATCAAGATCAGGTCAGAAGACTGACGCTTTACATTCAAAAAAATTCAGGAAAACTTGCATCCAAAGAAAAATGTATTAAGCGAATTTGAATTAAGATTATATCGTCAATTTTTATCTGTGGAATTGAAGTGAATGCGAAGGATTTCAGTTTCGTGCTTCGTAAGAAAGAATTTCTTACTCTTTGTCTTCTTCTACTAACTGTCACCCTTGCTCAATTCTCATTAGGCCAAATATCAGGCATCGTTAAGAGTGGACCTTTTCTTACAATAAATAATTCTTTACTTGATGTGCTAGGATTAATTCTTCCTTTGATCTCGGGAGCATATATCTATATAAATTATCGTGGGAAACATAATCCTGTTGTGTCTCTTATTGTTCTATCAATTGGAGTAATTGTCATTGTAACGGTAATTTTTGCTGCTTTTCTTGGAGTACCCTTTCTGAACGAGGAAGAAGCTGAAGGAGAACCTGAATCACCCAATATCATTCCAACCTCTCCCATAACTAATATACCTGTCACCGACATCACAGATGAATTAACCCAACCTGTACTTCCACCAGTAGATTTTTTGAGTTATAATGATTTTATCCAGTCCCTAGGATATTTAGGAATCTTCTTTCTTATTTTTCTGCTTTTTTTGCCATTTCTGTTCATGTTTGTCGTAAGAAGGAAGGGTGAAGATGATGAGATTGATCTAGAAACTGGCGAAATTGATCTACAACATGAAAAAGAAAAGTATTATCAAGTGAGAACTGTCCTTGAGTGTTATTATCAAGCATCAACAGCTTTAGAGGAACGAGGAGCAGATGATTCACCTAATTTTACTCCGACCGAATTCAGTCAGGATGTGGTAACAAAGGACTTGACAGATCCTCCCTTAATCGAAGATTTGACGGAAGTATTTGAGGAGGTTAAGTTCTCAAATCATGCTATATCTGATCAACAAGTGGATTTGGCTAAATCTGTATCTAAAAAAATCATTTTCCCTCCTGATTTAGTTGAAAACGAGGAAGAAGAAACAGAGGATTAAAATGGATATAATTTATATATCAATATTACTTTGGTTAATTCTAATAGCTTTTTGGGCGATTAATTCCTATAGATTTAAACAAGATTCAGAAAGTTATGTTTTTGAGAAAGCCAAAACAGAGTATTTTGAACCTCCTCGACCTCACAGCGAATCTTATAATAATTTTCTAAAGCTAACATCAAGTGAATATGTAAAAGTGCAGGAAAAATTACCTGCTGTGTTGGCTCAATTGATTAAAGGCTACCTAGAAGCAGTTGGTTATTCAACGGTGAATAATGATAGTATAGATTTTAGTGAAAACCTTAAACTACTTTTAACTGATCCTGATGAATGGTTCTTTCTTCAATTAAATATTATTGATTTTTCCAACTTACCCCGGAACGATGAACTCGCTAAACGCTATATTCAAATCTTAGATGAAGTTGAACAAACACTAGGCATCTCATTGTTTTCTCAATAGGAGTGATTCCAGTTATGCAAATAGAGGAAACCTCAAAAATATGTAATGAAATTATTAATGAAGTTTCTCGCCATATTATTGGTAAAAATGATGTTCTTCGTAAAGTAATTCTAGCCTTTCTTGCTGATGGCCATATTCTCTTTGAAGATTATCCTGGTTTAGCAAAGACAATGATCTGCAGATCCTTTGCATCAACCCTCGGTTGTGAATTCAACCGAATTCAATTTACTCCTGATTTACTTCCTCAAGATTTAACAGGATCAGAGATTTATAATCAAAAAACAAATGACTTTGAGTTTAAACCAGGCCCCATTTTTTCAGATATTATTCTTGCTGATGAAATCAATCGAGCTACACCTAAAACTCAAAGTGCTTTACTAGAAGCAATGGGTGAATATCAAGTAACTGTCGGAGGTATTACTTACCCTTTATCTGAAAATAAACCATTTTTAGTCGTAGCAACACAGAACCCATTGGAACTCGAAGGAACATTTGCGTTACCTGAGGCTCAAATAGATCGGTTTCTTGCCTTGATTCGCATTGGATATCCCACGAAAGAAGCTGAAAGAATAATCTTGACAAATCGAATTAGTAGAAAGAAAAAATCTTTCGATGTTTCCCAGATAACTGACCGATCTACTTTCTACAAAATGCAGCGCTCAATCGAAGACGTGCATGTCTCTGAAGAAATCAAAGAATACATTGTAGAAATTGTCACACGAACTCGTAATACACGGTCAGTGAAAGTAGGATCATCTCCAAGAGGATCATTAGACTTAATGGCGATCTCACGAGCTAATGCGGTTTTAAATGGACGAGATTATGTTATCCCACAGGATGTTAAAGATCTTGCCTCTACTACACTAGCTCATCGAATGATTCTTGAGGTCAGTTCTTGGTTATCAGGGACTTCATCGGAATTAATTATTGAAAAAATTCTAGAAGAAGTAAAAGCTCCTCGTCGTGAATAAGGTTGATCATTTTATGGAGAACGAGGACATAGCTCTGAAGGAAAGTCCAAAGGAATTAGATCTCCTAAAATTAACTTTAGTTATACTGCTTTTAGCATTTTTTCTTCAGGCAGGGACATTTGTAGGGGCAATTCTTCCAGTGCTTATTATTTTCTTTTTCTCACTTACTTCAGAAGATATTAACATTGATCACCTTGAAATAAAGCGGCAGATCTCACGAAACAAAACTGAGACTAAGGGGGAGCTTATCCATGTTAAAATGATAATAGAAAACAAAGGAAAACGTATTCCCCTACTTGAAATAGTTGATTTATTACCTAATGAATGTACTGTGAATGAAGGATCAAATCATTGGATTGCAGAAATTAATGAAGGCGATAAAATCACTTTTTCTTATGCAATACAATGTCACCATCGGGGCCGTTATGAAATTGGCCCAGTAATAATCCGCGGAACCGATTTTTTTAATTTTCGGGCTAAATCAACGGAATATCCAGTGTTTAGTGCTTTTGATGTTGTTCCTGCTTTGATTAAACTAAAATTTCTACCTATCTCACGACAACGCTTATTACCAGAAGCAGGTCATATCCCTAGCCTCATCTATAAAGGTCGTGATTTCGATTTTCATGGAGTACGAGACTATCAAGAAGCTGATGAATTAAGAACAATTAATTGGAGAGTTACAGCAAAATTTAACAAACTAGCAACAAATGAATTCGCATTAGATCAAACAGCACGAGTATTTGTACTTTTTGACCATACTGACTCCACAGTAAGGCTTCTTGAGGAAGGAGTAATGAGCGCACTATCAACTTCTGAATACCTTATCTCTCAACGAAATAAAGTTGGCTTTTTCGCGATTGGAGAATTCATCCATGAAATACCTGCAGCACCAGGAAAGAGGCAGCTTCTTAGGATTAATGAATTTCTTATCGATGTCGAGTGTTCTAAACCGCTCTATAAAGACATATTACACCCCCGCTTGTATAATAGATTATTACCAGCTTTACCGCCATTTTCTCAAATTTTCTTCATCAGCCCGCTTTATAACCGAATAATCGTGAATTTCCTTCGTGATTTATTTGAGAGAGGCTACTTGATAACACTAATTATTCCTCGACTTGAAACTGATATTGAAGAGGCTGATTCTTCAGATGCTTCTCAGTTAGCAAATGCTCTTCTATCTCTTGATCGTGGCATTATGTTGAAAGAAGTTGCCAAAATGGGTATTCAACAGATTCACTGGTTTCCGTTAGGCCCAAAATATGAAGCAATTAAGATGAGGGTTACAAAATGATATTGAGACATATTTTATGGATTATTCGCCTCGTAATGTTATGTGGTTTTTTTGTTGTCTCATATATTCCCATAATAATGTTTATTTCGTTTATTTTTTCAAATTCTGCTTACTTTCCACTTTATCTTTTTGTTATTATTATAATGCTACTTCTCGGATGCTTGGCAGTATATGGGATTTTAAAATTCAAATTAGAATTAAGGTCACTTGTAACTATGATTTTATCTGTCGGCATTCTTTTTTATATCCAAAATCCCTACCTTCTAGTCCTTGGGGTGATATTTTTATGGTCTTTTTATAAAATATGGTATATTGCCTTTAAATACTATCAATTGGATCAGGATTACTCAACTTATCCTTCTAACAGTATTGAAATTCAAAAACTTCTGAATTCATTCCATGCACAGTTCAATTCTTTTGTATTCTTAGTATGGATTGTCTTATCAATCTCATGGGGAATAATCTTGATAGTAAATAACTTTTATATTGATTTTGGGCCTGGAGAGTATGGTACAATAGGCATCTCGATTTCAATCGCCATTATACTTCTGGTTAGGCTTGTGAAAGGTCATTTTGACTCAAAAAAATCCACCTCGTCTCCAGAAGACTTATCCTGAGGGGTTAAATCTACTAGAACTTGATCAGAAGTAATAAATACTATATTATGGTCAATCATAGTTTGTAATGCATCTGACACGCTGTTTTCTGGGGAATTTACTGGTTTTGTCAGATCTAGCAGATAGACAACATCGAAACCATAGTTTCTAGCATCAATTGCACTATAATAAACACAATAATCTAATGCTAATCCACATAAAAATACTCTCTTAATTCCAATCGCATCTAGATATGTTCTAAGGCCTGTTTCTGTTTCTTTATCATTTTCTAAAAAGGCAGAATAAGAATCAATCATTTTATGAAAGCCTTTTCGCAAAATTAGGGTTGCTTCTACAGTTTGTAATTGAGGCGCGAAATTTGCACCTTTGGTTCCCTGAACACAATGATCTGGCCATAAAATTGGCCCGACCCCAGGAGCTTCAAATAAATCGTATGGGTTCTTTCCTGGGTGGACGCTAGCAAAGGAATGATGGTCTTTGGGATGCCAATCTTGAGTAAAAATAACTGGATTCTCTTTTTGATGAAATTTAGCCACAAGAGCGTTAATACCATCAATAATCTTATCACCATCGGCAACGGGTAGAGCTCCATCAGGTAAAAAATCGTTTTGCATATCAATAACAAGCAGAGCGTCATCGTTACCTATCTTTACGAAACCTGCTAGTGGGACATTTTTAATTTGCATTCTAATCCCCTAATTCATACAATATTGATCTATTCAACTTAATTGGTATCTTATGATATTTTTTTCTATATGAAAAAATAAATACATGAAGGGAGTTTTGAATTGATCGGATTAGGAATTGTGCCTTAATAATATTCATTTTCTTCTTTCTTAGGAGCTAAGAGATTTATGTTCTATAAAGAAAATCGTGCTCTCTTTACGGATTTATACCAGTTGACTATGAGTCAAGGATATTTCGATTTAGATAAGGGAAAACACGAAGCAACTTTTGATCTTTTTTTCAGATCAAATCCGTTTAATGGGGGGTATACAATTGCCTGTGGGATCCAACTTGCAATGGAATACCTCGTTAACTTCAAATTTACAGAGAATGACATTGATTATTTGAAGAATCAAAATTTGTTTTCAGAAGATTTTTTAGAGTACCTCTTAAAGCTTAAATTTACAGGCAAAGTTGAAGGGGTGAAAGAAGGAACAGTTATATTTCCTTATACTCCAATAATCTCCGTAACAGGCCCAATTATAGAAACACAACTGATTGAAACAGCATTACTTAATATTATCAATTACTCCACATTGGTAGCGACTAAAGCAGCACGAATAGTCAATGTTGCAAAAGGAGGGAAAATTGTTGAATTTGGATTGAGAAGGGCACAAGGTGACAGCGCGTTCATAGGCGTTCGTGCAGCTCTTGTTGGAGGGTGTATAGGAACATCATTTGTACAAGGAGGGAAAATTTGGAATTGTCCAATTATCGGAACCCAAGCTCATTCATGGGTTCAATCGTTTAATTCAGAATTAGAATCTTTTAAGGCATATTCCGAAGTTTTTCCAGATAAATGCTTATTACTAATTGACACTTATGATGTGTTGAAATCAGGTCTCCCTAATGCAATCACTGTCGCGAAATATCTTCAGAAAAAGGGAAAAGAAATAGTTGGGGTAAGAATTGATTCAGGAGACTTAGCATATTTATCTGTTGAAGTATATCGGGAATTTAAAAAAGCTGGATTTCCCAATATCAGTATTGTTTTATCAAATGAGCTCGATGAATACACAATCAATTCGATAGTCTATCAAATATTGGAGAGAGGAGAGAACAATAAAGAGAAACCTTTACATCAAGAAACTATTTCTCGACTAACTTATGGTGTTGGAACAAAACTGATAACAGGTGGGGAACAAAGCGCTTTGGGAGGAGTTTATAAATTAGTTGCCTTGAACAAGATACCTAGAATCAAAGTAAGTGAAAATGTAACTAAAACAATAAATCCAGGTATTAAGAAGATATGGAGGATTCTTGATAATAATAGGAAATTCATCGTAGACATAATTGGTTTGCATGACGAGGAATCACCTATCACAGGAGAATGGGTTCATCATCCTATTGACCATCAAAAGAAATTCTGTCTTCCCAGTGATATTAAGATCGACCTCTTACATCATTTACTAATCAATGATGGTAAAATAGTAACAGATGATAGTTTTAATGATTGGAGAGTTACTCAACAATTTTGTAAAGATCAACTACTTAGTTTAGATCCAACGTACAAACGATTATTAAATCCGCATATCTACAAGGTTAGCTTGACAAAGAAACTTTTCAAATTAAAGATAGATATGATAAAACAATTCTCACCTTAATTAAGCAATTTATAGATGTATTGAAACAAGAGAAGATTGGTTCCTAGCCTTTTAGGAAACATCCGGAAAATTTTCTTAGACAGTCATAAATATAAATGAATGGTTATTTTGTTTTGAATATAAATATATATTAGAACCAGATTAAATTACCTGCGAGGTTTAAACTTCAGAATATGTTTCAATGTGATTAAACAACTATGGCTTCAAGGTTGATCCATCTTTAAAGATCAGAAGAAAGTCCTCCTCATAATATTTTAAAAAAAAATTACATTACGAGTAATCAAAGGAGAGATCATGAAATAATACAGAATCTGAGGGTTTCATTGTGCCATTGTACAAAATTTGCTTATTAGGAGACGGTGGAGTAGGAAAAACCTCTTTACGAGAGAGGTTTTTAGGGAAGGGGTTTCAAAGTGGCTATATACTAACAATTGGTGCAGACTTCGCAGTTCAGAATCTAGAAATTGATGAAACACAATACAAGTTTCAAATCTGGGATCTAGCAGGTCAGCAAAGATTTGAAGCAGTGAGGGCTCTTTATTATAAGGGATCACACGGAGCTATATTGGTCTTTGATCGAACTCGACCCGAGAGCTTATACAGCCTTCAAAATTGGAAGCGAGAACTTTTTACAAATGTAGGTAGGCAGATACCGTATATAATTTTAGGAAATAAGTCTGATTTACCCAATGCAATAGACCAAGAAGAACTATCAAATTTTGTAGACGGATCTCAGGAAGAGATTTCTGGGGTACTTTTCAAGATTTCTTACCTCAACACCTCAGCTAAATCTGGACTTAATGTCACAGAAGCTTTTTCAGAATTAGGCCGTTCAATTAAACAATATATTGAAGCCTATAAATCACAAACAGCAAGATGATTTGTTACTAAGACTTTTTTAATCGCCTTATAAAGGGAAGAATCTCATTCGGAGAATTGAAAACAGTTAATTCAGCACTTAATTTCTGGATATTCAGTGCATCGATTTTCCTGATTTTTATTTCAATCTCATCACCATACGAGAAGACATCAGGGAATTTTTCAACACATTTCCTACAACCTACACAGAATTGAGAATGAAATTCGATTTTATTAGTAGAAGTTTCTACTAACGCATTGAATTTACAGATACTACTGTTGACATGTTTAGTAGATGTAGGTTTAATTTGACGAATCGGTAATCTCGTTTGTATTCGTTGTTGTATCGCATCAGTTGGTAAGACCCCTATTCTTTTTCCAGATTTTAAGCCAGCAGATAATAAATTGGATATAATAGAATCAGTGACACCTAATGCCAATTTTGAAGCCGTATTAGCAGTTAGAGGACAAGCGATGATGCATTCAACCTCACTATTGGCAAGAGCAATTGCAGTTGAATAAGAAGGATCTTTTGAAAGAATGGAATATGAGAAATTAGCTTCATCAAGTATATCGGGAATATTATACCCCGCTACAACATCCTCAAAGATGAAGTAGGTGTATTCCTTTCTATAATCTGAATGAGTAATTCTCCAAAACAAACCATATCTATTTGCTACTAGTGCTCCCGCATCAGAAAACACAAAACATACTGGAATGGATTCTTCATTTACTCTAATTATTTCGTCATATATTTCATTAAAATAATGACCAGCACCCGTATAACACCATATGATAGAGGGAGATGTTTGATCTGATAAAAAAGAAGATATTTGGGGAATCAGGCTCAATTTTTTTCCCATCTGCCTCAAATATTTAAAAGTAGATTAGCCTTTTTCCTCGACTTTTTCAACTTGACATTCTGGTCCTAACTTGACGGTATTACCTCTAACATATTTAGCTGTAACCCCTTCAAGGTATACATCTCCTTCTGCTAGAATTTGGTTTACTCTAAGCCGTCCACGTCTTCTACTCTGTTCAATTCTAACATTTCCGCTGCATAGTAAATCACCTTCAATGGTACACCTAGAATCTAACTCAGAACTAAATGAATCTTGACATTCTATATTACCTTCAACTTCATAGGAACCATTAAGCTCTGCACTAACACATAGAATTGTACCAGCTACTTTTAATGAACCACTTGATATCACATTCCCTCCTTTAACATCAGCATCGATTTTACCCGACCCTGAGATTGATAATTTCTCATGTGCTACCAAGTATCCATCTATCTTACATGATCCAGAGCATGTGAAAATATTTGCTTCAATTGGACCGCCAGCTTTTATTGAACCTGATGCTATCAAAGTGTGCGTTTTTAAATCACCTGGGAGAGAAGCAGAGCCACTAATTTTAATTTCTTCATCCGAGATTTTACCAGAACCAGATATTGAAATTGATCCTCCTCTCCAACCCTCAACTCGTCCTGACCCAGAGATCTTAATATAAGAGTCAGTAACCTTCCCAGATCCAGAAATACTAATATAAGACATATCCTTCAAAAAACTCTTTTCCTTTACAAGACTAATCTCCTCACTTAATTTAGCCTCGTATTTTGTTTTCAAATTATCGTATTCTTCCTGTGAAATTTCCTCATTCTTTAGACGTATGTCTAACGCCTTTATCAAGGTCTTGAGGTCTTCTATTTCTTTGTCTGACATTCAGTTCACCAATTCGTAATGTTTATAACCATAATATTGTTCTGGATGGTACAGATCAACAACTAGTTAAATAGTATTCTAAAAATCATGGTTTAAAGAAGAAACTAACGAGTTATTTGATTAAACCATGGAGTTTAATCTCTGAAATTGTTCAAGTGAAAAGGCTGGAATCGTGTGTGTATTCTTCATGAGGATGAATAGATGAGTGAGGAGCTTGAAAAACGTATAGAATCACTTCATAAAATTTTGGCTGATCCTACGAGACGGAGAATCCTTGATCTAATCAGTGATAATCCTTTAAATCCACAAACATTAGCTGAAAAACTAAATATTTCTCGACCAGCAGTAGAAAAACATTTGAAGCTCTTAGTGATGAATTATTTCTGTGAAAGAAGTGTAGAACCTTTTCCAACACCACATTACGTCTATTATGCCTCTGATCCTGGCTTAGAGTTAATAAATGCCATTAATCTTGCTATGATTGAATATTTTCAAGTTCTTGATGGGATTATTGCATCAGAGATTGACCAACTTGAACGAGATTTTTTACTAGATAAAATTGGTCGAGCTGAATATAATACAAGAAAACAATTACTGGTTAAGAAACAAAAAGATCTAGAAGGCCTTCAGTTGACTCGTATTTGGATTGAAGAGGCAAAGAAACTAGTCACTGAGTATCAAGAAGAGAAAGAATAAATTATATATGAAGCATTTTGATAAGACTTTTTAAATGACGAGATATTTCTGTACGATAAATCCGAAAACTGACACGTTGAAGTTCAGTATGGGGGGGATTTGCTGGGGAACGAATTTCTATAACATCTAAATATCGTCTATAGATTTTTATAGCTGCTACATTGACCTCTTGGGGGTATTCTAATGCAAAACGTCCCTCATCAAGCCGTACATTAACTGTACCTAGGTACATCTTTGCTGAGCTCGAAATTGCATCGGAAATCATAAGGATGAGTTCCCCAGAATCCGGAAGCCTTGGAAGTGAGGATTTAAAACGTTTTACGGGATCCCTTCCACCTAAAATAGGATGATAATAAGAGTCAAGTGGAATGAAAATTTTTTCTTGAATGATACCACCTTTTGTTCGATGCCCATTAATTTCTAGCGAGATATCTTCTTGTGTTACTACAACCATTGTTCGATCAGTGTCAGTCAAGGCATGCGTTCGTTCAGAGGGGAAGGGGTAGAGAAAGTCAATTTCTTTTAAGAGGATTTCAGTAATCCAAAGCTTTTCTTTATATATCACCGCTAAGTTCATCGTAGCGGGATCTTGAAGTAATAATAATTCTGGTGTTTTCATACTACATATGGCTGCAATACTTGTTGTTCTCATCCCTCCAACCTTATCGACCAGAGTATGTAAAATTGCGGGAACAATGATTTTGTCTTGGTATTGAATATTGCTTGTTTCGTCATCAATGATAAGAGGGTCTTCTTCAGGAACATTATAACCGTGATGAATCCACACATCACCCTTTATCGCAAAATTCCGTTGAATGTTGTCTATGAGAGATTGGCGACCTGGAAAAGACAGATCATCACGATCTTCTAACAACTTTTTACGAAGCTCTGATTCAGGTGCCTTCTCTTCCATTGCAAGTGATTTCATACTCTAACAATTAAAAAGGCTGCTAAAATGAACTCTCTTTTAAGGAGAGATCTGTTTAAATTTCTGACAAAAAAATCTGTAGAAAACTTTTCATCATTTATCAGAATTTTATAACTTGAATAGGGATAAATCGTGCTACTCTTTTTCCCAATTCAAATCGGTCGACTAGAGGTAAAATTTCTGTTGGCCCACGATACCCATACTCCAATGCTTCAATATTTTGAATAAGCATCTGACTCTCCATTGGAGCATCGAGTAATTCAAAATAAATTGATTTATCAAAAACTACAGAGTGTACTCTAGAAAAGGGGTACATTAGTTTATAGCCTCCTCCGTGTGGAAGGAGATTGCTCTGTTTAAGAAAATCATCATGACCCATGTCTTTTGCTCGGGAATATTGATAATTTGACCAATGTTTTTCTTTAATATTTGGTTGACCCTCATAAAGGTAAATAAACGAATAACCGTTAAATGCTAGTGGGAAAAAAGGCAAATCTTTTTCTCCCGTTTTATTCAAGGAATTATAGAGCCCTAGTCGCATCACATTATAGCTATTCTCTTGATAGTAACCCTGATGAGTTGGATTAGCTATACACTTTATATTATCTTCCCCAAATAATTCATTAGCAATAGCAATGCGTTTTCTTTTACTATATTCTTCTACTTCGTTGAAAAAATTCAGATATTCTATTAAAGACTCATCACAAAGGCCCTCAATCGTCCCAAAGGGTGTATCCACGGTTATGAACTTTTTTGAATCCCAATGACTCAATCGTTTAGTTTCAATTTGTTGGGAAGAGTGTATTAACACATAATTGCCTTGAGATAACCAATCTTCGTATTGTGAATAATTTTGGCTGACCTTATCCAATCTAAGGATATCAATGAAGTGATTTGATTTCCAAACGTCCCACTTTCCTCGTTGCATGCCAATGGGCACTCCTTCTTTCTTTAAGGTATTAAGTCTCTTCATTAACTCACGTAATGATGGCATATTATCAATTTGAAATAAACCAAATCCACAACCATTCGGATGGAGTAAGCTAGGGAAAATATACTCCTTAGTAGCCACTGCACATCCATATCCCACACCCTCACTAAATCTTGCTTTATTTCGTGTTACACTCCCATCAGGCCCAAAAACAATGACCACACTTGAATCAAGTCCTAGCTCTTGATAGAATAATTTTATCTTTGCTAACCCAATACTCATAACTTCTTTTGCCAACTGACACGTTAGATCGTTTGTTGCCCAAGAATATAGCTCGTTTCTAGCTTGTTTTAATAATTTGGTGAGAACAGAATCAGTCATCACAAAAACCCCTTTTTCAATGCCATCTAAGTACTTCTAATCTCATTTACTGAATTTATAAATTAATATCCTTGAACCTGCCCATCTTTTCGAGGATCAGATCCACCAATATAGCAGCTAGATGATAAATCACGCTGGATGATTTGCCCGCCACCAAAATTTACCCCAACAGAATCCACGATGTTATGCCCTCGTTTTCGTAATTCACTTCTTATCTTAATTCCAATGGGTTCCTCAAAAGCAACTGTGTTTGTGGTCTGATCATGATGAAATCTTGGGGAATCAATAGCTTTTTGTGGATCCATCTCATGAAGAATGAGATTCAAGAATACCTGTGCTTGACCTTGAGGTTGATGATGACCCCCCATCACTCCGAAAGAATAAAGTAATTCAGAATCAGGAGACGTTATCATAGCAGGAATAATAGTATGAAAAGGGCGTTTTCTTGGCATGTACTGGTTTGGGTGACCTTTGATTAGTGAAAAACCCGCTCCGCGATTTTGAAAAGCAATACCTGTTTCTGGATCAACTACTCCAGAACCAAAACCATAGTATAATGAATTGATAAAAGAGATGGCCATTCCATCTTTATCAATTGCAGTAAGATAGACAGTATCGTTACCCATTTGAAGGGGAGCGGGAATGGACGTCATTGCATATCTTGGGTTGATTTGTGAAGCATGAATTTGAGCATATTCTTCTGAGAGAAGCTTCGAGAGAGGAACTGTCATGTATTCTGGATCTGCAAGATAAGCAAAAGCATCTGAAAAAGCTAATTTTTTTGCTTCAATTAAGTAGTGCAAATAATCTGCCGAATTATAGGGGTACCTCGCGATATCTAATTCTTCAAGAATGCTAAGAATAAGAAGAGTTACTAAACCTTGACCATTTGGCCCATGTTCCCAGACTGTGCTGTTATATATCTCTCGTGAAATCGGTATTGTCCATTCAGCTTTGAAATTCCCAAGATCTGATGTTTTAATGAATGCTTCTTCTTGTCGTAAAAATTCAACTATACGATTTGCAATTTCTCCTTTGTAAAATGTATTAGCACCTTGCTTTGCTATTTTCTTAAAGGTAGATGCCAAAGCTTTTTGTTTAAAGAGTTCTCCTGCTCTTGGAGCTTTTTCTTCATTAATTAGATATGTTTTCTTCGCTCCTTCATGCTTGAGGAGTTTGGGAACTAATTCATTCCAAACTTGTGCGATGACAGGGCTAACAGGAAATCCATCCTGAGCATATTTAATCGCTGGTTTGATAATTTCCTCCCATCCAAGATTTCCATAAGTATCTTGAATCGCCTCCCAGGCACTAAGTGCACCAGGTACAGTTATTGGTAATACCCCCGTGAGTGGCATTTGTTCTAGATTTAATTCATTAGCAAGATAATCGAAAGATAATCCCTCTGGGGCATAACCAGACCCATTGATAGAGATTGGCTTCTTTTCTCCAGGAAAGAATATGAGAGCAAAGGCATCTCCCCCAATACCAGTAGAAAAGGGTTCAACTACATTCAATACGGCCGCCATCGCTACAATTGCATCACAAGCATTTCCACCTGCTTGGAGAATCTGAATGCCTGTTTGGGATGCCAGTGGTTGTGATGATGCTACCATACCGTTACATGCATGGACAGCTGAACGCCCAGAGTGAGGACGTCTCCAAAATTTCATAGCCATTATAATATCGTCCTATTATTTGTTATACTTTTCAATCCAGCTAACTATTCTATTTATCCGATCTATGATATGGCGAGGTTCACCACTTCGGGAGAGCTCATGACCATCTCTAGGATATCGGACAAGTTCTACTTTTTTGCCATATCGCTTACCAAGCCAGAATAATTGTTCAGCATTGACTACGGGTACTCGAAAATCGTGTTCGGAATGGATAATTAGAAGAGGAGTTTGTAAGTTTCTAATATGAGCTACGGGAGAGTCTTCCCAAATCTCTGCAAATCGATCTATTATTTCACCTTCATACTGCTTCTCAAACCAAATGGGTATATCCGTTGTGGTACTGAAAGCTACAAACTCATAAACCCCACGTTGACTGACTGCTGCTTTAAAACGATTGGTTTGTGTCACAAGCCATGAGGTCATATATCCTCCATAACTTCCACCAGTAACAGCGACTCTATCTGGATCTAAAAAAGAATATTTTGCAATGGCTGTATCTAATGCTTTCAGAATGTCATCAGCTGCAGTTTTTCCCCAATTTTTGTACACTGCACCACGAAAATCAATACCATATCCATCAGATCCTCTGGGATTACAAAACACTACTGCAAAACCTCTTGATACGAGTGTATTCCATTCATGCCACAATGTTTTTTCGTGTGGAGACCACATAGCTGCAGGTCCCCCATGAATTTCTAAAACAACTGGTAATTTTTCTTTAGGATTGAAATCATGAGGAAATAAAATCCAACCTTGAAAGTTAACTCCCTCTCGTTCATAGGAATACTCTTCTATCTTCGTAGGTATATGTGTTTCCAGATACTTTTTATTTGCTTGAGTAATCCTTTCCTCTTGGGATCCATCACCATTACACCAAAAAATGTCACTTGGAAAGGATACGTGTGATACCTCGAAAGCAATACGTTCATAATTTCCAGAAATTGAAAAAGAGTTAATGTTTCGATCTCCTTGTACTAGGGTCTCAGCTTCCTTTGTATTAATGTCAATCTTATGGATAGTTATTTTTCCATTATTTGGGCTGAGGAAAACAAGAGTTTCATTATCAGCCCAGATTGATTGTTCTGCAGAATATTCATAGTTATCAGTGAGACAGAGGAATTTTCCCTGTTCAGTCTTCTGTAGATCGAAAAGAAAAATTTGGGTATTATCATAAATCATCTCTTCTCTAAGTGAATGAAAGGAAAGATATCTTCCATCTGGAGATATTCGGATATTTTCGACCCATCTAGCGAAAGTCGTACCTAAGATATTTTTCTTTTGAGGATCAGCTATGAAAACTTCCACAATTTCTTGAAGCAATGAAATAGTTGGATCTTCTCTATATTTAGATAAATACACTCTTGTGTCATCAAGACTGAACATACCTAATCCAAAGTGAAATCCATAATCCCCTAGATGAATGGCTTTCATGGGTTTTATCTCTTCAGAATATTGGTTGAAATTTGAAATATCAATGACAAAAGGTTGAGTAAAACGACCATCTAAATATGCTGTTCCCTCCCTACAATACCCCTCCGTTATTACTCTGGGATCAGTCTGTTGATTTTTCTGTTCTTCTTTTTTTGAGATATATGCACTATACTCATCTGGTTCTAAGACAAAAGATGGAGGGATTTCTGGATTCAAAATTAATTCTAATTCTTCTTTATTTACTCGCGCAATGACATGAATAAGCTTGTCATTGTGACTCCAGTTAAATGCCATCACCCCTTGAGGAAATGTTGTTACCTGTACAGCTTCTCCACCAGTTGTAAGCATAACAAACACTTGCATTCCCTTTTCTGCTCGAGAAGAAAGAAAAGCTAGATACTCACCTGAGGGGGAAAATCGAGGAGATATATCCACATGGGTTCCTGCTGTGAATTGCTTATAACCTGCTTCCCCTGCAATTTTCAGATAGATTGGGCTCCTATATTGGTTTTTCTTTTGATTCACCTGTTTAATCACAAACGCTAACTTCTTACCGTCTGGAGAAAGAGCGGGAGAGTTAGGTATTTTTAATTGGACAAAATCTTCACTTTTGATTGACATTATGATTCACGCGTTTTTTTCCTTTTAATTCTTGAATTTCTTTTCCTTCTTAAAATGATTTTCTTGAGTTAATCC
>JBHLPQ010000047.1:0-21314 GCA_048939265.1 Promethearchaeota archaeon
ATACATGGGTTTTAACTTTCTATTTTGCTGCAGTTAGGCTTCCAATACAGTATATTATGTCTGCATTCATCTTATGGACTGTGTGGAATGCAATTAATGACCCCTTAATTGGATATTTGTCAGACAGAACTCATACACGTTTTGGACGTCGAAAACCCTTCATTATGATCGGATTGATCCCAATTCTAATTATCGAGGTTATCTTATGGATCCCTCCTGTTCCTGTTGGAGACAATTATTTAGTTACCTTCTTGTATTTGTTAATAATGCTATTTTGTTATGATACATTCTATACGATGGTTTCCCTCCCTTATGATAGCCTATTCCCAGAGTTATATACATCTGTTGAGGAAAGAGCTAATGTCAATTCAATTAGACAGATTCTCTCTACAATCGGATTAATAGCCGCTTTCTTAATTCCTGGGATTTTTATTGGAGATCAAGATGTAATGGACGGGTATTTAATAAATGGAATTGTCACTACAATAATAATATTGATTAGCCTTGTAGTTTCATTAAGATGGGGTGTGTTAGAGCGTGTCGAATTCACTCAGGATCATCATCAAGAATTCAATTTTTTTCAGGGGTTAAAATATACATTCCGATTGAAGAGCTTTGTGCTTTATACAATAATGTTCTTTTTATATGAATATACTTTACTTGTTCTCTCATCTACAGTTCCATTATATGCAGAATGGGTATTGGGAATAACAAATACTTTTTTGACTTCCATACTATTAGGATCTATGTTTATCGTAGGGATATTAACCGTACTTTTTTGGAGAAATATGGATATAAAATATGGCAGTCGTAGAATGTATGCAGTTTCAATACTTGTCTATTTGATTACTTCAATCCCCTTATTAATAATAGATTCCTTTGAAGCAGCAATAGTAACGGTAATTTTCATGGGCTTTGGTTTTGGAGGGATGTTATATTTCATATACTTGATAATAGCTGATGTAATTGATGATGATGAACTAAAAACTGGGGTTCGTCGTGAAGGGACGTTCTTTGGAATTACCAACTTCTTCATGCGACTTTCTATGATTCTCTCAATAGTCACAGTATCATTGGTGTTCTCAACAACAGGTTGGGAAACTTATGAACCATATCCAGGCATTGATGTCATACAAGGATTAAGGCTTCTTGTATTCTTGTTTCCAGCTGTTGCTTTAGGAATTACCCTAATTTGCCTGTCTTTCTATCCATATACCAAAGACTATGTAGCGAATATGAAGTCTCGAATTAAGGAGTTACATGAAGCTAAACTGCATCAGGTTACTTCTTAAGGACATACTTTTTGTGAATGTTCTTCTTTATTTCATCTAGTTGTTTTAGGACACCTTTATCAAGCTCTAGTGGTTGATGAGACTGTATGATTTCGCGAGCTATCTCATTCGCACGTGCTACAATATCTTGCCGTTCTGATTTCTCAAAGACTGCGAAATCCGTCCGATCAAATAATTTTGGTAGAAAAAATTCTGATTTAAAATGCTTCAATGTATGAGAATGACTTAAGTATTCTCCTCCAGGCCCAACATCATGGATAACATCAATAGCCAATGCTTCATCAGAGATTTCAATTCCTCTTAATACCCGACTTATAGCTTTCAAGTTCTCGTTGTGAAAAATCATTGCAGCATAAGAGGCAGCTTGAATTCCAGGGCCAAGGCCTCCAAAGGCATTAACTATCATATTTATACCAGACATTGAAGCTAATAACGCATTCATCGCTGATTCATGTCCTGCTTGAGCATCCAGGGCTTTAGAATCTGTACAGCCAGCTGTGCCTCGTGTTGGTAAGTTATAATGTCTTGCCATCTGAGCTGTTAGGACATTCATTATCCCAGCTTCAGGAGCTCCTAGTGTAATTTGGGCTGTTCTAGGATCTAGGATTGAAGAAGCAGTTCCATATACGATTGGTGGGGGCGGTGCTATTCCATAAGATTCATTTGCTAATTGACATATCACAACGCCCGATAAAATTTCTGCGTTATGTTGAACTAAAGCTCCTCCTAAGGTGGCTGGGCCAGTAGCATGAGCCATAACTTCTGGGCAAAAAAGAACTGGTAAACCAAACATGGCAAATCCAATAGCATAATCTGTCATCGTTTCATTATGCATAAGAGGGGAAACAGTGTTTACCCAAGCCCAAGAACAGGGTCGTTTTTGTAAATCACTCATATCTTCTCTAAAAAGGTTGAAAAATTCTAATCCATCTTCAGGGGTCGCTCCACTTGGTGGTATAAATAGAGGTTTGTCTGTATTCTTAACCTCAATAATAAAACGGTATGCTGCCGCTGTCATTAAGTCTAGACCCTGATCAATCTCCTCAGCAGTTCCAGAAAGCCCTGATCCACCTAGATGCACCATTTCAAGGGCATCTCCAAGACGTGTCAAATCTGCAATATCTTTATATGTGGATCTTCGTCGTGATCCATCAAAATCAATCATATGGGTGGGAGAATGACTTATGGTATAATTTACTCGTCCTGATTCAAGTTTGATATATTTTTTAGAATCAGGATGGACACTAAACCAAGTAAATGAAGAAGGACATTTACGTAGAACATCTTCAACAAGCTCAGAGTCAATGAATACGGTGTTTGATTTAATCTTACACTTATTTTCCTTCAGAATATCTAGTGCCTGTTGAGACAATACACGCACGCCTGTATTCTTCAGGACTTTAAGTGATGCTTGGTGAATTTCTTCCACTTGTTCCTTTGAAAGAATGGTTAGTGGAGGAATATTATTTTGAAGACCTAGAAGCATAAAATCACCTAAAAAATATGTATAATAAACTCTAAGTGTTGATTAAATGGGTTCTGCTAACAGAAAGTATTTGAGTAGAACTTCTACCCCAAATGCTAAATATCAGATAATATCTCAACAACTTATTATATCATAATAAAGGTGGAAAAATAAAATGTCAGCAAGACTTTATCTTAGATCATTTTGGATTTTGACTTTCCTTTGGGGGATAGTTTTCGTACTTGCTATGGTCTTAGCTTATTTCCTTTCGACTGTCCCTGGAGTTATTCCAGAAGGTATGGAATACTTAATCATTCTCCTCCCAGTTGTCTTTGCATTTATCGTTGTAGGACTTCAGTTCTTGATATCCCCTTGGATTATGGATATCACTATATCCTGGGTTTATCAAGCTACAAAATATCAGGTCGATGAATTACCTACCCACATTCGGAATTTTTTGTATCAACAAATGGAGTTGCATAATTTTTCTCTGAAGTGGGTAGCCATAATCCATGATAACAATCCCAATGCTTTTACGTACGGCCATACCAAAAAACGGGCTCGAATGGCTATTACTGAAGGAATCTTGAATTATTTAGATGAATCAGAACAAATTGCAGTTGTTGCTCATGAATGTGGACATATCATTCATCGAGACTTTATCTGGATGACTGTTGCCGCAGCTATCCCATTGATTTGTTATTCTTTCTATCAAGGTCTCTGGACTTTTGCACGAGTTTCATCTCGGAGTAGTAGAGATGATGATGCAGCCAAAGTGAGTGCGATCGCACTTGTAGTGGCAATAGGTGCCTGGATTGCTTATTACATTTCTCATTTTCTTGTCCTCTTCCTCTCACGAGTTAGGGAGTACTATGCAGATAGCTTTTCTGCAGAAGCAACAGGTGATCCAGGAGCATTATCAAGAGCTCTGGTGAAAATTGCTTATGGTATGGTGAAAGAGGACGCAGCTACTCAAGAAAGGATGCGTGACGAAAGTGCCTCCGCAGCTACGAGAAAACAGGCATCCAAAGTAAACGCATTCAATACTGGAATGCGGTCTTTAGGTATTTTTGATGTGAGTGGTGCACGTAACTTGGCAATGTCTGCCTATGGTCGCGGTGTAAGTGACTTAAATGAAGAAACAGTCGCGAAGGCTGCCCAGTGGGATCTTTCAAACCCTTGGGGTGGATTTCTTGAACTCTTTTCGACCCATCCTCTTCCAGCTAAAAGAATTAGATCGCTAAATACGATGCAGGAAGAACGGGGTTTAAGACCAGAATTCCCTGGAATTGGTCAAGTGAAGTTACCAGAAAGCCTATGGGATGAGTTTCTAATTGACCTCTTTTTATCATATATTGCACCATTATTGTTCTTTATCCTACCGGTAATTGGTGCTTTCATTGTGTTTCTTGTAGGGGAATCAACTGGTACTCTATATGATCCAGCTATTGGATTAGGTGTTGGCTTCCTTCTATTTGCATTGATTTGGAAATGGCGACGGCATGAAAAATACCCAAAGATCAGAGATAGGGATGAGACCGTCACAGTAGTCCATTGCTTGACTGATCAAACAAAAAATTCCTATTATGAGGCTTCTCCCCTCAGGGGTAAGAAAGCAGTCTTCGAGGGTCGTGTTGTTGGTCGGGGGACACCAGGATATTGGCTGAGTGAAGATCTTGTGATACAAGATAAAACTGGAATAATCACCTTGGATTATAGTCCAATTTTAGGGTTTATGTCATGGATTTTTGCCCTTTTTAGAGTCCCTGGATTACAAGGACAAAGAGTAAAGGCGTATGGATGGTATCATAGGTCTCCAACTCCAATCCTTTCCGTGTGGAAAATTGTAACTGAAGATGGAAGGACATATAAGAATCGCTGGTCAGGTCTTAACTGGTTGTTCATGTGGATAGTCATCTTCATAGGTCTTTTCCTCCTCATTTCGGGATTTGCAATTTCTTTCCTTTAAATATCCCCTCTCCTTTTTTTCACTTCTTCTTTACGGCAAGAGTAATCCCATATCTTTTCTATATTGTCGTTGCTGATGAATTCTGTCCAAATCTAGAGTTACAGTCACTATTCCCCGACCCCCATTAGGAATTGAATATAGTATATTCTTTCCTATGGGTTCCTCGTTTGTAAAGCGCCAAGAAGGGTCAGCAATGCAGCAAGCTCCAGCACACCAATATGGGTCACGAATGGGTTGCATTGCACTGTCACTTACAATGACAGCAGAAGCAGCTTCCTTTGCACGAATAACTGCGAGATTATACCACATGAAACGGCCATAAGTTGTATAAGATTGATCAGGGATTGTTGTAAGAATGGGACAGAAAACAAGATCAATGGATTGAGTTACCAATAAGGAATAATCGTTTGTGTTCCACAGATCACTGCAAATTTGAATTGTGGCATTCCAGCCATCTATTTTCCAAAATAAGTCCCTAGTCCCTGGAGAAATTTCTTGAATCCTTTCATATCCAAAAAGTCGACGTTTTTCATAGGTTCCAATTAAGCGGCCAGAGGGATCAATAATATGAGCTCGGTTAAAAAAGGAAGAGTTATCATTTACTAAATGGCTTCCGCCGATTATCCACACTTTATAACGAATTGCCATCTTTTTTAAGAAGTTCATTGATAATTCATGGATATTTTCGCTACAGTTTCCCTTTCTCATCCCATTCCAGTATTCAGGGAAACAAATTACATTAGAAGACTCAATACTTGATTGATTCTCACTGAACAGTTTTTGATATTCCTCTAAGTTGTTTTCGAATTCATCGATAGATAGTTCTGGTTGAAGAGCTGTAACTTTCAATTGAGACATTTTCAAACTAGAACGCTCCTATCCCTTATGAATTCAGTATCAAAGAGTTAATATAATTTTGGGATAATCTATGCACTAATTGAGATATATCAATGGAGAGAATTGATGAATGTTGTTCTTGCAAAAATTGATCAATATTTAACTGGCAGGAGGGGCACGCATTTAGACATAACTCGGTTCCAGTATCTTCCATCTGTTGAATGAGTTTTAAAGCAACATCTTTTGCTATATCAGGGTAATTAGCTTTGACTAATCCACCTGCTCCACAACAGAGAGCATTTTCGCGATTATTGGGTAATTCTAGATTCACAACTCCAGGTAAGTTTTCGATTAACTCTCGAGCGATATCATACTCACCACAATGGCGACCTAGCTCACAAGGGTCTTTAAAGGAGACATTAATTTTGGTAAGACTTAATAATTTCAGTTTTCCTTCCTTGATTAGATTCAAAAGATATTCCATGTGAGTTATCACTTGAAATGGCATCTCTTTTCCTAATAATTTAGGATATTCTTGTTTAAATACGCGATAACATCCAGCACACGAAACAAATAGGGTTTTGATTCCAAGTTTCTCAATTTCTGCGATATTATGCTCTGCAAGCTTTTTCGCTTTCTCCTCACAACCTCCCAATAAGAAAGGATTTCCGCAACAGTTCTCTGTGGGAGAAAAAATGGATATTTTTTCATTCGCGTGATTCACTAGCTTGAGAATCGCTACTGGTGCGCCAGCTGCTCGACCCATATACGATGCTACGCAGCCAATGAAATAACCAACATCCGCAGGCTTATTTACCATGCTGTCGTATATCTCTTCCACATCAAAATTCCAAAAATTTCGGTCAGCTTGATCCATTCCATAAATATTGAACTTAGTTTCTAAATTTGCAAAAAGTTTCTTAGTATCTGATGGTAATCGATCTTGAATTAACCCCTTAAGCTCGGTATAAACTTCAGTCAACGGAATATCAACAATACATTCTTGTTCACACGCACCACAGAACGTACACTGAAAAAGCCCTTCCGCAAGAGCATCTAATCCCTCATTCTTCTTTAATAAACCTTGTGCAAGGTTTCGGGCTGTAATCATCTTTCCTCGCCCTGTCACGATTTCATGCTGAATTGACAAGAAAGTGGGGCATGCTGCGTTATTATTAACACAATAGGCACAGTATGCACATGTAAAAAACTCATCATAGTGTTTTAAGTGCGTTAAATTCAAACAATTATTCCCCGAGTTGATTCCGATTAATCAGTTAAATTCTGCTTTTTAACCATTATTATTCGAAAAAAAAGAATATTAGAAAGGGGCGTATCCATAACTCATGAGAAACTCTTGTTCTTCGGGTGTGAGTTCTCCTTTATCCCGTTTTTTCAGAAGAGCTTCAATTTTTTCTTCAATTTTTCCATAAACTTGTTTATGAGTTTCTTCTGCAATTAATTTTTTGACATTGGTGATTTTACCTTTCAAAGCATCTAGTTCTTCCTGTTTTGCTTGAACTAAAACTTTCAATTCTTCGATCTGTTGTAAATGATTGACGAATTCTTCATGAGCTTTATCCTCTTCCTCCTTCAATGGTTTAATGCGGCTGTACATTTGCTGTACTTTCTCACTGATCTCTTTTTTACCAGCTTCTTCCTCTGAGATCTTTTTATCTATTTCAGCGATTTCTTGTTCTATTTTTTCCTTGGTTTCTGGAATATTTCCGAGATAATCAGCGACCATCGCTTCATTTCTTTTTTCTAAGAGGGCAATTCGATCCTCAATTCGCTGGATTTCTTCAATGAGAATTTCTTCATCTTCCCGAGAGAATGTTTTAGTTTGTTGCATAAATTCCAGCTCATAAAGATGAAATTTTAACTCTACTAAGGTAAGTTGTTCTAATTGAGGCTGAGCTAAAATCTTAAATATGGGTCCATCAGCCCGTTGAGCTTGTCGTCGGAGGAAATCTCTCCGTTTCCTCAGAATTTCTAGTAGGTCTTTTTGGGTGTCTCGAGTTTCGACTTCAGGGGCTGCTTTTGCGAGAAGAGCTTGTCTCTCCGCTTTAAATTTATCCCGCTGTTTCCTAAAACGGGTTGTAAGTTTTTGTTCCGTTTGAAGATTTTTCCGCATAATTTTTATTTCTTCGATCAAGCTTTTTTGCTGTTCATAATGCAACTTCAACTGTTCTCGGTTAGTTGACAAAAGAATCAGCTCATTTTTGATTTTGTTTTATACTCAAAAATTCCTCTGGCTGCTAAGGATAAACGAAATAGAGCGGATTATGAGTAGTATATAATACATATTAAATGATGCTTTCATTTTATGGAGATACAGACTATTTTTAAGAGGTTGTCCCTTAGTTTTCATCACGTTCTTAATAGCCATCTAAACCTCATTCACAATAAAGAGGAGATTCTATGGATTTTTTTGAGGTTGTCATAAGGAATAAACGCTTCAAAGAATTTGAACCTGGGCAAACTTTGACTTCTGATCAAATTAAACAATTACTAGCTTGCGCTCAATTAGCTCCTTCATTATCAGACATCCAGAATTTCACATACATAATAATTACCGACTCAGATTTAAAACTACAAATAGCGGAGAAAACAGAAGAATTTGAGTGGATCAAAGATGCTGCTGCAATTTTTGCTGTTGTTGTTGTTACCGAAGAGGAGGATGATGTCAATATAATTGATGCGATTGTCTCAAGTTCTCAACTGATGATGGCTGCTGCAGCAACAAATTTAGGTAACAATTTTATAGTAAACTTTGATCAGGAAGCTGTTGCAACACTTTTAGGAGTCACAGATACGCGCTTGACAGTGATGGGCTTAATTCCTGTTGGAAACCCATTAGATGAGGGTTCACAAGGTTATAAAAGAACTTTAGCTGAATTAAGTAATCATAATAAGTTGGGGGAACCCTATATCTTCGAATAATCAACCCAAAAAGGGGAACCATTAATGGTTTCACTTCATACAACCACAAGAAGTACTAGTGAGCGTTATTTAATTGTTGAAATAAATTTAATACAGTTTGTAGTTCCCCTTGCCCAATTAGATAGGATAGAGGAATTTGATACTGAATTTCAGAATGGATCAGAGTTGGAATTTTATCTAGGGGATTATCGTGACCAGAATGAGAATATCCTAGTTTTAAATTTGAAGAAGTATCTTCGATGTCCCAATGAAGAATTTGTTCGCACTGTTCAATCAAGAATCCTATTTTTAAGGTATTCAGAAAAAACATTCAACAGATTTGATACAATCAATATTGGAGTCGGTGTTGATGCAGTTATTGACATGTATCACGCTGTAACATGTGAAAAGATTAAAAATGCAAAAACGTTTGCTACAGAAGACCTTCAATGTTTTCAAATAAGTTCTTCTGTCAAGATTAACTCAAGGATTTATCCTATTCTGGACTTGATAAAAGTTCTTGATCTTACTTAACTAAGAAGACCTTTGAACAGTTCTTACCAGAAGAAATTTAATAATAAGTTTTACCCCTCAAAACAAACTGGAAAAAGTTCTGCGATTTTGTGGGGTCATTTTTTGGAAAATAAAGGGAAAAATATTAGGGTTTTCTGTCTTTATGAGAAACAGCTTGAACTTGAATCCTTTTTAAATTCTGCACTGGCACAAACACAAATTCAGCGCTATCTAATTCGGTTTTTCAGTCTAACAAAACCTTTACCAAAACTCCCCTCCTCAATAGTAAATGGCTTTACAACTACTACTATCAAGGTTCCTAATAAGCTCACAACGAAATGGAAAGAAAAAGAATTTAAAACCAGTTTGAATGCCTTTTTAATTGATCTTCCTAAAGAATCAACTCACCAAAACTTTTTCCTTGATTTTAGCGCGATAAAAGCCACACAGAGTCTTGTAGATTTTGTAGAGTCAACGCTAGAAGATATGATTTCTAAGTATGACATTACATACTCAATTTTCTCACTTTTTCTCGAGAAAAATCTTATAAAAAAGAGTTCTCTAATTGCATTTAGCTACCCGTTTTTGTGTTTATCAGATTCTCACATTCACCCCAATTTTTATTATGAGGAGGGGAAACCTGGAAAGTTCCCAACAACTCTCAGAGATCTTTATCAACCTATTCAGCTATTAATGGAGGAGTTAGAAAAGAATTTACTTGAACATAACCGTTTGAACAAAGAACTATTTCAATTATCAACACATAGCAATGTTCTTGAAACCTCTCTAGCGACATTCCTTGAAATGGAAAGAGATCAGATAGGATCAGGACGTAAAAGTGTACCAGCTGACTTAATTTCCTTATCAGATTATAGAGACCTCAAACGACGTTATGATGAAAAAACTCAGATGCTTTCTGCGGTAAGTCATGATCTCAAATCACCAATAGCAGCAATCCAAGGTTTTGCTGAAATATTACGAGATGGCTTAGTAGGAGAAGTCACTCAGGAGATGAAAAACTATCTTGAAATGGTAGTGTCCAATTCAAAACGCCTTTCTCGGATGGTTGAAAGCATCATGGAAATGGAATCACTGGATCGGTCTGAATACATCAACGAAAAACAGACGTTCGATCTGGTTGAGATGATAGAAGATGCTAAGATGTCAGTCCTTCCTCAAATGATCCAAAAGGACCAAGAAATTCAAATATTTACTCCCGACTCATTAGAAATGGTTGGCAATCGCGAGCTACTGTTGCGAGCATTACAAAACATATTAGATAACGCAGTAAAGTATTCTCCTCCAAAAAAAGGACAGATAGATCTATTTGCTGAAGAAGAAATTATCAAAGGGCAAGCTGTTGTCAAAATAACAGTGAAAGATAACGGATATGGTTTTAATAAAAAGAATCTAAGACGAGTATTTGAACCCTTTACAAAATTTGAGCCTGGTTCGACATCAACAGGTTTAGGATTATCAATAGTAAAAAAAATAATTGAATCAATTCATGATGGATCAATAGAAATCACTTCTCCTGGGAGAAAAAAAGGAACTATTGTTACACTCCTTCTCCCTAAAACATAAACATAATTTTTTATACGGTTATAATTGATGGAGTTTTAGAAAGCATCTTATAATAATTATTCACTATTCAATTTAGAAGCTATCTATAGGAAATTCCATATTTAATAAATCCACATGAGTTTTTTACATTGGAAATCAATCCCCTTAAACACTTTGAAAAGGAATATGCTCTGCTGATACTTCAGTATCTCCATTTGAATCCAAACGGTCGGACTTTAGAACAAATTTACTCTTCCATTGAACATCATGCGTCTCCATCAACAGTAAAATCCAGATTAGATGTTCTTCTTGATTTGAATTTGATAATCAAAATTCAAGGAAAAGATGAATTCGAGGTTCTATATGCATTAACCGAGAGGGGAAGGTGTGCAAGTGAAGTTGTATGGGATCTATTCAGAATTATTCTAAATCCGCATGATAGTGCAAAAGATAATGGTGATCTAATCGATTTCTATCGTTAAGGAGTTTTCCGCTTTCCCTATGTTTGGTATCAATTCAGAAAATCCTTTAGATTATCAAAATGATTGATTCAACACTACAGGGGATTATCTATGTCCATAGTTCCAGAAAAACTACGAATCTTACTTAAAAAACAAAAATACCAGCTTTCTGGAAAAAACACGGCTGTTAAAAAGTGCAACTGGACTCATAATATGTTGAGAGAGAATCGTCTCTGCTATAAACATTTTTATGGAATCCAGTCTCATAGATGCGTCCAATTTTCACCCACATTAATTTGTAATTTCTCTTGTCAGTTTTGTTGGCGAATTCATGAGTCAGATCTTGGATTAAGAAATATGTTTTTAGATTATGATCCTACTGACCAAGATAAACTCAGGAATACATTTGATGAACCGAAAGCGGTTGTAGAAGGGATACTAGAAGGACAACGAAAAATAATCTGTGGATATAAACCTTATGTTGACCCAAATAGATATAATGAAGCTATGAATCCTAAACATGCCACTATGAGTCTAACTGGGGAACCTTTTCTCTATCCGTGGATTCCAGAATTAATAAACGAATTAAAAAGACATAATATGACCGTTTTCATTGTTACAAATGGTAGTTTCCCTAATACACTCCAATCAATATTAGCAACTAAACAATATCCTACTCAACTTTATATTACCTTACCTACTCCTGGAAAGAAGAATTTCATTCGAGTACATCGCCCTTTAGAGAAATATAATGTAATGGATAGGATTTGGGAAAGCTTGAACCTAATCGGAAGAGGAGTCCCATTCCGAACTGTTGCTCGATTGACTGTAGCCGAAGGCTATAATCTCATTGATCCCCCAGGTTATGCTGAAATGATCGCAACAATGAAACCTTCATTTATTGAAGTGAAAGGAGTCGTGCATGTGGGTGCAACTGAAAAAAGGATTCCAAGATCGGCCATGCCATCTCACGATCGAATCTATTCCTTTGCTGAAGAATTAGAGAAAATTACAGAATATAAAATAGTTAGAGAATCGAATGTTAGCCGATTAGTGATCCTGTCTGATGGTAAGACTCCGTTAATGATTCCTGAACTACAAAATTCAGCATAAAATCAATATCTGATTGAAAAAATATTTAACATCCTTTTTTAAAGAATTAATTACATAATAAAATCAAAGTGTGTCATTTTAATCAGGAAATCAGGATATCAAGAAGAAAGGTTAGTAAGATGAAAGTTGCTGAAAAATCATTTGATTCAATAACACGGTTGAAACTAAATTCAGGAACAGCAATTGAAATTCATATGATTACACAAGATGGAGACAATAATCAAATAATTATTGAAAAAGGCGATGAGAGACTTGTTCTCACCCAAGAAGAAATATCTGATTTTATTTCATTGTTTAATGACTTTTTGGAAAATAAGTAGGATTTAGAGGAGCTGAAATCTCTTGGAAATTGAATATCAGAACAAATATGTGGTCACATGGTGTTTAGATCGGAAAGAAGGTCCTCGTATTTGTTTACGAGCTATTACTGCGGAAAACCAACAACGAACAATAGAAATAAAGAGTGAGGGGTTCAATTTAGAGTTAGAAGATATTGAAGCTAGGGATTTTCTTAACATTTTAAATCAAATCACAGTATCGACTCCTTTTGCTCCTGATTTAGGTGTTGCAGCAGAACAGGTGAGTACTTCTTATTTGGAAGAACCGATAATACCTGAAGTTTCACCTCCACCAGAGAAATCTGAAATTGCGGAAGTTACTCCAATAGTGGAACCAACGGTTCCTGACTCCTCTGAGATCATCCAAGTTTTGAAGGAGTCGGAACGTACTTATGCAGAAATAACTCCTAGTTCACCAGATGATGTCAGTCCTAAGGTAGAAGAACACAAATTGCCAATCATCTCCGAATCTGTGAAAGAGATTATAGAAGAGGAAACGATTTCTCCTGAATCACCTTCGCACCATGAAGAGCCAGAAGTTATATCACCTGAAATAGAGACAGCTTCATTCTTCCAACAATCAGTGACAAAAAGTCCTCTTGAAATGATACTTGAAGAAGATGAGGGAAGGAACGTAGAGAATGTGCCTGAGGTTTCTCCTATATCTGAACCTGAGGAGTTGCATGAAGCTCCTGCAACAACTAGTTATACTCCTGAAGACCTACAAACTGAAGCATTTTTCAGTCAATTTGACACCAAACGCACAGCAGAATTAAGTCAGACGCCCGAACCCAATCTTGAGCCTGAACCCGAACCTAAATCCGAACTAGAGTATAAGAGAGTAGTACAGTTAGAACCTACCCCAAAATTTGAAAAGAAAGAACATATTAAAACGGAAGCAGAGAGAAGAGCAGAGGTAGAGAAGGAGAGAGCAGAAAGAAGAAGGAGATTATGGGAGCTCACACGAGGGTTCTAAATCATTTTACCTTTTTCCCATTCGTATGAACTGAGTGTTCTATTTAAGATGGAAACTTCAAAAATACCTATTTCCGCAATAATTTTTGATGCGGGGGATGTACTTGTTCATAAGATTCCAAATTATCAAGTGTTAGCATGGAAAAAGTTTATAGCTGATTTTAATAATTCTAAAATAAGTCCAGATGAATATTTTAATCAATCGTATGAGAGAATAAGAACCTTAGGGTCTTACTCTAAAACCGAGGATGTTCCTCCTGTTTTAATAGAACCAGAAATTCAAATATCATTGATAGAAGAATTTGAAATTCAGAAATGGTGGAAAAATCCAGATCCTCAACTCAATGAAACGATTTCTGCATTAAGGCGAATCGGATACAAAATAGGTATTTTAACTGACAGTGTTTTACCATCAACGAAAATCCGTGAGGTTTTATATCAAATTTCACCTTATATCCATCAAATTGTATCTTCACGGGATGTTGGAGTAATGAAACCTCATGAATTGATGTATTCTACCATACTATTAAAATTAAATATACCCCCTGATAAGGCTGTATTCATTGCTCATGATCCTGATGAGATAAATGGAGCATTGAAAACAGGACTCTTTTGTGAGAATTATGAGCTAATAGGTGATTTGAATAGTTTACTAGAGATCATTCTAAGAAAGTATATTAAAGCATAATTGGTGTAAAACTCTTGTCTATTACGAAAAATAAAATCCCTCTTGCAGCAGTGTTGCATGCATATCAGCCCCCTACTCAAAAAGCGAACATTCTTGATCGTATTGTAAAAAAATGTTATTTACCAGTGGCGCAAGCCCTACAAAATAATCCTGATCTTAAAATCACTTTGAATATAAATGCCAGTCTCACAGAAATGCTAGAAGACGATTACCTAATCGTGATTGAAAAATATGCAGAGCTGGCACGAAATGGTCAGATTGAATTTCTGGATTCTGGGGCTTATCACCCAATTCTACCTCTAATTTCTCAAAGAGAGGCAAGAAAACAAATCACAATGAATAGAAAGATAAATACTCGAATATTTGGATCTGTTTGGAAACCTCGAGGTTTGTGGCCCCCCGAGCTTGCTGTATCTGAAACCCTTGCGACATTAGTTGAATCTCTAGGATATCAGTATATGATTGTTCCTGAATTAGCCATAAGTTCAAATTCCCCATTTCCAACTCCATTACTAACCAGATTACCTATTCATCCAAGTGCACCTAATCTTTTCCTCATAAATCGTAATCGTGAGATTTCAAATAACATTTCCTTCCTAAGATACGCTACAGTTCAGAATGTCCTAGAACATGTTAACCAATTAACCACGGTCCAACCTGATGGTGTTTTAGTATATGCAGCTGATTTAGAAACGTTTGGAGAACATCATCATCACTATGAGAAATTCTTGATTCAATTACTTCAAGCAACATCTTCAAAAACAATCTCGGATCTTACAAATTTACCAAAACAACCTATTATTGAGTTTCGTAGCAGTAGCTGGAGCACCTCCGAGGAAGACCTCTATCGTGATATTCCTTTCCCGCTTTGGGCTTATCCTGGAAATAGCATTCATGAGTTACTAAATTTTCATTCAGATTTACTATCAGAGACTCTTGAATTATTGTTGTTCAAAAAGGACGAGACTGATTATGAGGTCAAAATGGCATTACAAGCGGTTGCTAAGGCCCAACACTCATGTCAGACATGGTGGGCCTCAACAAAAGACCACTTTAGTAAAGAATTGATTCAAAAAGGATTCGATGCTCAAAGATCGGCACTGGATCTAACTCTGATGGCACTCGGATCAGAACATGAACATGCTATTCCAAAAGGGGTTTCTAATCGTATTAACAAGCGACTGGAGCGATATTTATCTCGTATTCGATAAATCGAAAACATAAATAAAGGTAGAATACACATGAGTGCAGGTACTCTTCTCAAGAAACTAATAGAATTTAATACAGTAAATGATCCCGCAAAAAATATTTTCCCTGAATCCGATATTTTGGAATATATTCGAGAAGTAACACAAGCCTGGAATCCTGATCTAAAAGCCGAAATAATGGAAAGCCAAGGGTATTTTTCAATATTCTTAGCATATAATCCTATGAAAGTTGATATCCTCTTCATGGGACATTTAGATGTTGTTCCTGTTGGTGATGGGTGGACCTCAGATCCATTCACTTTAAGGATTGAATCAGGTCTAGGGTACGGTCGTGGCTCTAAAGACTGTAAGGGCTCTGTAGTTTCTTCGTTACTTATGCTAGAAAAAATATGCAAGGAAAATAATCCTATTCTAAACCACCTTGGGTTCTTTTTTTCAATGGATGAAGAAATTGGGGGGCGAAATGGCGCTCAATACTTTTTCAATTATCTCTCCCAGAAGGATTGTCAACCAAAATATGTTATTAACGTCGATGGGGGTCCTCGTGTTGTTCATAAAAGACGAGCTGGATTTGGGGTGAAAATAAAGGTGCCTCCAAAGACTTCTAATTCATATGGACTGGTTCAAAGCCAAAAATGTTTTACTCGCGTCTTAGGAGATGATAATCGCCACAGCGCTTATTTTGTGCGTGGTGCTGATACTCATTGTGTTGTAGTACTCTCTAAGCTCCTCCATCTTCATAGAGATTGGGTAATGAGAGATATTGAGGGTGCATGGATAAAAGGGAATGTTATTCCGGATTATGTTGAAGCTTCAATCGCTCATCTCACATACAGCCCAGACTCTCAAGAAATAACGTACGATGAAAATCTAACAACTTTACTTCGATGTATCCGTAGTATAGTATTAATCGACTTACCTACTGAAATTTTAAGCGAATTTGGCATATCGGTCAATCCTAATATCATTTCATATTCCACAACTGAAGGAACTGAAATTTATTTCGACGTACGTGCGTTTTTATCAGCAGAAAAAACTAAAACACTGTGTGAAGCTTTCATACAACGATTGGGCAAGCTAGCTAACGAAGCACAAGTTACTTGTCCAGGTACATCTGGTTATTTTCACACATCAATAGAAAATCCCTTAGTAACAACTGCTTCAAAAGTATTAGAGAAGTATTCATTACCATCAGAAGCATGTGAACAGGAGGGAGCATCTGATGCCCGCTACGTTCCAGGAATTCCAGTGATTGATTTAGGTCCAAAAGGAGGTAACATCCATGGGAGTAATGAATTCATTGACCTAGCCTCCATGAAACAATTTGCTACTATTTATGAGGAAATCGTTACCAGTCTTTTGAATCTTTAGGAGAACCATGGAATATTCTACACAATCTTTTTTTCTTCATTTTACATTTCCAATGATATGATTCGAGTCGCAGGGATTCAAATTGCACCTGTTTTTCTTGACGCCAAAAAAACTTGGGATAAACTAGCATCTTATATTCGAGAAGCTAAGTCAAATAATGCAGAGTTAATAACCTGGGGAGAAACATTAATTCCTGGCTACCCTGCTTGGCTTTCCCCTTCATGTGGATCAAAATTTAATAATCCCCAGCAAAAAATTGCATATTCAAAATACTGGAATGAATCGCTTGATTTAAGAACTAACACGATCCTTACCGAAATAAGAAATTTGGCCAAGGAATTAAAAGTGATGTTTATTGGAGGAGTTACGGAGAGAAAAGGGGGATCTATGTATTGTACTCTTCTCACTATTGATTCTAATGGGAAGCTTTTAGGTCGGCACAGGAAATTAAAGCCTACTTATGAGGAACGTCTCGTTTGGGCTGATGGCGATGGCAAAGGACTAAAAACTTATCCTTTTCACGGGATCAATGTTGGTAGTTTGAATTGTTGGGAGAATTGGTTACCTTTAGTTAGAGCTGCTCTCCATTTACAGGACGAAATCATTCATGTCGCAGTATGGCCTGGAAGTTTGGGATTAACTCAAGATATCACGAGGTTTATTGCATTAGAAGGGCGTTCTTGGGTCTTATCAACATCAGGTTTACTGCGACCTATAGATTTTTCTCATCTAAAGGAATCTGAATTTCCAATGAAAAGTGTGATGGAATCACATTCTAAAAGTTGGCAAAATGGTGGATCAATGATTGTGGATCCACTAGGAAACATAGTTGCTGGGCCTTTAGTCGATAAAGAAGGGATTATTTATGCTGATGTTGATCCTTTAATAGCTATTCAAGAAAGACAAAACTTTGATATAAGTGGGCATTACTCTCGATTTGATATTTTTAATAAACCATTAATTTTAGATTGAGGAGAATTTTTGATGAAAATTAAACAAAGAGAGATCGCAAAAGAGAAAGTTGATATTTCCAATTGGAGTTCGTGGGATTGTGAACCTTCTACCTTTGATTGGGAATATAACGATGATGAAACCGCCTATGTATTTGAGGGGAAGGTTGTTGTAACAACCCCAGATGAGGAAGTTGAGGTTAAAGGTGGATCATTAGTGCAATTCCCAAAAGGATTGAAGTGTACATGGAAAGTAATTGAGCCAATACGTAAAGTGTATACCTTTCAGAAATTTGATTGGGCTGTTTGGGAAAAGTCCTTAGAAGATTAAAGTTCAATTTCTGAGGGTTCTCTTGGGTCTTCTTGTAGTTCCTTTGCTAGAGGGGAGTCTTTTTTCAATTTCTTAGGATTTAACACCCGTCCACAATGAGCACACACTGGGTATTTTGTTTTCCAACTACTTCCGCAATACTGGCACGTCTTTACTCTCCTTAAAAGACGATTAACAAAGCTTATATAGAGGCCCCAGAGTATTGCAGAGAGGGCTGCTATTGTTCCCATCCAAGCACCCAAGTCACTTTCTAGAATTAACCAAATCAACCACTCAATTAAGAAGTTTAGCTTTGTTGCGAAGTGGATTGTTATATTAGTTTCTGCGGGGTAGTAACCATCCTTATAGACAAAAAAATAGCAGTGTAAATCGTTATTTGTTTGACTTGAGTTTAATTTTATTGGATTTGCTCCAGTATCAGTATAAAGGGATTGATTAAAAAACGATAAAGGTTTTTTAAGTGATTTAGAATTGATTTCTGCAAAATAAAAGATATTATCTCGTAAGAGACCTGTATTATCACGGATTTCAAAATGGATAGATACTATTTCTCCTTGGGTTGGATTGACTGGATCTACAAGAACTTCCATCATTAAAGAGCGTAGAACTAAATAAGACGCTTCGAGATTGAAGAATTCTACATTTTGATGCGAAAGATGTATGGAAAAAGCGATAGGGCCCTCCTGTGAAACCGAAAAATTATAGCGTGTAGAATAATTCGTTTGAATTGATAGTGTGGGTGTGGCTATTATTGTATTGAGTGATTCAGCAGGTATGTTTAGCGAAAGTTTACTGTTGATGAATAACCCAGAGGAGCTTCCTTGTGTTAGGGGAATGATTTTAATGAAAATACTTTGGTTGTCTCGGACGGTTATCGGAGTATTATATTCCAAAACAAGTTGAAAGGGAAATACTGCTCCTAATCCGTTGAGAGCGAGGATATTTGCTTTGAGTAGCGATCCTTGGGAAGTGTTATCAAATAAGTATAAACCTAGTGGGACTGAATAAAACGCGAAGAAATATCCAGATGAAAAATTGTCACTGTTTGCTGCACGGCCTCCAGTTGAGGTACTATAGGCTTCCTTTATAAGAAAATCCCACAGAAGGATAGATAGTCTTTGTAATTGTTTCCCGAAGGCCTGAAATTCATTAAATAGAATCGTTGAAGAATACCAATTAGCCATTCGAGATAATAATTTAATGAAGGCAAATTGATCACTGATATATATTCGATCACCAGGATATATCGGAAAAGTAGTGTCATAGTTATATGTTTTTATCCTGTTGTAATAGAAAATGTCTTTATATCTGAAAAGGACCTGTAAATCGGTTAGAAGAAGGACTAAAATGTTTTGGTACGAATTAGCTAAATTTGGATCATAAAATAATGGATCATAGATCTCTCTATCTGTTTCAGTACTAAAGTCCTTGATTTGATTGAAGTAGTACTCTAGCAAAAATAGGATATCTCGAAAATAAAAGCTGCTTATGTTATTTTGATAATTAAATCCCCCTAAGTTTTGATCTCTTTCTGAGTGAAGAAAACCGAAATTTAATTCTAAACTAAATGACAAGTTATAATCTAAGAATCCCCCCTTATCGTTTATTGTTAGGTTTTCCAGATCCATTATCCTATTAAAATGCTCTAAAACTTGGTCATCGAAAATACTATATGAGAGTTGTTGATAGATTGTGAGGGCCATCAATTGGTCCTGGAGGAGGACAATAGCAGATATTGATGCTGGAATTGGATTGTCAGCTGGATCTAATAATATAAAAGTATGTAAAAATTCCGCAGGAGGTGGTCCACGAACATAAAGCTCAAGAAATTTCATGATATTGTTTGCCATCTCGACCGATGATTCAATACGAGAAGGTCCAAGTGTTAATAACGCTTTTGCAATCCAGAGGTTCATATTGGTATTAACTTTTTTATCACCATCTTTTAAGATGTAATAAAGTCCTTCTACTGTTTTATTTAATACTTCCTTGGTATTACTTATGTTTGTTGTGAGAATTCGATTAAAATCCGTCAGAATTTTATCCGTTATTTGCGAGGTTATTTGAACTGAAGGGAGAGTAGTTGCTGCTTGACAAATGATCTCGATAGCATTTGTTAAGTCATTTTCAAGAATTTCATCAATATTCCAACTATTTATTAAGTATCTAATGACTTCTTCTTGCAGTAGGATTGAATTTGATGGAATTTGAGAAGTACGAGTATCTGTACTAGGAAATAATTGATTCCAGTCAGAGTCTTCTTGTTGAAAGGAAGTCGTATACTCTGCTCTTATTTCAATTGATGATGGAATAGAAACTAGTATAATCGGTAAGAGGATGAAAGTGTGTTTAAAATTTTTAATCAGCATGAATCTGACCTCTTTAGTAAAAAAAACAAACTAATAAATGTAATTAGATTAAGAAAAATTTAGCGTGGCTTATAGGTGATATTTGTAGGTTTTCCTTAAAAAAATATACAACTTCTTCTAATTTTAGAAAGCTGATAACAAGGATTAGACTCCCTTGTTTTTTCAGACCAGTACAAAGCCACTTTTAAACTAGAGATATTAAAAAAAAAATAAAAAAAGAGGGAGAGAGAGGAAAAATTCCTTTATTTAGTTGCTGCGAGTCTAATATCTGGTTCTTGAACAGTTTTACGTCCAGAGTGTTGAGCAATATCAACTGCATATCGAGCGACATTCATGGCGTATTCAGTCAAAATCTCGTTTAATCTGTAGACTGCGTCAGCAGATACACGAAAAGCTCCTGCATTGCGAATTACTTTCTCCACGCGAGCACTTGCAAAACCAGCTTTTCTTTTTGTCTTCTTAACCATATTTTTTCACCTTTTCTCTGTTGTAAGTTCATGTGTGAGTATTAATACTCTCACAGTGAGCGGATAAACGTTCAATATATATAAACTTTACTCTTCTTTTTTTAGAATAATACATAAGAAGTAAATTATTTTAGTGTCAACATCGAGTTGAAACTCAAGGAAGAATCAGAATCTGAAGTCTGATCGAATTACTAGGTGATGTTTCTTTGAAAGAAACATCCATAGAACCTATCTACATGAAGATACAATAATTAGGATTCTAGTACTCACTTACTCTTCGATTTTAGTATTTGTAATTCACGATCAATAGCTTAAAGATTATCTACTTAGCCAAATTCAGTGTAATACAGTTTTAAGATTGATTAATTCCATAACTATTATATCTTTGATTGGTCAATGAATCATTTTTAATCAAAAAAATGTATGTCAAATAACACATAACATTCGTGTCGGAGAGGTTATGGTTAATTCGTTTATTAAAA
>JBHLPQ010000048.1:0-21132 GCA_048939265.1 Promethearchaeota archaeon
CTTTTACTTTGATAAACAGGTAAGCTTTAGTAGAAAACACAGAAAGTTCGTTGCAAGCTTATTTCAAGAATTTGATCTTTCGGGTTCGTGTGAGATTTACAAAGCTGTCGATTGGTGTTTAAAAAATCAAACCAAAGAAATAGTTCTATCGCATGATTCGAATGTTTTAACAGAAGCATCATATTGTTTTGATTTTTTTTCATGGTTTCTTAACGTGGATTCCAATCTCATTTACTCTCAAATTATTAATTTTTTGAAAATTACTTGTTTTTAATCTCAAGACCATTAAATGAAGCAGGGCCTTGTCGTTAGTGTTCATTGGAACTGGTTCTTGAGGTTCCAAACCAACTGAATCATGAATCCGAAAATTTATAAAAAGGATCTTCCTCTTCCTTCTATTAGAAATTAGAATTGTAATCAAGATTCATTGGGGACGTAGCGAAGCTAGTGGTTCCGTTAGCTTCTAGCGGGACCGGACAAGTATCGCGCCGGGCTCCAGAACCCCCTGTGAACTCCACTGGGTTAACTGAAACTCATGATGAAGTTCTGGAAAAATGAGGAAACTCGGTGTCACCTCTGCTGGTTGCAGGGTGTCCGAACATCGCCGGTTCAAATCCGGCCGTCCCCAAGTTTATCTTTCTACTGTAACTATCCTCTTCTAGTATGAGTGAGTATTGAATTAATTGTTTGTAGAATCGAATTTTTGAGAAATCGTCATATTAGATGAATGTAGATTATATCGATTGAAGTATTTGGAACTGTAAATATTCTCCATGATTACGAATAATCAGTGTTCTTGGTTGTTGGTGACACCCGATTATTTAAATAAAGGGATTATATCAATTCTCTATACAAGACAACTAGAATTCCTTCCATTACACAGATAAACCAATTATGAAAAATGCTAAAAATAGAAGTAAGATAGTTCTAACTGATACATTGAACCGCGAATGAATTATCAACCATCAATTATGCTGTTAGGACTCATCATGAACCTTAAAAAGGCATAATACTTTGTTATTATGAGGAAGTGAATACAATTGGAATATCTACATGCTGCTTTAGTTCTACACTCATCAGGTAAAAAAATTACGGAAAAGGGAATTGACGCGATTATCAAAGCTGCTGGTGGAAAACCAGATGAATCCAAAGTCAAAGGGCTTGTAGCCACATTAACATCAATAAATATTGATGAAGCCATTAAAGGGGCTTCTTTAATGACAGCTGCAGTTCCAGGCGTTGCAGGTGCAACTGAATCTACCAAAGATGTAAAAGCAGGAAAAGTTGATGAAGTAGAAGAAGAGGAAGAAGAAGAAGAGGGCGATGACCTAGGTTTATCCTCTTTATTTGGATAAGCATGTCTTCTCTATTGATTTAAATGCAGAAAATCCTCCAATCTTCATTTTTCTTTTAAAAATGCGCTTAACCTTCATCAATCTAGCTCTTGGTCTTTTGATATCTAAATTTTTGGTAGCGGGTTTAGCAATTGCTTACTTCAATCGAATTGTTTAAAAAATATTATTCTAGTGGCTAGATAGTTGAAAGAGATAGTTTGATATGCCCTTCCCCCTAAAAAATTCACTTATGCTCCTGAGAATTGGGCCAGTGGTGAAGGTGGTATCACGCCGTCTTCGCAAGGCGGAGATCCCATGGGATTCACCCTTGGATGACTACATAACCCGAGTTCAAATCTCGGCTGGTCCACTAATATTATAGAAGCGATTAATTCAGGTTAACTCTTGGAATATCCAATGTCAATTCAAAAAGCAATAACAAAAAAAAAGTTGGTTACTCAGACAAAGAATGAATTTAAAAAAGCAGGATATGCTTTATGGACCGAGAATTTCCATTCAAGTGCTTTTGATTTCATCGCACAAAAAAATAATCTAATGAGTAAAATACCCAATCCACAAAAAATCATTACTAAAGTTGTAGTGGATTTGGATTTCTTTAAGAGACAAACGTCAATTGACCTGCAATTGATCTCAAAACTTATCTCTGGAGTTCCTCTAATAATATCACACACTGCTACTCAAAAACACATCAAAAAAGGAACGTTATATCGGAGACATAACATATCCGCAATCTCCTTGAAAACATTACAAATGTTTCTTCAATATGAGAAGGGATTAGAATCAGCAAGAATATCAAAATTTACTCATCGGGGTGGAATTTATGTTAATCTTTCTAAGGAGAAGTTTAAAGAACGTAGAAGCCAATTACAGCTAGATATGACCATTCTTGCGAAAAAAGTTGGAATTTCACGGCAATCGTTATATAAATATGAAAAAGGGGAGAGTTTTCCAAAAACAAAATATTTTAAAATTTTATGTGAAATCTTAGGCAACAATCTCGATGTTCCTATTGATATTCTTGAAAATCAGTTCAAAGATATTTGTCAGCGAACACTAGAAGATTATATGCAACCACGCTCCCAATTACAAAAAGAAATAACTAATTATTTAGCAGATAAAGAATTTGATGTCCTTTGGTTCAAATCTGAACCTTTTGATGGACTTTCAAAACCTGTTACTACCCAGTCTCCTTCTAAAGATCATATAGACACAAGCTATCCAGTGATCACTGGAGTAACATCCTCTAATGATGAAGATGATTCTGATAGATTGTTCTTAATTAACAGTCTTTCCAAGTTTCTCCGGAAGAAGGCAATTTGGTTTTTAGATGATGATTATAACCCTGACATTCTTGATTCCGTTCAAGATACAATGCAATTAACTATGATTAATATCTCTGATCTTGAGGGAATGGGTCATATTGATTTTAAAAACATATTAAATGAGAAAAAGAAGAAAAAAATTCAAGGAAATCAGAAAACTAATTGAATATCTCATTGTTCTTTGATTTCGAAAAGAAATTAAGATAGACTCTTTGCTCCTCATCCCGAATATTTATTCATAGTATTATCCTCTAAAGTCACATTACTAGCAACTCAGTCCCAAACAGCTTTCAAACTTAGTATGGTACTATCATAACTTAGAGATAGAGAAGTATTTTATTAAGCATATAGTTGAACACAACTTAAAGGTAATACACATGTCAAAAAAACAACCTGAACAAGAAAAGGGGACTACTCCTCGACTTCCTTGGATTCCTGGTCTTAAAAAGCCTATTATCGATTTTAGGGTTCCTGATATAGAACTTCCCTATGAGGCTCCTCATAAATATGCTCTCGCTATATTACTCCTTGCCACAGTTTTCATTCTAGCTGGAGGGCTTTATAATCTTACAGAACAACCATTACCAATGGGACAAACTGCCACCCAACTTGTCCCAGTATTCAAATCATCAAGTGAACAATTTTTAGTAGAATCTCTTATTGCCGGTTTATTTTTTGGAATAGGTTCAGGAGGCCTTTATCTAATTCATTACTCCACTCGATTTGCATATGATGTTCGAACTTCCATTACATTATTAATCGTGGGAATTATTATTACTCTTATAGCAGTAGTAGGCACTATTGTGATGTATGACTATAAAACAACTCCGTAAAAAGCAACTACCCATTTTGCCGGGGTAGCCAAGTGGACGGGTTAATGGTTCACCATCACCCTTTAAAACGGCGCTGGCCTTGAGACATTGAAGAATTTTACCCTATGATTGAAAGCCAGTGTACTTTTGTACTCGAGGGTTCAAATTTCAGGATGTTGGTATCCTGAATGAAACTCCCTCCCCCGGCGTTTAAAGAACAAGTTCATCATCGTTTTCAACAAGCACCTTCAGTTTCTTTAATTTCTTTGAATTGAAAACTCTTAATAAAACTCAGAAGATTTCAACCATTTAGGTTTAAGAAAGGAAGTAAAAACCAAAAATCCTTATAACTCCAAATTGTACTTCCCATTTGAGCAATCTAACAGAAAGAATTTCACATACAATAAGGTGAATCGAATCTTGGTGTCCGTAGCGCGAATTCGATTAATGAGTACCGATGTCAACCAACTGGATGGAATCTGCAATGAAATGAAAAGAATTGCAGAAAAATCTGGGGTAAAGATGAGAGGTCCCATCCCATTACCAACAAAAAAGTTAAAATTACCTGTAAGAAAGTCACCAAGCGGACAGGGCACCGCAACTTGGGAGGATTACGAGTTGAGAATCCATAAACGGTTAATAGATATCGATGCAGATGACAGAACGATGAGACAGATTATTAGATTAAACGTTTCCCGTTCTATTTTTGTTGAAATTGAATTAAGAACATAAGGATAAACGGAAGATTGAAATGGCTATTTCTGAAGAAATGAAGATATTTGGCTTATGGGATTGTAAAGATATCGAAATTAAAGATGTTGGACTTGTTCGTTACATTAATTTAACTGAGAGACTTGTTCCTCATAGTGCTGGCCGTCATGAGCATAAACGATTCCATAAATCCTATGTACATATAATTGAACGTTTAGCAAACAAATTAATGAGTCCTGGAAAGAACACAGGGAAAAAGATTATGGCGCTCAATGTTGTGAAGTCTGCGTTACAATTAATTGAGTTAAAAACAAGTAGTAATCCCATTCAAGTTCTTGTTGATGCAATTGTAAATTGTGCACCTCGAGAAGAAACAACGCGAATCTCGTATGGTGGAATAGTTTATCATACAGCTGTAGACAGTGCCCCTCAACGTAGAATTGATGTTGCATTACGTTTATTAGCTCAATCAGTAAGAAAATCATCCTTTAATAATGTTAGAAGTTTTGATGAAATCCTGGCAGAACAACTTATTTTAGCATCTACTAATAATCCGAACTCGAATGCAATTAAAAGAAAACAAGATATCGAACGTGTGGCATTAAGTGCCCGATAAAGACTCAGACCTTTGGTGTAATCCAGATAAGTTTAATTCAAGGTTCGTTATCTTCTAACTCTGTTCTAATATCTCATGAATAATACCAACTGCGATGGTCTGTCCAGAATGTCGTAGTATTATCCTTCCCAGTTCTGGATAATCAGAAAACTTTTCCACGACTATCGCAGAGTCAAGGATTAGGTCTACTTCAATTAATTCACTTTTGAAGGCGATATTTATCCTTCCTTCAAAATCTCGAGAGATATTTTTATACTTAGGATTTTCCTTTAAAATCTGAGTAATTGATGAAATTTGTGTTGTTGTATAAGAAGTTCCACAATGGAGAATCAAAGAGGAACCTGGAACGAAAGATCCCTCAAGAACTAATAATCTAGCCCGAATCAAAGAAGCAAATCGATAATCCAATTGCTCATGAGTTAACACACTCCCTTCTTCCAATGAATCTTTATCTATGTTTCGTAATAGAACTGCTCCATAATTACCTGGTTCAATACGTGTTGTTTTTTCCTCTTGAATCCAAATATCCTTCACCTCAGTGGAATTCCCTTGGGGCAAAACCATAACCATGTCTCCTACATTCAATGGGGTTCCCAAGACTTTTCCAAGTAAGAGAGTTCCAAAACCATGTTTTTCATCTAAATCATAAGTAACAAACCTCATTCCCAAATCTTCTTGAGTTATACGGCCCTCTAATGAGTTCAAAGATTCGATTAAAGTTGGTCCAGAGTACCATGGTAAGTTTTCAGAAGGATGTGTCAGGTTATCACCTGTAAAACCGCTAATAGGAATGAAAGGTATTTTCTCAAGATTTTTTGTCCAAGGTGATTGAATTTCTTGTATTAATGACTTAACACGTTTAACTGCTCGATGATATTGGTCTTCTTGAAAATTAATCAGATCCATCTTATTAATGGCAACAATTGGTTGGTTTATTCCGAGAACTGATGCTAGTATTGCATGTTCTCTTGTCTGTCCTCCTGGATTCTGATAACCTCCAGTTTTTAATCCAGATTTAAGATCATTTGGCACAGCACTTACAACTAAGACACATGCATCAGCTAGAGCTGCCCCTCTAATCATATTTTTTACGAAATCACGATGTCCAGGGGCATCAATTAGTATAAAATTTCTCTTATCAGTCTTAAATGGGTAGAATGCAACGTCTGCCGTGATTCCTCTTTGTTTTTCTTCAGGGAGTGTATCAAGAATATATGCCCATTGCCATGATTCCATTTGATGTTGCGATGCTTCTTCCCTTAATTTTTCCATGGTTCTAGGATCAATAGCTCCTATTTGAAATAATAAATGCCCTAATGTTGTTGACTTCCCATGATCGACATGCCCAATCCAAATAAGAGATATAGTTTGGTTTATCTCAGCCATAAACTCAAACCGCCGTCTTCGGCTTGTTTGTATTGTTAAGCTTAAAAAAAGAGAAAGAAAAAAGAATTAGATATGGGAGGTGGGTTAAGATGAATATTTACCATATTCCACCTTCTGAACTACTCCCACCGCTACGGTCTTTCCAGAATCTCTTAATGCGAAACGTCCAAGTGCAGGAGAAGTATCAAAAGGTTCAACGACGAGAGGGCTTAGTGGAGTCATCCAAACCATTCCCCGTTGCTCTGGTAAAATTTGATCTTTTTCCTGTACTTTAGTTACTCGACATGCGACTTGAGCAGTACCACAATGTACAACAGGAGAGTAATTCTCATGGATTCCCCATGCTGGTTCCCCAGCCTTCTTCTTTCCTTTCTTACCTAATCCGCGTATAACCAGAACAAATGATAAGAAAGCGTCAACGTTAGGTTTGAGAGCTTTTGCAGGATTCTTAGGATCACTGACGACAGCTCCTCGTACAATATCCTTTGCTCCAATATTCTTTGTTTTTATGTTGAATCCAACATTGTCACCAGGCAAAGCTTGTGGAATATCCTTATGAAATTCTTGAATAGTCTTTACAGAGATGGGAAGAGGTTCGATACTTTGTTTTGTGGGAGAAATGACTACATCTGAGTTTGGTTTTAAAATTCCACTTGAAACCCGACCAGTTAACACAGTTCCCACACCACCAATGTTTAAAGTTTGCTGAATTGGAAGTCTAATTGGTTGTTTTGATAACGCTTCTTTACGAACTGCAGGAGATTCAAGTTCGTCAAGAGCGTCAATTAGAGATGGCCCATCATACCAGGACAAAGCTTCAAAACCAGCTTTAATATCTTCCATCTCTTTTTCTAATGATTCAATGAATTCGGGATCGCCATTCCCAGCTTTTGCTGCCGCTACATGTCCTTCTAGATTTTTCAGAGTAACATCTTTTGAAAGAACATTTACTCCCACTAAACCGCTTGTAGGAACATATCTAATCGATTCAAGTCGTTTTTCTTTGTTTTCTACTTGAAGGGCAGTCATAAGCATTGTGAAAATGCCATGAATTGCTTTTTTTATTTGCTCATAGCGTTTTTGATCGTAATCAACAACATCCATCTTATTTATCGCAACAACTACATTAGTCACCCCTAGAGATGTAAGGAGAAGCATATGCTCTGTGGTCATACCAATAACATTTGCATATTTTCCTGAAGCTGTCCCCGCAACCTTAGTTCCATCCTCAAATTCTCCTTTTCTTGCTGAAACTACTAGAATTGCAGCATCCGCTTGAGAAGCTCCTGTTATCATGTTTTTTATAAAATCACTATGTCCAGGGGCATCAATAAGATTGTATGTAAAATTCTTGGTCTTGAATTCCATAAAAGATACATTAATCGTTAGACCCCGTTCTCTTTCATCCATTAAAGGATCTAAGATCCATGCGTATGACCAACTACCCATTCCTTGAGCTTTACTATCCTTGAAATATCTCTCTGCTATACGCCATGGTTGTCGTTTCTTCTTAGGATCGTGGATCTGACCAAGTAGGAATAACATGTGACCCAAGCCAGTCGATTTTCCATGATCAACATGACCTGTGACCACTAAATTCATTCTTTCGAGATCTGCCATTATTATTCACCAAAAAATTACTCGCTTTGGTAATTCAGGATTAAATATTATTCACATAACCTAATTTTTCGCTTTAATCCCAATAGTCAGCGAAGTGGACTCCAGTTTATCATGTTTTCGAGGTATTTTTTATTGCTTAATCTCTTTTTAGCAGTTTTACCTACAACTTTCCATACTAAGAATTAATTCCTGTGTATTTCCGTTTCCATTAGGGGTTTCGCTAACAACAAATAGTGCTCACGTAATGTGAATTCAGCGATGCTTAAGATCCTAGCAATGTGCTTTTGTGTTAATATACCTCGCCTTGATTTACGTTTATAGCAATGATAAAACATATAATGTCTGGCTAGCATAATGTCTGAAGCAATAATTATTGCTGCTGCAAGAATAAATGGATTACGTCCCCCACGATCAGATTGTGGAAAATTCATAAGTAGTTTCTTTGCACCAAGTTTTAAGTAGTGAAAATATTCATTTTTCTCTACATTTATTTTCTTATATAACTGCTTGGAAATTTCTCGATCTTTTTCGAGACGACAAACAATGTTATCTAAATACTCCTCTGATTTAACATGACTTATTCGAATTCTAGCGTGTTGCCTGATTAATGATGCCGCTTTAATTATATCTTTTCCTAGAATGAAATAACCACGACTTTGAGCTGCATCGACAAGTCGAGCAAGCTCAATATTTTCTTTTCTAGATCGAATAGATAAGTAAAGGGAACCCATAATCAGATTAGAGAGTTTCAGTTCTCCGTGTAATTGAGAATGTACACTTCGGTATAGAAAAAGAGCATCTGCTTTGGCTGCATCAGTGATTTGCAGGATGCTACATATTGTTGTTAAGAAATTATATCCCCGATATTCTCGTTGACGGCCATTAAAATGGAGATAAATATCGTTTAGGGATTTTAATCGTCGAAATTGTTGCTTGACTGGGATTTTTAATTGAGTTCCTTTTCCATCAGCTAAAAATTTTCTCCGATAAGTACCGATGTATGTTCCTAATGATTTCATTGCACTAGGTCTTTCACTTATTGAGGCATACTGACTTCCAAAACTCCCTTCAGCTGTAATTAGCTGAACTGTTGGTTTTTCATATATTTTATTTGCTACTAAGCCACAATTCATACATACTATATCAGATTCAGTTTGAATGAGATTTCCACCACATTCTAGACAATGAGATCTCACTATTTCCACCATGAGAAAAGATGGAAAGGGTGCTTCTAAGTAAAATACAGAAAGAGAGACTTGAATAAAAATGACAAGAAAATGATAACATTGATTTATCCTAATTGATTTCTATTTCATCATGCTATTAATCCATTCAGGAGTCGTTGTCTGAAAAAAATAAGGTTAAAGAATCGTTTTTTTAATATTAATAACTGCCAATAAGCAATGAAAAAATTATGATCTAGATCTTAATATCCTATAATGATCCAGTCATAATGTCGTTTATGTCTTCCTCTAGTTTAATTAAATTTACGACTTTTTAACCATGAAATTGGCCTCATTATCATCCAACATGCTTCAGAAGAGTGACATCTGGTTGAAGTGATCAAAATAAATAAATAAAAATTCTTTAAAAGTATATAAGTAAGAGGATCCTAATTTCTAACTTTGAATATTTGAGGAATTAAATTAATGAGAAGTAAAGACCAAAGAAGAAAGGGAAAAAAAAGGAAACCAAAGACCCAACTCCAAGATTTAGGAAAGGGGTTTGTAATTGACTTTTATCCCCAAGGAAAATCGTTAAGTCACAGGCGTTCTGAAGATTATAACCCACTCATTGTAGTTATTACATCTGAAAAATTCCAGTTCTATGATGTTGTCTTGACAATGGGATCAAAATTTTTTATAGGTGATGACTTATTACTCTCACCTAGGAATAGGAACATTTTACGAATTAGCCAAATTCACTATGATCAACTTTCTAGTTCTGCTTTAAGTAATCTACCCACAACAATCAAAAAAATTGTTATGACTTATGAATCCCGTTTTATTAGATTCCTCAATCAGGCACATCCTCTAACTTCTCAAATGCATCAGCTTCAATTATTACCAGGGATAGGCCAAAAACGACTATGGGCGATTTTAGAAGCTAGAAAAACTAATTCTTTTTCTTCTTTCAGTGATTTCTCAACAAGGACTAATATTTCGGATCCGATGTCAATATTCACGAATCGTATATTACTAGAGCTTGAAAATTCACCAAAATATTATCTGTTCATAAAAAAAGTATTAGTATGATTAATATTGAGTTTCTTCCATCTACTTGATAAAGGAAATTTAAAAAGATATACAGAGACCTTAATTCAGAATTATGCCATTTCCCCCAAGAAATCTAAAGGGCAAAATTTTGTCATTAATAAGTCAGTGGTAGATAGTCTTTTAGTAGAGGCTAAACTAGAGGAAAAAGATACAGTAGTCGAAGTAGGTTGTGGAATTGGCACTTTAACATATTTCCTCCTTAAAAAATGTCAAAAAGTGTTTTCATATGAACTTGACCCAATTTTATCTACTATTATGAGAAGGGAGTTTTTTAATTATAGCGACAAATTAGAGATCAGATCAGGGGACTTCCTCAAGCTTCAGATTCCTCCTCATCACAAATTGATTTCCAATCTTCCTTATGGGATCTCCTCTCCTTTTATTCAAAAAATCACAGAGATTGAGAATCGTCCAGAAATCGTTACTGTGACGTTACAAAAGGAATTTGCTAATCATCTCTGTGCAAAATCTGGGGATCCCAATTATAGTCGAATTTCTGTATTTTCTTCTTTTTATTATAAATTTGAAGTGGTAAAGACATTCCCGCCTCATTTTTTTACTCCTAAACCTATAGTTCAGTCAAGTCTTGTTCGTGGAATCAGATTAGAACCTCCTAAATTAACTAGAGATAAAGATTTCTATTTATTTCTTACGTATCTTTTTTGCCGCAAACATAAAAAAGTACGTAATAACCTACAAGTATTTGCCAAAGATTATCCACGTAACTTACGAAAAAAGTTCAGAATTGAACTTGATAAGTTAGAATATAGAGCCTACCAGCCAGTTAATCTTTCACCAAACCAAATTCTTGAGCTTTTTGTGGAATTTAATGAATTAATGCTCTCTTTTCCTAAGTTAAGTAATACAGATTAATTCTTGAATCTTATTTGATGAAAAAATTTCTAAGAAAAACAATGTTATGGTTTCTAAATTCCGCAATTCATGGAATAAAAGGGTAGATCAACGAAATACCAGCCAGAAAGAAAGGAACTGTAACTAATATGAAGACTACGCCAGTGAACAAAAGATTAAACTCGAAGTACTTATTTTTTCGGATTAATCTATCTCCTAGTTGAATAATAATCATTGTTAGAGCGATTGCACGTACTATCCATGCCACAAAAATGAGGATTATCCAGAAGATCTGATCTCCAGATTCAATTAGAAGTTGCCAACCACGAATATATTCATCCCATTGACTCAGAAATATGAGGAATCCTGTAAAATGATGATGATTAATCAAGTGGACAACCTCTGTCATGTAAAAAATCAAAGACTTTTAATCTCCTAAATATTCGTTGAGACGATATTTTACCTTTAAATGGACTATCAATGTTCCTGAGTGCTTTTATTCATTATTTTTTCTCAAAAGAAACCAGAACAAGAAAAAGAATTTATAGCTAACAAAATTGCAGCTAAATCGAATAAAACACATCTCTATAAGTCCCCAATGGAAAAAAGAAGTAAAAAACTCAATTTTTTCCTTGGTTTTTGCGTTAGAGTCTTGAAAAAATAGATTCAGCTAGGCGGTAGCATTTATTTGGAACTTGAAATAGTTGAACAGAGTGAAAATCATGCAAAGTTTGTCCTTTCTGATGTAACACCAACTTTCGCCAACACTATCAGAAGAATGATCCTGAGTGAAGTTCCTACCATGGCGATAGATGAAGTTATTATTATCGAAAATACTACTCCTCTATATGATGAAATTGTAGCTCACCGTCTTGGATTAATTCCTCTAAAAACGGACTTAGAGAGTTTTGTAAGGCCTGAGTTATGTTCATGCGGAGGACAAGGTTGTACATCTTGTGAAGTGTCATTAACTCTGGAAAAATCTGGAGAACAAGATGTCGAGATAGTATTTTCAAAAGATTTGTTATCACAAGATCCTAAAATAATTCCCGTCTATCCAAACATCCCTGTTCTTAAAATGGCTAAAGATCAAAAAATTTTTCTCGAAGCAATTGCTCGACTTGGTAGAGGTTTGGAGCATGCAAAATGGCAGCCCACTTCAACAGTTTCTTACAAATATTATCCTTGTGTTGAATTTAATTTAAATAATTGTACCTTCTGTGGAGACTGTGTAGAAGTCTGCCCCCGTGATATCATAAAAATTGAAAATGATGAGATAAAGGCTGTCAATATTATTAACTGTAGCTTATGTAACCAATGTGTTGAAATCTGCGAACTAGATGCCGTAAATGTAACCACAACTGGTAAGGACTTTATTTTTATTGTTGAAAGTACTGGGGCACTCACGGTTAAAAAAATAATAATCAAAGCTTTAGAACTATTAAAGGAGAAAGCGGAAGCTTTTAACACCCTTGTTGATGAATTTTAAAAATGGGATTCAATTGAAAATCAAAGGAAGGACAGATCCAAATAAAATCGCTCTAATCAGGTTTTTGAGAGAAGCTGCTGCTGCAAACAAAACGAAAATATGGGCATTTCTGGCATCAGAAATATCTAAAACGAGGAGAAGTCGAATTACAGTAAATTTATCCCGTATAAATAGCCTATCTTCTCCTGGAGATATTTTACTTATCCCAGGTAAGGTTTTAGGATCTGGATCGTTAAATCATCGTCTTGACATTGCTGCTGAATCCTTTTCAATAGCTGCGCAAGAAAAAATTGTTAATGCTGGTGGGCAATGCTTAACGTTTGAAGAGCTGGTGAAAAAAAATCCGAAAGGATCTCAAGTTCGTATTATAAAATAGTAGAAAAGGGATGATGATCAATGATGGATAATATGCAAGATGCCACCATCATAAATGCAGAGAATTCAATTTTAGGTCGATTGTCAAGTATAATTGCAAAACGGCTTTTAAATGGAGAGAAGATAATAGTTATTAATGCTGATAAGGGATTAGTATCAGGTAAGGGAGATTTTATTGCAGCAAAATACCTGCAGAGATGGAGGATTAAAACAAAATCAAATCCTTTAAAAGGACCTTTTTATCCACGAGAAACTGATAAAATTCTCAAAAGAACGATACGTGGCATGCTTCCATATCATAAGAGTAGAGGAAAAGAAGCTTACCATCGCTTGGTTGTTTATAAAGATTTTCCTGAAAAATTTAAGGAAAATAATATTGAAATCATCCCAGAAACTCAAAATATCAATCCTAAGGCGTCTTATATCTCCCTTGAGAAATTAAGGTCAAAAATCTAATGGTTTGAGTCATATGAAAAGTGTATTACGAAGTGGAAAACGACGTACAGCTATTGCACGTGCTATAATTAAGGAAGGAACAGGTAGAGTTTTGATTAACGGAAAACCGATAGAGATTATCGAACCTGAGATTGTTAGGATGAAGTTACTAGAACCATTTTATTTTCTTGAAGATAAAACTAGACAAAGTGTGGATATTAAGGTTAAAGTCAAGGGTGGAGGATATATGGGACAAGCTGATGCTTCAAGAACTGCTATTGCACGAGCTCTTCTAGCTTGGACTGATTCTGAAGAGTTGAGGATTAAATATACAGAATATGATCGACACATGATAGTAGGAGATCCCCGTCGTCGTGAGCCTAAGCATTTTGGTGGACCAGGTGCCAGAGCTAAATATACTAAGAGTTATCGATAATCGACAAGATTTATTTAAGGGAAATTGAGGAAAAAACTTACCTTTTTATTTGTAAAAAAAGGGCCCATGGCTTAGCCTGGTTAAAGCGCTCGGCGTTCTGAAGTCTATTTGTCAGGACGGGCGATGCTGATAACCGAGAGATCCCCGGTTCAAATCCGGGTGGGCCCATCTTCTTTTCCTTTAATTTTCTTATCAAAAAATCTAGTTTCTTAAGAATCTCAAAATATATCTAATTTGGGGTCAAAGAGGGAGAAACTTGGTCATTGTTTCCATCAGTAAAGAGAATTGAAGAATTAAATTTTTTATTACTATCGAGAACTTCATTAGTTTCATCAATTGATCGAAATAGAACATGAATCAAATTCACTAACTTAGTATGAGGAATTTGGGGATAGTTATGTTTACTTAGATGGGAAAAGCAACAAATTATTTGATGATAAGTAAGATGACGTCTTAGTTCAGATATTAAATGGATTTGGTCGATTATATTCTCCTGTCTTATGAGACTATCTAAAATTGAAGAGAAATTCGCATTTTCCAATAAATTCAGACAAAAATCTGCTCTTCTTTTGCATCTCTTTACCTTTTCTTCATTTGAGTGTTTCTTTTCTTTTGGTAAATTACATAATTCGGAACAAATCTGATTCATTTCTACGAATGATGTTGTTTCCGTAGCTGAAATAACTTCTTGTTGATTTGTTTCAAATGGACTAAGTGATTGTCTTTCTTCGGTCTTGGTGATCTTTGGTTCAAATGAAGTAAAAGATAAAAATCTTATGAATTGATCAAGACCTTCTTGAAAAGATAAAAATGGTTTTTTATTTATTTGGTAACTTAATCTTACTCTTTGAAGTTCTTGATTACTCTGAAAGTGAGTTGCTGTTTCACTTGGAGATTTGAAAAACCTCTGGTTTATATATTTGAAAAAGGATGTTTGATCGAACCTGTGAAAGAAGTACAACTGAGTAGAGTTCATGAACTCATCATTACTCACTTCATCTAAAATATTACAGGCTAGAATTATTCTAGAAATAGAATGAGAAATTTTCTTTGGAAAAACGCTAAACTGAGGATAAAATAATTCTGATCTCTCTTTAAAAAAGTGATATTTCCCTATTTTCAGAAGTTCAATTCTACTATACAGGTTAATTATGTCTTCCTTGGAAATCAATTTTATATCTGGTAACACTACCTCTAAAATTGGCTTTGAAGTCCTGATTCGCTTTTCTAACTGTTTAGCTGACTTTGAATAGAGAATGACTCTAACTCCCATCTTTCTTCTGTCTATCTCTAGTGAAAATGTTTCTAAGTGTTTTAACTGTTTCAATTCACTTGTCTCTATTTTTTCTACGGAGAATGTCTCGAATATTGCCAACCATATATTAAAATCTTGGAAAAATACAACACCTGTTTTTTTTACCTCAAACTGTAATTCGGAATTACAATTGTTGAAAATTTGAACCATATCAGCTGACAACAGACATAATAAGATAATAACTGGAATATAGCGTGCTAAATTTATTGGAGCAACGATAATAATCTTCAATATTCCAGTATAATCGTTCAGCGTTACTAAGCCTTCAATTAAAATGATGAATACAAGTGAAAGGAGAATTACGCAAAAAATCTTCATTTTATGTGTCAAAATCTCCTTATTCATAACTTTCAACTCAGAAAATTGTTGCCCTCCTCTTTTTAATGATTCGTGAGATAAAAATACCACCAATTAAAGTAATTGAAGATAACAAAGGTAAAAGGTATTGTGACTGCATTAATTTAAGTAGAGAAGGGGACTCTGAAATAATAGAATTGAGATTAGTTAATTCTAAGAATTTCTCATTATTGGCCCAATCAACTACCTTAATTATTGGAGTTTGTACTGCGTTTTTTGAAATATCAAAACAATAATGGTTTAAAGATAAACTTGTGGCTGATTTGTTTTGATCATTCATCAACAAAGTAATGTTCTTTATTCCTGATGCTTTTTCTGGTTCAAATACAAATGCGTGAATCCGTAAAGTATTATCAACCAGAAATTCAATAGAATAATCCAGGGTCGGTGGAAAGGGATCATAAATGGTGAAATTCTGAGATGAGCTGACTAATGTTAAATTTGATAGATAGCTCACGACTAGCTGTATCGATATGGTGTTATTCCAACTTTGGGGAGGCAAAACGGCTGTTATAACACTTGTTGAATTCGGTAACACTTCTAAACTAGTATTATAACATTCCCAAGACCCCAAACCTAGTATCGAATAAAGCACCTTAAAAGAGAAATCAACAGGTGTATATATTCTCCAACTACCAATTATGCTTTCATTGTAGATATATGATGATTGAAAAGGCTTTTTTAATGCTATATCTAATACAAGAAGATATCCTTCTAAAAAATAACGAATTTCAAACCCACTAATAATATTAAATTGAAATAATGATACAATTCCCTCTTCTATAGCTATTGGAAACAGATTTGTAATGTTACGATTTAATGAATCAAATAAAGATAGATTAGAGAAAGGAAAACCCAAAAATCTGAGATTAATATCCATCGAGTAGTTATTTATTGTAAGTTGTGAATAAACTGTAAGCTCAAGCCTGAATTTCTTCGAAACAGTTTCTTTAATAACAAATAAGGTTGGGCATGGCAATTCTAAAACTAAAATATCGTTATTTGACTGATTTGCTTCTATTTTCCATGTTACCAAATGGTCTACAATAGTAGTACCAATTATATAATTATCTCTCATAATGTACCCAGATAATATAATATTCTGAAATGATTCGACTGGTACAAACCAATTCAAATTATTGTTTGAATATTCAACGTTATAATAAACAAAGAATGTTTTATTCGCTTTTACGGGAGATCTCATTATTTCGGTAATATAGGCACGATCCCCATCATTCAGGTTTGTTTCATTTGATATTAGGAACATTAATGTTTGTAACTTCAGCGTCTCCCCCTCTAACATTCCTTCTACTGTAACCTGAAGATATTCGTCAATAGATGAATAGTTCAGATCAAAGAATATATCTACTAGTCCATCAGCGTTTGTTATATAACTAGAAATTATTGTAGCATTGATCCAAATCCTAATAGTAAGACCAGAAAGGATTAAATAGTAATCATCTCCTTGTGGATTAATATAAGAATATAAACGAAAATTTACGCTATCGTTTTTCTCCAAAACACATGGTAAATTTTCGAAACTCCAAAAGATTGAAGCAGGTTTAATAGTTAGATTCAATATTTCCTTAGCAAAAAACAAACTGCCATCGAAGGCGAATAAATCAATATTATAAATCCCAGGATCCCATATTACATGAGAAATATTCAGTATGTATTCATTATCAGATGATCGAGAAAAAAAGAGACAATCACTCCCTTTCATTAATAAGACTATGGTTGAATTAGTACTGTACTTTTCTCCATTTTGGAAAAGACTAATATTGATCATAAATGATTCAAATTGATAAATAAACACATTTTGTGACGAATGAAACAAGATAAGTGAGTTAGGACTTTCCTGCTGATGAACATAGATTAATTGTTCAAATATTCCAAATTCCCATGAATTTGACCAATTTAAAGAGAGCTGCAATATACCAAGTGGGAACTGTTCTGTAATTGTTATCTCTGGAAAGATAAAAGTCGAGTTGATCATTGGGAGAGTTGTTTGGTGATAACAAAACGATTCATTTTGTAAATATAAGTGTATATCTTCAGAAAAGGGATAACGTAATTCCCCTCTTATTTGAATGACTTCATTTCTACAAACATCTGTAGGAACAATGATATTTGAAACATAATTTGGTGTCCATGCTTCAAGAGTACCTCTCACTATTCCACTAACGTTTATTTGATAAAATTTTCCTAAAAGATATGTATTTAGCATTTTTGTCTTGTTGAAAAACATGAAGTCAACGCTTTCATTAAGAAGGGTGATATTAATCCAATCAGAGGGTAGTAGTATATGGACATTACTAGAAGAGACATATTCAAGAATATCAGGAATATCTAAAATCATATTAACTCTTATTTTTGTTTCATTCCATTCCTTAACCACACAAGAACTCTCAAATAGTTTTACTCGGATTAAATTAACCTCAATATATGTTATAGTATTATTTTTCCAAGATGAATTCTCACTAGCAGATAGAGTGAAATTTTCCATTATCGAATTAAATGCTAATGTACCATCGACAGTTGAGATCTCTGTTTCTCCAATTGTATAATCAATAGAAGGACATGGTAAATAGGTAAAATATTTTAGATTATTAATATCTAAGCTTAAATTATATGGAATATAGGCTATCGTATGACAAAAAAGAGATTGCAAGTTTAAAAAATTTGAGAACTCTTCTGGTGGAAGGTAAGTTGTTATTAGTCTAGTAATATTATGTGAAATATTTCTCCAACTAAAAGGAGCTGTCTCATTACACAGAATGTAGATTGAACTTGATTTATTATCAAAGATTACATTGTTTTCCAGTTCTTCAAATCCGTCTCCGCTATAAGTCTCCCCCTGATTTGATAAAATGAAAGAAATTATCCCATTGTTAAACTTAAAATCTAAAGATAATGTATGTGGAGAACTTAGTAACTCTGGAGATATCAATGGAATTCGAAATTTAAAAGAAATGATAGTTGGAAAACTTACAAGGTTTGGACTTGATGATACCAGAAATTTGGAATTATTTACTCCCGAATTAAAATTACTCTTATTCGAAAAATGGAGACGAAAAACTTCCTCATTTTCGACAAGGATTGTAGAAACATTGACATCTCCATATTTAGTTTCATTAAACCAATCATTACAATTATTTCCTGTTGAAAGAAGCTGAAATGATGAATTGAGAACTTCAGATGTAATAGAAACATTTGTTTCGGAGGTTGTTAACATTTCCTTACTTTCGTTTGTTTTTAGTTCAAATTTTACCCCTTGTTCAACATAATATTCTATTGTGTCCCTTGTCAAGTTATTAATCTGTAAATTTGGTATATTCTTTTGAATTACCTGAGGTTCATCTTCTTCAAATAATTGTGCATAATTTGATAGCAGCATATTAGGACGAAGAGTGTAAATAACTTGAAAGTGGTTGAAAATCATTGTCATTGAAATAAACAAGATTATCAAGAGATTTTGGAATTTCCTTTTCACCATCTTTTCTTCCCTGTTGCATTGTAATTCTATGTAGTTCCTCCATCTCAATGTGATAAGTTTAGTTAAAAAACTCCCAAGAATTATTATTAATAGAATAAAAGGGGTTTAAATTAATAAATTCCCATAAAAACGTTTTTGACAAGTATGTATGTAATTAGATACAAAATGAATTTTGAAATTCTGATTAAATCTCTCCATGGGATTATTTTGTGGTTTGTTAACCCTCTAATATTGATTCTTCTAATTGGTAATATGCTTATGACCACAGCAGTTATGAAGTAGATTAATTCAAGAAGTAAACTATTCATTGGCACTGATGATTCATTAAATGGATAATATAGCATATTTGATACTAGAAGGAAAAAGGGACTAGCTCCTGCAACAAAGGCTAACGATATTAATGCGAGAACTTGTATTATATTCCCATGTAATTTTGCAGCTTTAAGCTTTGCATCCCCCTTCCCAATAAATTCATTTGTTTTTACTAATTCTTCTGTTATTGTTTGTAATTTCTTTCCAGCCGAAAATATATTAATCGTGGAAAACTTCTTTATCATAAGGACTAGCTGGACGATTCTTTCAGAAAAAAAATCCTTCAGTAAACTTTTATCAATTTCATTTCTTTTTAAAACACCCAATTTAAACTGAGTATAAGGATCTGATATTCTTCTTGCACTACTCTTATGTGAATAGAGTTCCAAAATATTTAAGGTATTGTTCAAGCTTTTATCAAAAGAATTTCCACTCAATAAATTTTCTGACAGAATAACTAAGAATTCTAATGATTTTTTATCATAAGACAAGAATAGCTTATTTCTTTCCGAAAATATTGTTAATTGTTTTTCTGGATGGATAAAAATTGAACCAATAACAATACCAAATATGATTAAGAACCCTAGGAGAACGTTCATTCTTCCAGAAATCAGTAAAAAACAAAAGATGACTGGAGGACTTAAAAACAATATTCCAGCCGACAAAGAAGCCCAAGAGTCAATTTTATCTGATTCTTCTGTTATTTGATCTGAAATTCTACTCAGAATCCTGTTCTTTGAAAGAAGGGCAATATTCTTCCCATGTTCCCAAATCTCTAGAATATTCAAAAATACTGATCGAATGTTTCCAAAGAGTCTTTTTTTAATTTGGATTTTCAATGCTAAATTTAGGGGATTACCAAAATGTGATGAAATCATTGCATTTGTGAAGATCTCGGAATATAGAGGATAATCGCTTGATATAATGAAATTTGTAGCCTCTTTCAAAGATCCCGAAGTATCTAGTATCATTAATAGCTCATTTACAACAAAATAGCCAATTGTTTCTATCGTGGTACAATATTCCTTGAATTCAACAAAAACAATATAATGAAAAAGCCTCAGGAGGATTATTATTAATAATAACTCAATTAATACTCCTTCGAGAATGACCTTTTTTGTTACAACTATCTGAAATCCAATGAATAAGAGGGAAAGGATAAAAAAAGATAATGAAATAGAAAACACCTGATTTTTTCCTATTTTATACCTTGATTTGAAATAATTCTCAAAATCATTTTTCATAAAGAAGTCAAAATTACCAAATAATAAAGTCAGAACATTATCTGAGATATTATTCATATAGCATCAATTTCTTGCGAATCTTCAACTGAAGAAGGTGGTTTCGTAATATTGAATGGTATCTGTCCTTTATTTACACCCAAGAATTTTGTTATTTAGATAGAATTAACAAATAAATTCAAACAAGGTGCCCAAATAACTCGTTACAAAATTTAATTACAGTGTATCTGATGTAATCAGTATTACTATTGAACCAATCGGCTTCAAAGATGAATATGATGTCATACACACGATTGTGCAACTTATGAGAAATTGGGGTTTTTTTAATCTGAATCCTGAAATTCATAACGGGATTTTTATTGCCTGTACTTCAAGCACAAAAAACCGTCATTCAAACAACCTGTCCAATTTGTGGAAAGAAAGAATCGATTTTTGTGTCTGAGTCTGAATTAATCAATGCTCGAGAACAACATTCTCTTATTACTAAGGCGATGTCTCATACAAAGGAGGGTCATATTCTTACTCTTTATATTGATGGACAAGGTATAGTACGAAGAAAATATTGTTTTGATATCGCAGAAAACAAGGAGAATTTAGTAAAAAATTCTCTTCCAAATAATTTGGGAGTTATTTTTGATCAGATGCTTCAAGAATCGAAGAAAAAAGAATGAAATTCTTTATCAGGAAGTAAAATATGAATTATCAATTACATAAGGACTTTAAATT
>JBHLPQ010000049.1:0-21040 GCA_048939265.1 Promethearchaeota archaeon
ATTACAATTAAATCTCATTGGGGAAGTGTATTACGCCCGGAACCAAATTCAAGAAGCTCGTACATACTTTAAACAAGCCTTAGAATACATTAATCGCATTGGTACTAAATTTCTTTCGGCTAAAGTCACATTTAACTTGTTTCTGATCCTGATAGAGACAGGAAAGATTTCAAACGCTGAACAACAGTTGTTTCGATTAAAAGAAATTGCAGAACAAGAAAAACATCCTACTAATACAAATCACAAGATATTAGCTGAGGCATTATATCAGATGCAAAGTCCTAAGCTGCTAGACAAAGCTCAAGCTCAACAAAAACTCCATAATCTTGTGAACCAACAAGATTTAGATATCAATCTCCTAATAATGGCTTATTTTAACCTGTTTAATCTCTATCTCCTCGAATGGAAGATCTCTGAAGACAAAACGACCTTAGACGAGATTTATCAAATCTTGGATCTGATTCAAGACCTTGCCAAAAACCAATCTATCTTTCCTTTAGAGGTGGAATTACATCTCCTTCGGGCTCTACTTACTTTAGTTCAAGGAAATTTGTCACAAGCTGAATCATACATTACGGAAGCCATAGAGACTGCCCAAAACCATGAGTTTCCCCATTTAATCTCAAAATCACTTGAGTTAAAAACAAAAATTCAGTCTCAGGTAAAGGAATGGAAGGATTTGTTAGATGAAAACGCCTCTATCGCACGCCTTCTTGAAAAAACGGAAATGGAAGAGTATTTAAAATCAGCCATGCGGATCAAATATACTCTTAGCTGATTTTTAAACAACAGGTGTTCAAACGTCGTAAAAAAACCATGATTCAAACTAGTGTTGTAAACCTCATTAAAAAAAGAGGTGAATTTGCACTTATATTTTTCAATGAATAATTATTTCCAAAGAGGTAATTTCAAAACAACAGCTTTTCAGTTTATTGACAAAAAGAAGTGGAATAAAATGAATACATACAAAACAAATGCACGAATTGTAGGCGTCTTGTTCATAAGCTGTACGGGTGCAGCCATAGTAAGTGGTGCTTTTATCTTACCACTTATAGGAGCTTCAGATTATCTGGCTGAAATTTCTGCGAAAGAAACCCAAATGGCACTCGGAGCCGTATTTTATTTTATCATGGCGGCTGCAGGGGCTGGTATTGTGATTCCGATGTATCCAATCTTAAAACAGTATAATGAAGGCATGGCTCTAGGGGCCGTTGGTTTCAGGTTTATTGAAGGCGCAATCTTCATGGTTGGTGTAATGTGTGTACTAGCCCTAGTACCATTAAGTCACGCATATGTGCAAGCAGGAGCTTCTACTGATTCCTATTTTCAAACAATAGGCGAATTATTATTAACAGGATATACTATAGACCATGCTGTTGTACCAGGAGTGTTTACTTTTAGCATAGGGGCGCTGATGTATTACTACATATTTTATCAAACAAAACTCGTGCCTCGATGGTTATCAGTATGGGGGCTTATTGGTATCGCCTTGGGAATTGTGAATGGCTTGTTTGATGTGTTTGGTGGAATTGATGAGATGATCTCGATGTTGTTAGATCTACCCATTTTCGTGAATGAAATGGTGTTAGCGGTCTGGTTAATAGTGAAAGGCTTCAATACATCAGAACTGGCTTCCGAGTCATAGATGATCACTCCTTCACAAGCGGTAACAAGACCTCCCTATCAGTACCTATTTATAGATCACTTATTACCACAGCCAATTTCAAATCTTAAAAAATTGATGCTCATTCAAACCTAACCAATGTTAGATAGTGTTAGAAATCTTTAAGCGAAATTAGTTGTTTCAACAGATTATAGATTTGAAATTTCAATTGCCCAAATCTCTAATTTTAAAAGACAATAGTCTAGAGTATTATCCACGCTTTCATTGTGTTGTATATTAATTTCTTTCAATTTATACCTAATTGGTAACCAGAAATCCTCTTAGAGAATTAATGTTATCATATAAAGGAAAATTAAATAGTAAAAAATCTGAAGTGATCACAAATGAAGCCTGAAAATCTATATGTCCAAAAAAAGGATCAGTGGTTAAAATTATTTCACAGTGTTGTCAACAATAAGAATGTCCATCAAGAAGTGTTTCTGAAATATTATCGTCCCGAGAAGCTCCCTGAAATGAAGTTAAAGACACAGAAGCAGTTTGAAGAATTACTTCCCCATATTCCAGATTTTGGGCTGAAAAAATTCAATGTATTTTCCAGACATTTGGTTAATACAGCTCTTTCATTAGCATTTTATCGGGTTTTAACTGCAGATGGAGTTGAATTAAGAACAGTAGGAAAAATATTGTGTGAAATATCAGAGGTTTTTTATTCGAGTTTAAGTCCTGTTAGAAAGTTTTTAATGCGTCGTCTCTATCTTTCTTCGTTAATGCAGAAAAGGTTTAAAAAATTTTTAAAAGAACGGGAAAATAACGTTGATCCTGAGGATTATCATTGCACATTTGTTGAAGGGGATAAAAAGAATCTTCTTTTTGGGTTCAATTACACAAACTGTGCTGGTTTACATTTTCTCAAACATCACGATGCGTTAGAATTAGCCCCTTACCTTTGCTTATGCGATTATTCTATGTACAGGGGAATCAAACTCGGTTTTAATCGAACGCAGAATCTAGCAATTGGTGGAACAATGTGCGCTTTTAGATTCTATCGTGATTTTCCAACACCAAGAGGGTGGCCTCCTGAAGAAGTGGCAGAATATAATAATTTTGAGTTTACCCAGAATTGATGTCTATTTTACAACTCTTGACTAGAAGAATGAATTTGAAATCATCTGATATAATCTAGGAGTTTTCATTATAGGAGGTATCAATCTGAATACAACAAATGAGGATCTCTCCCAATTTGGCTATATGGGGATATTTACTGAACTAGAAAAAATAGCTGAAAAACTTCCCAACTACTTACACCTATCAAACTGTGACCCCCCTGTATATGGGTATGTACTAGAGGAATCTATTCAAAGAGAAATTGATCGTCTCCAACTAACCAAATTTACAGGGTATCCTAGCTGGAATGGAGACGAAAATTTACGACAGGTATTAAGCCAACGCATTAAAGATATTTCTAATGTCAACCTTCCTCCAGATAAGATTGTCATGACTTATGGCGTATCAGAAGGGTTTCCGTTGGCATTTGATGCGATATTTCAGAACAACCCAGGGAGTCTTGCGATTCCTGATCCCTCCTATATTCCGTTAATCGTTCAAGCCAGACGATTTACAAAGATTTGGTTTTATACTTGCAATGAAGAAATGAATTGGAATCCTGACATGGATCAATTAGTTACATCACTTGAAAAGCATTCTGATACCAAAGCAATAGTCATAATTACACCAAACAGCCCGACAGGGGCAGTATATCCAGAGAAGATTCTCAAAGAGCTGATTAATCTCGCGGGACAATACAATCTCATTATCATCACTGATGAAATATATGACTCCTTAACCTTTGGGAAATTTGTTTCTCCCCTTGAGTTTGCTCAGGATATCCCCGTTGTCTATTTGAATGGTTTTAGCAAAGTCTATCGGTTACCAGGGTATCGCTTGGGTTATCTTGGATGGTATGATCCTTTTGAACAGTATCCTAACGTTTGGCATCATCTGCAGCATCTCTGTAAAGGTCGCTTGGGTGTTACCTCAATTGCTCAAGAAATAGCTAAACTGGCTTTACAAGAACCGCAAGAAGCGCTCTTAGATTTTGTCGAGAGTGTATATAATAAGCAAATCTTTTTAACTAAGCATCTAGAATCTGTCAATGGCCTTTCAGTTGTACCAGCACAAGGGGGGACTTATGTTTTCCCCAAGATTACTTATGATATTGACGATGATTTGTTATGCAAGCATCTTCTAACGAATCATGGTATCTATGTGACACCTGGCTCAGCTTATGGATTAGCTCCTGCAAAGAATCATTTGCGTTTTGTTACATTAACTTCCCAGGAAGCCTTGTTAAAGGGAGTTCATGCTCTTAAAAAGTCTCTACAAGAATTGGTGTAATAGAATAACTTTGGGGATTACTTTCTCACCCTACTCAAGGTTATAATGGCTTGCAGGATGCTAGGAAAATTCAATCAGAATTGGGCTCTTTATAGTGTTTTCCCTTCTTCCTTGTAAAACTGCATCAGTTGATAGACAACTAAAACTAACAGGAAGCCAATCTCAAAGCTCATTAGTATGATGAATGAGATGGGATGCAGAGGGGGAAGGTAATTCACTGCTTCAAGATATTCGTAATAATCAAAATATTCAGAATAATCCATACGAATTGGGGGTCGAAATAAAAAATATAATAAATTGTTTAAGATTCCCTTCATTATTTGATGAAGAAGAACTAATGAGAGGAACCCCACTTGGCCCCGAGAACCGTTTTGTCTTATCCAGGCAATGTGAGAGCGTAGAGATTTTCCATCTGAAAATCCCCGATAGAGTAGTAATGCCCAAATTCTTTGGAAAAACAGTATCTCAATGACGAATATGAAGATAAACTGCGTGAAAAAGAGAGTAGAACTGTCAGCTATATAATAAATCGGTTCACCATATATTGACATTGCCAATGGCATTATCAGCATCCACAAAAATATATAGAATGCAATATTTATTATGATCCAACTCAATATGATAATAGTGATCGATATAATGCCGATCAAAAAGCTGCCTAGTGTTCTAATTAGCAAGTTCCGACCCTGATGATTCTTACTGAGATATGAACTAATTGGTGTCATCATAACTAATCCTACTATGAATAACAGAGGATTTAGAAGAGGTGTTCCAAAATCGTACCCAAAATATGAAAATGAAATGAAGAATCGAATGAGCAATTCTGATAGAATTAATCCATTTATAGACATCCTTGAATCGAATATATAGTTCATAGCCGCAAGAGACAGTCCTCCCAGAAAAATAATTTGAATCTTGTTTTTCTTCGCGCGAAGAAAGCTTATTCCTAATTGTAGAGTATTCATTGATGTTACAGAAGTATCTACTTCTACAGAAGTAGGTATTGGTTCCGTTGTTAACAAACTTGGTTCTGGGAGGAATGTCCATGTCCACTGTCTTTGCCTTGTTGAGGGTTTTTCCCCATATCCTTTGGCCTTGGGGTGACCTGAAATCGTTGCCACAATATTTTTCTGACTTGAGCGATAAGCTGGTACCACTGTGCTAGCTAATGTAATAAAAATCGACGCAATTATCCAAAAGAAGATGTTTAATGGGGGAATTATCAAATTAATTGGGATGCTGAGCGAAATATACCATAGTAGAAGCGCTATCCCCACAAAGCCATCGATCAGTCCTACAATTAATGCTGTAAATCCGAGGATTGTTGACTCTGCCATAAAGATGGAAAAGACTCCTCCTTTTGAGAGGCCAAAGCTACGCATAATCCCCATTTCCCGTTCCATACGGAGTGTGGTTACCAGAATACAGACAAACTGTGCGATCCCCGCGAGAATGAATGATTGTATAAACAGCGCTTGAAAAATTGCTGCTTGAAAGCTTAGTGTTCGCTCCATTATTTCTGTAAAAGTAGTGATTTCTGTTATATCTATGGCATCTGGAAACGCTATCTCCATTGATCCCTTTGCAGAGATTGCTTCTTTTGTTTTTTGACAGATAAACCACTTTGCGAGGGTTGAGTTGAAAAATTCTTGATAACAGCTGGAATTTATGTACAGATATTCTCCGCTCCTAAGAAAGATATTGGCTTTCACCACGGCAAGTAGGGTGATATTCACCGTACTATTATCTGTTACTTTTATTGATACATTTGTCCCAAGAGGTACCCGTAAGCGCTGAAATAACAGATCAGTGACCAGTCCATAGGTTATATTTCTTGAGCTTGATCTCTGACTTAAATTTAACAGGTGGTATGAAGGCTGGTTGATCACTGATTGCAGTACTCTCTCTGAAAAATGGCTATACTGCTTTGCGTCTACACCAAACACATATCCATTAATGGTATTGATTTCTGTTCTCGTTTCTTGGATGAATGCTGACCGTTGGACAGTATGCCGATTATCAAGAAATATAGTACTGTTCATGGGTCGTAAATTATTATCAGGCATTTCTGCAACCACATCAATTGTCCCCCATTGATCCTGAAAATAACTTGGCACCTCTGCAATAATAGATGTGGATAACGACCCTACAATAATGATAAATGTCAGTGCCATTGCTGCAGTCATGATGGTAAATAATGATTTCTGAAATTCTCGGGCAACATTTCGAATGGAGATTGTTCGTGTCACAGGGCTATACCAAAAGAGCATTTTCCAAGCAATTCGTGGAAGAAAAATCAGAAACCCGATTTCTATTAATATTGTTCCCAAAAATATCATTATTACACTTATGAAATGCATAGACAATAGAGAGAAGTCTAAAAACCGTGATGGTCCGATGAATAATTGTAGGACGAATGCCGTGACTGTTAATATGATTCCAGCCCCAGCAGTATATTTCCACATGGACTTTGTTATCGTGACTGGTGATTTTGTCTGTCGCATCCGTGAGTGAATATTTTGGACTACTGGCATGGATGTGGCAAGAAATATTGGATATAATCCTGATATTAGCGCTACGACTATTCCTGACAGAAAGATTGCCATAAATGTTGAGGGGTGTACAAGAATTATTGACAATTCAATACTGGTATAAAATTGATCCAAAATCTCTACTAAAACGATAGAAAAGCCGATTCCCAAAAAGATACCAAAAAAACTTCCAATAAAAGCATAGACTAATATTTCTATCCCGATTTGTTCGACCAATTGCCATGATTTGGCACCCACTGCTCTCAGAATACCGATTTCTTTCTGCCTATCCCGAATAGCAATTGCTAACAAATTGGTCATGAATAGAAATTCGACAATGAATGAAGTAAGGATCACAAGATTCATTGCTGTTTGGTAGGCTCGGATTCCTGCAGCTTGAACCTGTGATATTTCTTTTTCGACAGACACAGCATACTCTAAGCCTAAGGTATCTTCAATTTTTTCTGCTACTTCCCTCACCTGTAGTAAATCGGTAACTGACATGTCAATTCCGTTGATTAATAATTCAGATTGATTCTTTCGTGGAATAGCGGATAAAACTGTCTTAATATCCGCAATTATATAGAGAAATCCAAGTTTATTTCCAAACGCCGATGTATCTGAAATTATGCCACTGACCTCAACATTTACGACATTGAGGCTAGAACCTGCTGCAGAGAGATCGATCACATCGCCAATCTTCAATCCTAACGTATATTGTATTCTTCTTGAAATGATAATTTTATTTCCCGAAAGGCTTCTAGATCCTTCTTTTAACTCAAAATGCGGCATATCTGGGTGATTTTGTGAATCAACTCCATAAACCAAAATATTTGTTCTAAATTCTTCCCCTAAGAAACGGTTCACTGTGAAAAAATAGACTGGGCTGGCTTTTCCTACTCCTGGGATTTTACGTACATCTTTTGTTAGTGTTTCCATGCCTGATAATCCTACCCAAGCAATTGGATTTATTGTAATGTCTGTAAAATTCTGATTTCGATTATCTAAGACAAAATCATCATAGAGAGTATCTACACTTATGGATATGCCTGTTTCTAATGCTACAGTCAGGAGTACTCCAAATATTAACAAAAAACTTCGATATTTTGACCGTGTGATATTTCTCCTAGCTACTCCGATTGATAGTTTGAACTGCTCTTTTCTAAGGGAAAAAGCAGTTCTAATCGGTCTATCCAACACTTTACCCCTCCAAGTCATCATAATTCTTACTTTTAATCTAAACTGGAGATTTCTGGGTTTATAAAATGTATTAATGAATAATAATTATTCTTTTTGTGGTATTCATTTCTTCTTAAAAACCTTTCAGGATCAGAAAATTAGTTTTGTTGAATTTGGAATTAATAAGTTGCTAAAAGGTAATTGAACACAAGAAAAGTTAAATGAAAAAAGTGAAAAAATCATTCTGAGGTCTTCTTTCTGTTAAAACGTATCAGTAAATTGCGATTTGGTACTATTTTTGTCCTTTATTTTGTTGCTATAATGGTTTTACTTTATCAGACGCTAGATTTTTATAATTCGTGTTATTACTGTAGAGGTTATCGACAAATTTTTGGTATCCCAATCTCTTTACTTGGAATTGGATTCATCTGTTTAGTCTTCTCTGAAGTAGTTCTTATTGGAGTTCTGCCTACTCCTGTCTCTCCTATCAAAAGATTTCCAATCACGCTTACCACTCTAAAGAGACTTTACTGGTTATTAGCTCTCCAACTAGTACTAGCGTTTCTTGCAGTTCTTGTTCTTCTCTCTATTGAGATCTTTTTAATTGGTATCTGTCAACTATGCACTGTCTCACAAGTTATTATTGTCATAAATAATGTCCTTGTTTTTTCTTGGAATCCCTTTGAATTGAAGTAGCCTGACTTGATCCCTGTTAACTCCCTCGCCCGATAAGCTTGCGTGCTTCCCTAAGATATTCCTCGAACTATGTTTGCTCGTGGCGTTCTTGGATGGGAGTGACTTTTAGTTTACTTAAAAGATTTTAGTTTGGAATAGATCTAAATCAAAAAAAATAAAGACTTAACTTCTCCCTACAGAGTTGTGTTCTCCACACAAAATCAGATATTATAACTCAACTTCCTATAACTTGTTGAGCTTCTCATTCCTTACCTTAATTCGGGTTTACTCCCACGATTGAATGCCCATGGATCTCGACTATCATTTGGAATCAATACGAAGCATCTGTCTCAAAATGAGACTCATTAATTGCAGCCACTAAGTCTTGGATCGACTGGTAGCCAGGACAGAGGCTTGTCTTGTCATAATAAGCACAGTCTTGACATATCTTGATCATTTTCGTTTTTCGACGTTTATAGATAAGAATCAACCCGATGATCATCCATACCAAGAATAATACCTTTAGCACTAGTGATTCTACAAAGATAAAGGATGCCATGAGAATCAGGGCAAAGATGAGAAAAACTATCCTACTTATGTTTCTAATTAGTTCGTTGTTCACGCCAATTAAATAGAGAATGACAATTGGAGTCAATCCCAATAATAACAATAAATCTGTATTCGCATCAGTAAAAACATGAGAACTCTCTGGAAATAGTAGAAAGAATACAAAAGCAATGTTTATGATGAAAAAGGAGCCTGTGCATGACTTACAGAAATGAAATGATCCAATTTTCCAGGTATGTGATGAATACTCCTCACATTCAGGGTGATGACTTAACAAATAATTGAGTAAAACTTTATAGAACAGCTTGTTAGTCAGAATTTCCTTATAGATTGTTGTCTTTGACACACTTTGCACGCAGTATCTCGTTCGGTAGAGAATTTTCAAAATCTTCTAGTTTCGTATTGGCTAGTCCTCGGCATTCTTGATTTGGAAGCAGTATCGCCTGCCACTTTTATCATTGATGCTGCTGAGCCTAATGCACATATAGCTATTCCAGCGAAATAAGCGCCTAAAAGAATAAATATACCAAACAAGGTTCCTTCAAAGCTACCTCCACTAGAGAAGGCGCTATATCCAATCATGACTCCTACCATGACTCCCACTCCCAAAACGATTCCACCAATAATAATCCACATGCAAGAATATACACAATAAAGCATACTACCTCTAAAGGCATCACTCCATGTAATCGACATCCGTTCTGTCCTCCTATCTCTTCTCAATTATTATTCCATGTACTCCTTCAGATTTAAAGAGCATTTTAACCAACAACATCATATATAAAAAATTTGTGATCGTATTGCAAGTTTTTCCTTATAAAGGGGAATGAAATTGAAAATAAAGCTAGCAAGGTTCGTGTCAAAAAGTGCATTTTTTTGAGTCTAACTGGTTTAAATTGAAATCCATCTGTAATCTCACTTGGCATTACAAGGAATTTTGTGCTTCTTAACAAACAAAATAGGGTTGAGAAGGCATATTATTCTGAAAAAGAGAGGAGATATGATTAGAATGGTTCAATTATCAAAAAAGCAGATTAAAGATGGAGTTAAGACCTATCAAGAGTTTGTTAAAGAACAAAACGACAAAATAAGTTTGTCTTTGATAGATTTATTAAAAAAGAAACCAGAAGGTTTCTCTGTTGAGGAGATTACGAAAGCAGTTGAGAGATCGGGGGTGGATTTAGAAATAACCCCCTCTGTTAAGTCCAAACGAGCCCCTCCCCTTATGCAGCAGGTCACAGAGAGGTTAGAAGATATGTCTTACTACGGGATTATGGAGTCTGATTTTACAGAGAAAGGAAAGCGAAAGTATTCTCTGAAACAGGAATATTTTCAGGAGGGTGAGTAACATGAGTACCTTTGTGCAGAAGTACCAAACAGATTATGCTACTTCTAAATCACTCTTTAAAGACGCTTATAATATCGCAAAAGACTATGCTCGCTTTAAATTGACTGGATTAGCATGGGAAGCAGTTTTAGTGGTTATCGCTGTTATAATAGTTATTGTTCCTCAATTACCCCAATTATCGGACATTGCGAGTGTTGAAGCGTTCATGGCTTCAGCCTTTGCTAGTGGTGGCTTTGTAGGGTCATCTGTTCTGAGTACAGGCAAGAAAGTCAAGGAATTTTTGGAGTGGAATCGGCGTCTCGATGAAGAGAAGATTAAAATCAATGCTTTCATCAACAAGCTTGGAGGTAATCCCACCAGCCCCGAACAAGCTGAACTTAGCTTGGATTTGATCAAGCGGAGACGTGAAAAATTCTTAGAGGAATTCGTTGAAGGGAAAGAAAACAGCTAAGTCTCTATAGAAAACAATGCACTTAATCTATGTTCACTTAACTATTTTAGCTGAAAATTGTAATAGTATTTATTCGTTAATTCCGTTTCTGGTCTCGATTTTTGCTATTCCTTTCTTACCTATTACTGGTAAGTTGATCGAAGACTATGGTATGGTTACTGGTGTTTTCGTTCCCCTTTCTGTACGCCTTCTTGGCTCCTTGTTCATTTTTATCAGCTATTTTTCTGAAAAGAGTAGTTTGGAACCAACTCAAGACGTGAGTTTTGTGGTTGGTTGAATTATTATCTATCAACCCTACTTTTTATACGATAATGATAAAAGTATAAATCTTGATAACCCAACTTTTTGTACAAGTTCAAAGCAGCAAGATTGGTTTGCTCTACTTGGAGATAAATAGTATGAATTGAGTTGTTTATACACCAATCTTCAATGAAACGCATAAGAGAATGACCAAGTGAGCGTTTTCGCTTCATGGGATCAACAACTAGCGAATAAATTCCCAAGTAACCTCTTTCCAAGACACCTAATGTAACCCCGACATCTTGATCATCTTCTTTTACCGTAAAAAAGATTTTTTCTGGTAAGATTCTACGAATTATTGCCTCCATCTGAGTGCCTTTTTCTAAAGCCATGTTTGAGAAAGTTTGGAATGTGTTAAACCAAGCATCTTCAAAATCTGTTCTCTTTGAAGAAAATTGTAATGAGGGTGAAGAGAAGGATTGATGGGTCAATGCTTTCATCATGACTGTTGTTGGGGATTTAACCGCATAGTCCATATTTTCTAGGACACGATCAAGGTAATCTGGCGATGTATATTCAGGAATTTGAAAGATAACGTCTAGGTGTTTATTTTGATATTTATCTTCTATTTTGTGAACATCTTCTTGGCAGTTTTGACCAAAATAGTAAATTGGTAGTACAGAATTTGCTCTATCAAACATGCCATGTGAAAAACGAACAATCCATCCATTAAAAAATGCATATTGTTTGGCTGGCCAAGCATTATTTGTTAGTTCTTGATATAATAAAACAGTTTGTCTAAGATCCATGAAATTACCTGCTTTGGATGAATTTTGATCTCATAGTTGCAAAAATTTGATTCCTTTTTACATCAAACCAAACGAAAAGAATCCCTCCCAGGAGTCCGAATAGGTGAGCGATGAAATTGGTATCTTGACCTATTGTTATCAGAAAGAATATAATCAACGCATATAGGGATTGGCGTCTTTCATGTTTTGTTTTCCCCTGTACTAAAAATGAAACAATTCCTAGTAATCCAAAAATCGCTCCTGATGAGCCAACTGAAGTTGTGGTAGCTTCTAGCATAAACCAGATAAGTGATGCCACATTTCCAGCTAAACCACAAAAAATAAACCCCGCAATTAAATATGGCGTTGATTTCAATTCTTCTAAACGGATTCCAAAGATTATTAAAAACAGGATATTTGAACCAAGATGAACAAGATTTGCATGAATGAAAATCGCACTAAAGAACCTATATATCTCTCCTTTCAAAACTCTTTCATTCTCCCCTAGCAGCTGTAAGACTTCAGGAGATTGTCTTAAGAGATCATAAGGAAAAAGTATCATACCTGCAATATACACAATAATTAATGAACTTGCCAAGATTATTGTTCCTGAAATCAATGGAACACCGTTTGAGACGCTTTCAGCCAATTGACTTCAACCCTATTTCATCGTTTCTTGCATTCTCTGGGCTTGGTGTGTGAGAAATCCATTTCTAATCAGTCTGAATGAAGATGCAATGAGAAAGAAGATTTTCTGTCCAAACTGGAACATCTAACATAAGATTTATTTGATCCTTAAATTTGTCGGATGATTCTTATCAATACCTCAACCAAAGACTATTAGACTTATACACACGTATTTGATTGTAGCTAGAGATACAACAAAAGGAGAAATGGGAATTATTTGTTAAACTATTACCTCAAATAGGAATCTTAAATGTGGAAAAAGACGATTAGAGAGAATCTTGAATATAAATAAAATCTCTCATTTATTGATATGAATTAAAGGAAGGAAAGGAAGACTACTAATTTAGAATGCAAACTCTTAAATAATTTTATTCCTACATTCTACAAAAATTACCGGTTATGAGAGAAACCCGCTTCTTACAGTCATTTTCTGGAAGGTTATGTTGAATAATGCTTAAATCCTCTCTTCGAGCCAAAATACTCCTAATTGGGGATGGAGGAGTGGGAAAAAGTTCTTTCCGTCGAGCTTGGCTTGGAAAAACCTTCCGAACACAGTACATCATGACCCTTGGGGCAGATTTTGCAGCTAAAGAAATAAACCTCTTTTATGCTCCTACCAACACTCATTTTACTCTGAAATATCAAATTTGGGATCTTGCGGGGCAACCAAGATTTAAAGTAGTTAGTGATCTTTATTATCGTGGTGCTGTTGGAGCATTATGTTTCTATGATATTACAAATCCAGATTCTTATACTAATGTCATGGAATGGGTTAATTCCTATTGGGATTTGAACGGGGAAGGAAAACGGCCTTTGTTAATTGTTGGAGCGAAATGTGACCTCCGAAATAACTCAGATTTTCCCAGTCAAGTGCCAATCCAGCACGGGTTCGATCTCGCTGATGAACTGACAAAATACATCAAAGAAACTCATAAATTTAATGTCTCTTATGTTGAAACTTCTGCTAAGAATGATATCAATGTTGAGAAAGCATTTCAACTCTTAGGAATGGAAATCATCAAGCTTTATTATCAAATTATGAAGCCAATCTACCAGGACTGAAATTTTTTCATCATAGTTCCAGAAAGGAAAGGAAATCCTGGAGCTAACTTTTTCTTCTTCTTTAATCTCCTTTTTTTATTAAAATACTTTCCTTCCAAGCATGGAAGTAATTTAAATATCATTTATCATGTGTTTTTCATTAATAGAAAGGTATAAAAACAGAATTGAATATTAGTCTATTTAGAATAGATAAATATTAAAAAGTGTTTTAAATGTCTGTATGGAACTTAGACTATTCATCTTTCCAACAACTTTTTGCAAATGAGTATAGTCTGAAAATATTAGGGTTATTTTCTCAAAAAAGGGGAAATTTATGCGCAGCAGACATTTCTAAACTTTTAGACATTCATATCAGCACAGCAAAGAAGTATCTTGACTTACTAGCTGAGAGTAATTTCTTAAGTAGAGAGAAATACCTTCATAAACCTGGGAAACCAACTTTCTACTCTCTTCTGGTCGATAACATCAATATTTCTCTTAATCTCTCACATATTGCTAAAACAATGGATGTTCCACCTGTCACAGAAAATATTCCGAATCCACAGCTTCGGGAAAGTACTAATTTACCTCCGAGAGTTCGATTTCACTTAGATACGAAGGATATGGTAAGTAAAATTTCCGTAAAGGTACGAACTAAAGCGAGGAAAACGATTGTTCACACTATTGCCTTGAATGAGACAGAAAGTCAATTCATAAAGTACCTCCCTCATCCCACTATGGATCCAGAATTCTTCTTAGATATCTGTGCAAAAGCTGGTATTTCAGACTTTTATTCAATAAAAGAAGCATATCTCTTTGCTGAGAAACTTTTAAAGTATGAAATTATTCACTTTTTCGAAATCAAGAACTAAACTATCGCATTGGTGTGAAATATGAATGAAACAGAACAAATAACAAACAAAAGATTTAAGGAATTTCAGAAAGAATATCGAAAACAATCAAATATTACAATTGCCGTTTGGGGTCTTATAATTGCAGTACTAACCATTTTAATTTATTGGAATCTATCAAATAACGATTTCTCCCCCTTACGAAACTTAATCATGTCATTCTTTTTCGCCATAGTATTGGTCAGTCTATATGTTAATATCCCTTTTTTAATAATATTGATAGTAATATATTTTCGAGTTAGAAGCAAAAATTACTTGTTCCAGTTTATTCCGAATTTTGGTTTGCAATTCCTGATTATATTGACTGTATTATCAAATTTTATCCGCTTAGATGAGACTGATCCTTTGATACCATTATTCATCGCGTTTTTACTTGCAATAGTTTTTTTTGAAAGCATTTTCCTCTATTGGAATGTTCGTAGCGTACAAAAAACCAGAAAACCACTTTTCTTTTGGTCTTTTTACCAAGATTCACTTACAGCTTTCTCTTCAACCATCATATCTCGCCATGCTCTTCAAATCGCAGAAGAGGAAAATGGATATTCTGAACGACCATTTTTTCTATCATTCCCAGAACTTGGAGAACATTTCAAGGATCCCGAAATATTTAACACAAAAATAAGGGAATATGCGTTATTCCTAACCGAGAGAAGCGAGTTGATTGGTTGGGATGTCTCACAAGATCAAATATTTCTTTATCCACGTGTTTTATTAGGTAAATATAGCCCTGGAGTTGGTTTAACTTACCTTTGGCGATTGATGATCAGGGTTTTCCGGAAAGACTTAACCTATATTCGGATTGATTTTGATTCTCAAGAAATTAGTCTGAAAGTAGCTGAAGAAGATTATCAGCTTTTAAGTGAGGTAACCTATCATCTACTCGGTTTTCAGATCTTACTTCATTTTAAGCGATCAATTCTTGCTTTCATCTTTGGAAACAAAGAAGAGGCTTACTCAACTTTATTTCCTTCTTAAGTTTCATTGTTTGTTTCATCTTTTTGAGGTACCACATTTGAATTACTAAAGAAAGTAGTAATATTGATTAGGCTGGTGTCAGATGTCCAAATAGCGTAGACATTGGGGGAGTTCCAATTAGAGACAGAGAGTAAATAGTTCTGATCAACCATCAGATAAAAGCAATCACAGCATTTCTGACAGATTGTTAATGGTAGTTCTGGTATTCGATCTGATTTCTCTCTCAAATCTTTGACTGACATTTTACACATTCCAGCATTGATCCTCACTCCTCTTTTCTGTAGTTCAAGTAAGATTGGTTCAAAATTAAAAAATAACTGATAATTAGGAAAACGAATAAGGATCTCGTTCTCAGCTCGTGGTAATTCATAATGGATTTTATTGATGATATTCTTTCGTCCTTTTATTATTAACGCTATAGTAGAGGGAATTGAAACAATAGATTCAAATAAAGGAGTTAACCGAAGATTGAGCTCCTTAATAGCTTCTTTTTTTTGGTTAAATTCGTTCTCCAAACGTTCCCGCAGGTTATCCAGGCCTTCTTTTAAGGGGACGACCGTATAAAGCTTTGGGGTAGAGGTTTGAACCATTATAAGTCCAAGCTGTTCAAGTTCTGTCAAAATATGATAGATTCTAGAATCTTTTACTCCTGTTGCTCTACAGAGGTCACCAGCTGTGGACTCCTTAATTTTTACTAATTCTAGATATATGCGGGCTCGAGGTAATGATAAACCTACTGTTGTCATTAAGTTTAACAGATGGTCAGGCTTTGAGTCTTTATGTATATCTAATCTACCAGATTGAATATCAACCATGGCCTTTTTCCTTCGATTTAGATTTTTTCTACTAACTACTATTAGTAATAAGAAGATATATCTTATAAAGATTTAGATTCTTACGCAAAATAGAACGAGGTTTATACAGATCATTTTACAAGTGGTTTAAAATGAAAAAAAGTGAATTGTTTAATAAAATATTTGAGAAGGGTATCACCTATGAGGAATATCTCAAAAAAAGTGAAAAACATTTAGAGAGAATGAAAGATGGTTGGATTACCAGTGAAAAGGAAATTAACAATTTTAATCAAGCTCAGATCTCACGAATGAACGAAAAAATGCTTATTCTTTGTATTGGGGAAAATTGGTGTGGTGATTGTGCAAATGGAGTCCCAGTTATAGCAAAGCTTGCTGATGTATTTGATAACTGGGATTTTAGAATTAATGGCCTTACTTTTTTATCTGAAGAAATAAAGATGGAATATACTACTGCTGGAAGACTGAAAATTCCCATCGTTATCTTTGCTGATGAAGATGGAGATGAAATAATCCGATGGGTTGAGAGACCAACACGTAGTTATCATTTACTAGGTGTGTTGCGTGATCAAAATCTTTCAAAGGAAGAATTTTTAGAGCAATACAAATCATATGATGAATTCAATACTCCCAGTGTAACCCAAGAAATTCTTCGTGAAATAATTTACGTGGCAGATAAAGCTTCCTCTATCGTTCATCTTCATCCACCTAGGAAAAAGCCTAAAATCTTAATCCATTGATATTTAATAATCTAGTTGCTCAATTGTTTTCCAGGTGTGCCCTATGAGCAGATTTTCGAAGGTAACTTATGCTTTTTCCCACTTCTCTACTAGCTGTCGAGCTCTTATTGTGTATTCTCTAATCTCCTCTTCCTTGCGAAGTAACCGGGTATTTATTACTCGAGTAATCAAGTCTTCAATCTGGGTTAGCTGGATTATGTCACTCATTGATGGTTCTTGTTCAATGATTCTTTCCCACTTATTTAGCTGACTCACCAATGATTCTTGTTCATAAGATATTAACATCGATAATCGTTCAAGGCCTTTTGTCTCTGCTATTTGGCGTACCTGGGTCAATAATTCTATTGCTTTTTCTGTATTCAGATCCAGTAACGCTAATTTTGATTGTAATAAGTAAGCTTCTGCTATCAGATTATATGAGGATTGATTTTGAGCGAACTTAATCAATTGATTGATTAATTCCTTAATTTCTCTTAAAATATCCCTATTTCCTGTTAATTTCAGTTCTTCTAAGAGAAGATCTATTAAATTAAGTAATGCTTCTTTTTTTATGAAGAAATGAGATTTTTCTTCTTCTAGATTTTGTCGATGTATTGTTTGAGCTTTTACTTTGTCTTTGAACCTATTACTCTTCCTTAATAATAACCCTTGGATTCCCCGATATCCTTGTTTGAGAAGAATATTTTCTGATTCTCTATTTAGCTGCTCTAGAAATTGAAGATATGGCTCTGCTTTTTCAGGGAAGTTTCCTTCCACGCTTAACTTCACTAAGCAGTAAAAAGTCTCAAAAACAAGTGCATTAGTAACTCCCAGCTCATGAAATAATAATAAACTTTTCTCGTAATAAGTAAAAGCTTCAGTGAAATCCCCCGACTCTTGAAGAAGTTGAGCATTGATACAGAAACTATAAGCATAAAACTGGTCCCTTATTTCCATTTCTTCATAAAGCGTAATGCCTTTTTTTATGTGTTCAAACGCTAATGTTAATTCGCCAAGATGCCGATAGGTAGTAGCAAACATAATCATTAGAAGAGCTATCCCTGGTTTCATCTGGCTTTTTGTAACAATAGACAAAGACTCTTCATAATACTTCAATGCTTTCTCAAATTCTCCTGTATAATGAAAGCCTAGGCCTAAATTCATCAAATTATATCCTAAGAACAGATTATTCCCAGTTTCCTTTGATAACTTCATACTTCTTTGACTGCAACTTGAGGCTTCCTTATTATCTCCCCTATCTCGATGATAGCTAGCTAAATAAAAAAGTGCGATAGTTACAAGAGGATCTTTTCTATCTATCTCCTCCTGTATAGCCAAACTCTTTTTTAAGTAGGAAATTCCTTCAGATACATCACCAGTAATGTGACTCATAACTCCTTTGTGAAACAGTACAGTTGCAATTCGTCTCTTAATTTGAGATTCTTCTAAAGTTATCTGTTCAATTAGTGATTCACACCTTTGGATTAAGGTTTTGTGTTCGTTATACCTACCAAGATGAAATGAAAAGTCTGCTTGCCATAAGAGGGAATCAATTACCAATAAAGGATTATCTTGTTTTTCTGCTTCTCTTAAAACGTGTTTAGTAATTTCTAATGCCTCATGGATTCTACCCATTCGTCTTAAAATCGCGCTTTTCGCTAACTGGCATTCTAACTGTTCCTCATTAGTAATTTCCCTCGCTTCCAGTTTTTCGACTTCTAGTAGTGCTTTCTTTAATTCTCCTTGATATTTCAGTCTTCTGATGTGCGTTAGTTCTTCTCTTACCGTCACCCTATGAACTCCTTCTTGATTCTCATATTTTTTCCCCTTTCAGTTATTGTACTACCTTAGTAGGCGATGATCATTGAAATAAAATTACTTTACAACATTCTGTTCAGAGATGACGATATTACTTAACTGTAATAGTACTTATCCCTTAAATAGATTTGTATGCGTTTGAAGTGTCAAATAACAAGAATTAGCATGAGAGATCATTACTTACTAATAAAATTCAAATCCAATTATTTAGTTTTAAAAGTCAAGAATTCCCCATTAAAAGGGCCCCCTATTTCATTTGGAGACGCTTCAATGAACCCTGAGATAGTAATTATTGGAGGAAACATTGCAGGATTATCTGCTGCATACTACCTTTCTAAGAAAGGAGTTCATATAACACTCTATGAAGCAAAACTATGGAATAAGCCCTGTGGAGGGGCAATCAGTCTTGAATTTGAACAATATATAAAAGATGAGTTAAATATTGTGTTAGAGGAATCTGATCATTACACAGAACGATTTAAAGTAGGTTTATGGTCTGGCCGTTATATGGAAGATGTTGGTGTTTTTCGTGTAACTACAAGATATGATCTACAAAAGAAATTGATCGAAAGGTTGGAAAAAGAACCAAATATTGAAGTTCAATATCAAAGGGTCTCACCAAAAGCAGACATTTTCACTAAACAAACGATAGTAGCTACAGGATACAGTGGTTTCTCAAACAAGGTAATGGGGAGGAAATGGAATGTTTATGACAAAGCTCTTACTCTACGACACGATGGAATCTTTTCTGGTTGCTCCTATCCGAATGCAAATCTCATTGTCCTTGATCATAAGAAAATGGGGTATGGATGGGTATTTGTTGGTAAACAAGACCATATCAACATTGGTGTTGGTGCTGTAGCTTCCAGAGAGTTTCTTTGGCAGAGATACTATGATTTTTTTGATCTCATTGATGAAAAATACGGATACAAGATACCCCTACCCGCGAAAAAACCCCAGGCGTGGTATATCCCTATCCCAACCAACAAGAAAAAAATACCAGTCTCAAATAGGAAGGATGGAATTGAATTCATCGGAGTAGGAGATGTTCTTGGATTAGCACATCCACTTTCTGGTGCTGGTATTGAACCTGCCTGGCAATCAGGGTGGGTTCTGTCTGAATGTATTGTTAATAATCGAATAGACACAAAGAGGTATAAGGAGCTATTAGTGAAGAATTTAAGGTTGAGTAGCTGGCGATGGCTAGATCAGTTTGCTTCCGCTATTAGTAGACGAAACTTTCCATTTAAGTCCACCTTGGGGTACTTTGCTCTCCATCTCATAAGACATCGAATGTTATCTATGATGCGGAAGTACCCCTGGTTCGCTCTTGTTCACGATGGTTCACGAAAAACGAATTCACTGTAGAATTATAATAAGCGTCTTTCCCTTCTAAATTAGGGTAGCATTACAATCTAATGATATTTTTCTTGAATCATCTCGTGTGAAAACAGTCTTTGTTGATTATCCAATATTAATTTCTTTTAGGATACGAATCCCGTACCTGTATCTTGTGCAATCCTCCTGGAAATCTAATAATCAAATGACTAGTTCGTGGAATTGTAGATTATTCTCTCTTACAAATTGAAATGCTTTGTCGAGCTCCCCTAAATATTCTCCTGTGTGAGTGTCTGTACCACAGACAACCTTTACTCCTTTGGTGACCATCTCATGAATTAATTTCTTTGTGAAATGGTGATAATAGTCCAGTCCGTCTCTCGTGTTTCTTCCCACTCCTCTATGTGGATGCAATTCGGAATCTTGGATTTCAATAAAGATTTCATGTTGTGCTAAAATTGTGGCTATTTCTGATTCATTTCTGTTATAATTTTGCTGGATATCATTATGTGCCAGTCCAATGGGAATCTCTATTTCTTTTTTTATATTAATTATTTCTGAAATATCTCGTTTTCCTACTTCTCCCCAGTATTCCTTTTCTGTATTGACATATTCAAAGAGGATATAGTCAAATTGATTTAAGATTTCGAAAGGTAATTGAGTAGGATCTATCCCATAAGTTTTAGACACGTCAATCTCAACACCAATCCGTAATTCCAACCCATTCAGAGAATTTTTAATTGCTCTTAGATGATTATAGTATTTTTCAAGACAAAACGTTATCTGATTAGTATCCATTAATTTCTTTGAAAAACCATGGTCACAAACGCCTAAAACTTCAAGGTTTTTGTTTTTGGCTTTATCAACCAAGTTTTCAGGGGAAAGAAGCCCATCGGAATAAGTCGTATGAGTATGAATATCATGTTTTTTCATTTCTATCAC
>JBHLPQ010000050.1:0-4729 GCA_048939265.1 Promethearchaeota archaeon
GAAACCTAACCATTCTTTCTCTTTTAATATCTGTTTAGATAGTTTTAATCCATTCTCATAATCCCTTTTTTCGTTTAAAATGTCACATTTTAAGATTTGGCTTTTAAATCGTTCATACTCTGTTAAATCTCTTTGATTCTCAAAAAGCTGAAGTTTATTCATAGCTTCTTCAAGCTTATATTCTTTAATGAGCTGCTCCACCTGTTCTAATATTTTTGTGGGCCTACCAAGTTTTAATTTTGCCTTTAAACGTGTAATAAGGTCAGATATGAAAGGAGTTGCCAAACAAATTCATCCTTTTTAAATTTATAATGAATTTTCCCTGTAAAAATCGAAAAAAGGGGTACATATTTGAGTTAATCAATATCGAGGAACTACAGATAAAACCTTTTTATATGTTAATTAAGGTTGAAAAAAGGAATATCTAGGAAAATCCCATGTTCGATTGTTGCATTCATTTTTTGACCGAAAAATACTTCTGATGGACTTTGAGCTATTTCCTCAGATGAAGAAAGAAAGATTTTTGTTACTAAATCTTCAATTGCCTTTTCTCCTGAAATATCCTGACCTATCGTACTAGCTTTCAACATTTGTTCCCATATTGTGTCTGAAACTTTAATGGTTTCGCTAAAATTCTTTAATTTTTGAAGGGCGTAGTATGAAGGGCCTTTAAATACATAACAGCATAGTAACGGATCTGTGGGATTCATGAGGATGGTATATTCTTGATGTTTGATACCTTCAATTGTACCAGATTCAGAAAAGGCTTGTTGGGTAAAAGCATTAATTGCTGTTAAAAATCCACCAATAAGCTGGTCAGCAAGAAGACTTTCAGAAATAAAATGTTTTGAAAACATACTCATTCCACTTCTTGCGAGAATTAAAAATAATATTGGTTCTTCTTCTGAAAGTTCATCGATCTCTGCTTTTTTTCTGATTAAACGGGTTACCATACTTTCAAGTTCTGCTAGTTCCAGTCTTTCTGCTAAAGAAACGTCACGATCAGATTGATCTGTCCACTTGCTCAGTTGAGACAATAAAGTGTCATATTCTCTTGATACTAACACAGCTAACCGCTGTAATTTTTTTTCTTCAGCAATTTGTCTAGCATTGCTTAATTGATGACGAGCTGTATCTAAATCTAATTCCAATAAGGCCATCTTTGATTGTAAAATGTAAGTTTCTATGAGAAGTGAAAATGATTGTAGTTTTTCAGCAATATCCATTAATTCTTGGGAAATCTCTTTAATTTCATCTAGGATTTCTTCATCCCCTGAAGTGGAAAGTTCTTGAATAAGTAATTCACAAAGATTTTTCTTTGCTATGATCATATATTCATGTCTAAGATCTTTCTCATCCACTAATTTGTTGAAAATCCGCTGTGCTTCAGCCTGATTGATGACTCTCTCACTTGTTTTCAGGATAAGCGCCTGTGCTAACTGATGGATTTGATTGATAAGCTTATTTTCACTTTTTTCATTAATTTCTTGAAGATCTTGCAGGTATTGTTGCGAAATTTCTTTTAAATCGCGTTGTATGTTCACAGAGATGAGATTATAAAGTGTTACACAGGTTTCAAGATCGCTTCCACTGTTTTTGAATATTTCCAAAGCTTCTTTATAATGTGATATTGCCTTATCAACATCTCCACCGTCTAAATATGTATTACCAATATTATTGTAACTCATTGCGATCTTAGATTTATTATCCACCTCTTTAAAGGTAATAAATCCTTTTGTATAGAAATCGTGAGCTTTGTATAATTCTCCTCTAAGTTCATGTATTATTCCGAGCGTATTGAAGCAGATAGCCTTTTCATATTTGCAGCCTAATTCTACAAATATTATCCTGCTTTTCTGACAATATTCTAACGCAGATTCTATTTCTCCCTTATTGTAGTAAATTTGACCGATATTCATAAGTAAAGTTGCTTCAGATTGTCTTTCTTTGAAATCTTTACACAGATCAAAACTTTTTTGATAATATTCTGAAGCAAGATCTAAATTTCCTTTTAAAACATGAATGAGTCCAATATTATTGAGTACTTTTAATTTTGGGCGCTCAATTTTTAGTTCTTCATATATTACTAGGCTTTGTTCTAGAAATTCGAGAGCTTGGTCAAGTTTGTTGTTAGAAGCATGAATAACACCAATATTATTAAGTAACCCAGCCTGATTTTCCTTTTTTTTGAGTTTTTCCATTATAGATAAAGATTGGGTTAAAAGATCGTGTGCTAATAAAGTGTTCTCTTTACGTCTATATAAACTGGCTTCAAGTTCGCCTATTATTGCTTGTTTTTCCATTAATACTTTCTTTTTGATGTTCTCTACTGAATTTAGTAGGTTCTCCCCCTTTTCAACCATAGTATGGCATTCATCAAGCTTTCCTAATCCTAGTAAAGCATACGCTTGGCAGATAGTAGCGTCAACTATTATTGATCTTTTGCTGAGACTTTCATTTTCTTTACTCTCGTCATATGCCTGATTTGCTAAATTTAACGCCTTTTCGTGGTTTCCCATTTGAATTAAGTCATAGCACTTCAAGATTTGATTTTTGAGGGTTTCTAACTTCTCTAAATCGACATCAGATAATTTATCGCGCCCAAAATACTTTGATGTGAAACGACTTGGCAATAATAGAATCCTCGAATTACCATAAAATGTTTGGATTTTATATTATTACCCATTCATCGACAGTATAAACAACTTCCTAATGATTAATAAAAAGTTTGATTGTGAAATAAATGTTTTCCTCAGACTTTTCTTTTTATATGGATCTACTACAGCTGTTATTGCAGCTATAACTAAGGGAGTAAATAATACACCTAGAAAAAAGAAAAAGTGGGGATTCTGAAGTAAATAGAGCTACTTCAGATTTTATTTTTTGCGTTTACGGATTACTACAGTTGTAATCATGGGGGCAAAAAGAATCCCAATTGTTGAAACAAATGGTTTTTGAGACACAGAAGTAATCTGATCAATGAGGATTTGTGCTGGAATAGCTACAGTTGGCTTAATGACTTGGTCTATAAATATCTGAGCTGGGTCAACTGGTTTTTCCATTTCCTGATCAATAGCCATTACAGGACTTGCTGTACCATCATCATTAAGTATTTTTACTGAATCATATCCATAGAACATCAGGAATTCTCCGTTTAAGAAACCTGTAACATTCATATTAACATCGACTGGAAAAGTTGTTAACGCTGATTTCAGGAGGAGTACTAATGCAGGTCTGTCAAATTTGACAGTTATAGTCCTTTGATTTTGAACTTGGGCTTCTTCCTCAGCATAAAGCCTACCAGCACCATAAACCTCTGTATAAATAGAACTAACATTGATATTTGTTGCTGAATACCCTTCTGGAAGGAAAATTCTTACTGTTTCCCAGTTTCCTTGATTTTTTAGATTAAGAGTTTCTGATTCCCAATCTACTTCTGCATCTAAATCAGCTAAAGCCAAACCTAAATCTTTTAAGGGTTGAACAGGAAGAGAATAAGGGTTATAATCAATACTACCTGCGTCTCCATCAATATAGTAAGGATTATCAGAGATAGTATTATTATCGCTATCTGTGTTGTCGTGGTCAACTAAGAAGTTATTGTTAAATTGATTTCCTGAGCCATCATCGTTAATTTGAGAAGTTCCTCCGATATTATTTCCAATGAAGTCGTTCCAATCTATGTTATTATTCTCAGATGAATAGGAAAGACTAATTCCATAAATGTCGTCGTTATAAATCACATTATTGGAAATGCTGGAGTTAGAGGATCCAGATAAAAGAATGCCATCCTCTGCATTATTTGCAATTTGATTTCCAATAACATCGTTGTCTGAAGAATTTAGGAGAAACAATCCTATTCCAGTAATATTTGAAATTTTGTTATTTGCGATGATGTTATGGTTTGAGGGGTCAAGGAACACACCGCGACTGATAAAAGCTTTGGTTCCACTAACCTTGTATTTGATGCCATTTGAAATTGGACTCATTGTGGAAGTTCCGTCGTGACAACCCCAAACATCATTGTTCGTGATAGTATTGTAATCAGACCCTACCAGAGACACACCATTCTCGCCTGCCGTATTATCAATCATATTGCCATCAATAAAATTATCCGAGGAATCTAGGAGTTCCACTCCTGTTCCTGTATAGCCAGAGATTTTATTATCAGCGATAATATTGTGGTTGGAGGGATCTAGAAAGACCCCGCGGCTAATGAAGGCTTGAACTCCATCTACTTTCGCCCTGATGCTCTGGGAGGAGGGAGCGGTAGATGTAGCCGCGCCAGAATCATAGATGTCATTATTGGTAATGGAATTGTAATCAGATCCTGCGAGAAACACACCATTTTCCCCAGCATTATTGTCAATCATATTACCATCAATAAGATTATCAGAAGAGTCTAATAGTTCGACCCCTGTTCCCGTATACCCAGAGATTCTATTATTAGTGATGACATTATGGTCGGAGGGATCCAGGAAGACCCCACGACTAATGAAGGCTTGAACTCCATCTACTTTCGCTCTGATGCTCTGAGAGGAGGGAGCGGTAGAGGTAGCTGTACCAGAATCATAAATATCATTATTGGTAATAGCATTGTAGTCGGATCCTGCGAGAAACACGCCATTCTCGCCAGCATTATTGTCAATCATATTACCATCAATAAGATTATCAGAAGAGTCTAATAGTTCGACCCCTGTTCCCGTATACCCAGAGATTCTATTATTAG
>JBHLPQ010000050.1:4829-20947 GCA_048939265.1 Promethearchaeota archaeon
TACCAGAATCATAAATATCATTATTGGTAATAGCATTGTAGTCGGATCCTGCGAGAAACACGCCATTCTCGCCAGCACTGTTATCTATCACATTACCATCAATAAGATTATCAGAAGAGTCTAATAGTTCGACCCCTGTTCCCGTATACCCAGAGATTCTATTATTAGTGATGACATTATGGTCGGAGGGATCCAGGAAGACCCCACGACTAATGAAGGCTTGAACTCCATCTACTTTCGCTCTGATGCTCTGAGAGGAGGGAGCGGTAGAGGTAGCTGTACCAGAATCATAAATATCATTATTGGTAATAGCATTGTAGTCGGATCCTGCGAGAAACACGCCATTCTCGCCAGCACTGTTATCTATCACATTACCATCAATAAGATTATCAGAAGAGTCTAATAGTTCGACCCCTGTTCCTGTATAACCTGAAATTATATTATTAGTGATGACGTTATGGTTGGAGGGATCCAGGAAGACCCCACGACTAATGAAAGCTTGAACTTTGTATTTAATATTCGGGGACGTAGGACCTGCAAAAGCACTTTCGCTGTATGCCTGAATAGTGTTGCCTGAAATAGTAATATCATCTGATCCAAAAAGGAATATACCGTTCATAAAGTTAAAGATGAAGTTATCTATGATTGATCCATTGACAACATTCCAAAAAACGATACCATCGATACCACCATTGTAATTACTCAGTGTAGAATAGCGTATAATAAAATGGACTGTGGTATTACTAATACTGATGGCTGCGGGCGGAAGAAACTTCGGATTCTTTTTATAAGGAATTTCAACATCATGTTCTATGATATATGGGTCTCCACTAGTTCCACTACCAAGCCACCCTTGTCTAGTCGCTTGTCGCGCAAAATCAGCATCACCATCTATGAAAATGGGGTCTTTCTTCACTTTTCTGGCTTGTACGATGTCCCCACTAGGATTAATTAGGTAATCATTTACTGAATTTATGAATTGAGATATTAATAAAGCTGAAAAAAAGACAAATACAGCCCCTAGTATTATTTTTCTCTTCATAATAATCTACTCATTTTTGATTTTTTTTAGGATGATTTCTCTAGAGAATTCATTCGAAAATGCTTTCTAAAGATCTAATCTATCGTGATGAGGATTGTTCAAAGGGACAAATTCAAAATAAATTGCCCTCTGTTTTCCATTATTGTTTTTGATTTGTTTTTTTTGTAGTTAGTCTAGATTAAAAAGATAAATTTTTATGTCTTATATTTCTTTGGGAATTCAAAATGAATACTACCCCTTAAATGACATTTTGAATGTATCTAGATTTATCTTAATATTATCATTAATTTTGTTTATATATTGGGTAAGTCTTTGTATTACTTATTTTCATTAAGAAGACGAATGAGAAGTAGGATCAGTAATTTTGAGAATTTTTAAAAGAAATACCTTATAAGATGGACATGGGACTCTATATTTTCTTGAAATAAACTAAACTTTGATAGATTCTAGAATAATAGAATTTTCAACCACCAGCAAGGAGAATAAAAGTAACCTTTTCCATTTTGTTGCCACTAAAGTAAGGATAATATTGACAAGGCAGTTCATAAATTTAGGAAGATTCTTAAAATCAGTGGCTTGATTAATAAAATGTTTTGTTTTGATTTTGATTAATGGATTATAGTGACATAAACCATGGGGACGCATGCAATAATTAGTGTCATGGAGGAAACTTTTGGAGGGATAGAACTACCTGGGACCTGCATCTCTCTTGTAGATTCGGATGGTTTGGTTATCCACAATGAGGGGGAGTGTGATGATTTACCGATTCTTGAGAGTCTGAATGCCCATTTAATAACTTCGTTCGAAAATACATTAACGCAGCTCATATCTGTTAATCAAATTCTTGATTCTATCATACTTAACACTGGTGAAACTGTCTATTACGTCGATGATCTCTCTGGGGGAACAGGATTATTTCTTGTAATCAGGACTAAACCCAAATTAATGAATAAAGTGTTACCCTATTTGAAAAGCATTACAAAGACCATTGAACTTGCCTTACAAGCTATGGCTCAAGGATAGTATTCTCCTTCTATTCCTGACAAATTAGAGGTTTTTAGGACTATTCCTTTGATTTTTTAAGAAACCAAAAAGTAATTTATTTCTACCAATGTAGGGTGAGATTGTTTTATAATCAATTCAAAATTGATTTCTTTGTTTTTAAGGAAGATTGATCATATGAATAAGATTCGTGTCGCGATTGCAGGACTTGGTAACTGTGCTTCAGCTTTAGTTCAGGGGGTTCATTATTATCGTAATGAAAAAGAGGATTCTACAGTCCCTGGGTTGATGCATGTAAAATTTGGCGACTATCATGTACGTGATTTAGAATTCGTTGCTGCTTTTGAAGTTAATAAGGATAAGATTGGAAAGAAGATTAGTGAAGCAATATGGGTTCATCCTAATTGTACTCCCAAATTTTCCGAGGTTCCTGAATCTGATGGTATTGTATATCCTGGTCCTATCTTAGATGGAGTTCCTAAACATATGATCAAACCGTTTCATTGTTATGATGAGAACCAAATCAAACCTGCAAACATTGCTGAGGTACTTCAAGAGACAAAAACAGATGTTTTGGTCAATTTTCTTCCAGTAGGGAGTGAAAAAGCAACCAGAATCTATGTAAAGGCTTGTTTAAATGCAGGTGTTGCTTTAGCGAATGGAATTCCTACCTTTATTGTATCAGACCCAACTAAAGAATGGCCAAAACGATTTGAGGAAAAAGGGCTTCCCTGTGCTGGAGATGATATTAAGTCTCAAGTGGGAGCTACCATTTTACATCGAGTCTTAGCACAACTTATGCTTGATCGTGGAATAGAAATTGAAAAAACATTCCAGCTCAACGTAGGTGGCAATACAGATTTTGAAAACATGAAATTTGAATCAAGATTAAAAACAAAACGCATTAGTAAAACTGAAGCTGTAACTAGTTTGTTACCTCATGATGTTCCTACAAGAATTGGTCCTTCCGATTATGTTCCCTTTCTAGGAGATCGAAAGATTTGTTATCTATTACTTGAAGGCAGAAAATTTGGGGATCAACCACTTTCCATTGAAGTGAAATTAAGCGTGATTGATAGTCCAAACTCAGCTGGTGTTATGATTGATGTTATACGGGCACTTAAAACAGCTAAAGACCGAAATATTTCAGGTCCACTAATTTCTATGTCGAGTTATGCGTTCAAACACCCTCCAGAACAGGTTCCAGATTTCGAGGCTCGTGATAGAGTGGAAGCTTTTATTCGTGGGGAAGTTGATAGGTAAACGTACCTGTATCATCATGAGGAGATTGTTTGTCGCTTCTAAGGATTCTACACGACTTATATGATTTAACTCGATTGCCACTCGGGATTATGGGAGCCATGGCGGGATTAACAGCAGGAATGATCGTTGTTCTAGTCCATCATCCTGATTCATCAAAAAACACAATAGTTATCGTGCTAGAACTTCTCCCTCAATATTGGGAATTAGCTGTTCTTGGATTAGCAATTCCATTTTTGATTGTAGGGGCATCAATGGCAATTAATGATTATCATGACTATGAAGCAGATAGAATAAATAATCGAATTGATAGACCTTTAGTCCGGAATCCAGATTTAAAACCGGAATACGTTTTAATATTGTCGTTATTAATGATTTTTGCTGGAATAGTACTTTCATTCCTTTTATTCATGGATAATTTATTAGTAGTCATAGGGGTGACGATTTTCAGTTTTTTGTCAATCTCATATAATATTTGGACAAAAGAAAGGGGACTAATAGGAAATATGACCGTTGCTGCATGTGATATGGCTCCTTTTGTGTTAGCTTTAATAGCCATGGCTGGAAAAGAAGGGGGAACAGATTTTGACACAGCTATAACTGTTTTAATTATGGCTACGATCACTTTCTTTGGTGTAGTCGGTCGAGAATTGATTAAAGGGATCATGGATATCGAGGGAGATCGTGTTGCCAACTCAACTACATTTGCTGTGAAATATGGTCCCAAAAAGGCTGTACAATTGGCTTCTTTCTTTTTTATAATAGTGATTATCTTAGCTCCACTTCCCCTATTTCTTACATTCAGAAATAACATTTTTTATGCTATATTTATGGTTATAACAATAATTTTTCTGTTTTACAGCGTTCTAATTTTATTACGTGATCAATCTATCGAAACTGGTAAAAAAGGGCGTACATATACGCGAACTGCCTTGTGGTCTGGAGTTTTATCTTTTTTGGTGGGTGCTTTATCAATGTCTTGAAATGAATATCATTATAGCAGGTTGTAAACATGTTTGGTGATTCCCAAAGATTTTTTAGATCAATCGCAGAGAAAAGTCATTTAAAGGAGGGTGAGAGAGGAGTTGAACGTATTATTATAGAGATTTTCAGGCGTCAAAACCAGAAAACAACTAATAAAGAGCTTTCACGAAACGTTCGGATCCCAGTTCCTGTTCTTTCAGCAGTGAGAGGTGAGTTACTCCAAGCGGGATTTCTTGAAACTAAAAGCCTCTTATCATCTGCAGCTGTTGAATGGATTCAAGAAAATCTAGGATTGACTTATTCTTTTGAATTCCTCCAAGATTTTATGGAGGAATCATCTTTTATCGTCTCGAAGAAATATATAGAATTTTTTAAACCAGTAATTGATTATCTTAATCTTCGTCCTCCTCCTGAATACAAGTATGATCAATCTCGTAGTACTCCTGAAACTGTGATCAAAAGAGCTCTTTTAATGTTAAAAAATGGAGATGTTGAGGGAAAAAGAATTGCTATCTTGGGCGATGATGACGGTGTTTCAATAGCATTAGCATATCTTCAATGTGCAAGAGAAATCTTTGTCATAGATATTGATTCTCGAGTTCTTGAGTTTGTTCAATCATTTGCATTAGAAAAAAACCTTACAGATGTTTTAAAAACACAACTATGGGATATACGAACCACTTTTCCCAAAAAATGGTGGCATCGGTATGAAATTTTTGAGACGGATCCCCCCTATACTGTTGATGGTTTGAAGATATTCGTTGATCAAGTGTTAACTCTATTGGAACCACGAAAAGGAGGAAGGGGGTATATTTCCTTTGGAGTTAAATCCCCACACGAGACTTGGGTATGCCAACAGCATCTCCTAGAAGCAGGTTTTTTTATTGAAGAGTTCATTCCTAGTTTTAATCGTTACCACGGAGCGACTATCCTAGGTAATACTTCTAATCTTTATATTGTAAGTGCTGTCCCCCAAAAGTTCCGACTTATGGAAACAAAACGTCCGAAGACAGCTATCTATACTTTTGATGAAAAGAAGGTTAAGGAGCTACCTACTGTTGGATATCAAATTGTTGCAGAGTTTTATGGAGTTGATTCAACCTTTTTAAAAGAATCAGAGCCGCTAGCCAACCTACTAAAGTTAGGTATTGAGAAAAGTCAGCTTCACATGGAAGAACTGATTGTCAAAGAGTATTCTCCTTATGGAGTGTCAATAATTGTTATCCTAGTGGAAAGTCACTGTCATATACATACATGGCCAGAATGGGATTATCTTTCGCTTGATATTTTTGTTTGTGAAGCTAGCGAAAAAGCAGAAAAGTTATTTCAATACCTATTAAAAGGAATCGATCCATTGGATTATCATAAATTCCAGTTTTTTCGTGGTCGGCCTCCAATTCTAGATTAATCCTCAATTGGCGTTGTATATGGATGAAACACAAACTCAGAGTACAGGCGAATTCAACTTTTTTAATGAATTAGGTCGAAAAGCAATTCATCTATCTGTCTGGGCTATTCCTTTAGCCTATCACCTGATAATGCCTGCCATAGAGTTATCTCCTCCCACTTCTCTTTTTCTAATCCAGATATCTCTACTGGGATTTCTGTGTTTTTTTGTCCCATTAGAAGTATATAGGATAAGATTCAATCCTAACACTTGGATCAACCATTTTACGCGTGAAACTGAAAAGAATAGGCCTGCCAATTATATTTTTACAGCAGCAGTCTGGCTCGTTTTATTACTTGGTGTGAACATCTTCTATGAAATGGAAGTAGTTGAGCTCGTATTAATTACCACAGTTATGGGTGATTCTGCCGCAGCATTAGTTGGGAAGGGAATAGGCAGGGTTAGACTTCCTTTAACCAAAGAGAAAACAATTGAAGGATTTATAGCAGGTTTACTGACAAACTATTTAATTGGTTTTTGTTTTCTCCTCTTTGTATGGGCAAATCTGTCCTCGTCTTACCAAGCATGGTTTGTTTTTGTGTTACCATTGATTCCTACAATTGTTTGGGGATCATTCGATTTCTTTGAAGATTTACCCTGGTATTTAGCTGATAACTTATTCAATCCCCCTCTTGCAGCGATATTGATTATTCTGCTAGAACTAATTCTATCACTTTAAGGGGGTCATCGTGTTTGAATGGCACAAGTCACAGCCATTATTATCAAGAAAACACTGTTTACAATAGGGGGTAGCACATCCAGGATTCCCACACTTCACATTAGCGATCTTCCCACAGTAATAACACTTCTTTTTTAAACCAAAGAGATCGTGAGTTCGACCATAGCGTTGGATTCGAAGAATAATAAGAAGAGTAATTAGTAATCCAAACAAAATAACGAGGGGAACAATGAAAGGGATGTCGAGAAGTGAAAACGGAGGCTCACTTGCATCATGTAAAATTTCTAAAAGGCGGATCTGGTAGAATAAATCTTCACCGTAATGGGAGTCAGAAAGATTATTGAAAGCTTTTCCACTTTCCCATTGTATCGTGATTGGTTTTTCCTCTCCGGCTTTCATTCCTAAAAGGGCCTCCATAAAACCCAAATTAGGAGGTGCCCACACATCAGGGAAATTCCGCCAGATACTTTCTGGTACACCTTCATCTTCTATTTTATCTGGATCTTCTACATAAACTGGGCCTTCTTGATTATCTACAATATTAGCCTCAATCCATAGTGTGTAATTTACGCGTGCTACATCATGTAACCCCACTCGAGTATTAGGAGTTACTTCAATTGCCTGAGAAGATTCAATAATATACGGAGAATAAGTAATTACGAAACTTAAGCTCAAAATAAAAGTGAAAACAAATGATTTAGACAAGTTCTTCTGAGAGTTCAAGTTCCAACCTATTTTGGTGATTACTTTTAGACATTCTAAAATATTTTGTTTAATTGGGAAATCATCCAAGCTTTCAAAAAGCGTAATTTACTTCACTCAATTGATCCAAAGGAAAATAGATAGTGTGAACTGTGCCAAAGAGTAACTTGAAAGTAAGGTTAATTTTGAGGGGATGGGCAGCTAACCAAGTATCGCAAACAGAGGGCCTAGCATTTATTTCCCAAACCCCTGAGGACGCTCGTGAACGAATCTCTACATTCCAAGATAAAACACCTCGTATTTTAGTTTGTCCGAGAATTGATTGGTCATGGTCTGATGTAGTAAATGAAGTGGCAGGGGTCGTAACTGACCACGGAACCCGTGTGTCTCGTGGATCAGAAGTATCTGGAATTGTCCAGATTCCAGCTGTCTTAGGAACAAAAACTGCTACTAAACAAATCTTGGAAGAGGATTTTATCGAAATCTTTTGTGAAGGTATGGAAGCAATAGCAAAGGTTTACTCAGAAAAGTCCGTGTGATTAAATTATGGTCATTCGTTTTCAGTAGAGTCAGCGCTAGTAGTAATTTCTCGTTCTGCAAGTTTGAGTTTGACGTAGCTATCCCATTCTTCTTGGTTTTTGTGAAATTTTGCCTCCCATTCCGCGTTTAAGTCATTAATCTGTTGTGTGAACTCTTCATTAGCGTTTGCTAGACGTGATTCTAATTCAACAACAGCTTTGTTCAGTTCAGAACACTGTCGTAATGTTTCTTCTTTTTCTTGTTCTAGGACATTAATTCGTTGTTCCAGGGATTTCGATTGCGCTTGGAGGCCTTCAATCTCCTGATCTTTTTTGGTTACCTGTTGTTTGAGTTCTTCGTTATCACTTGACAGAGATTTGGAGACTTTTTTACTTTCACTTCGGGTCTTTTTAGCAATTGAAATAGCATATTGATTTAATAAATCTTGATTGATTCTTATTAATCGATCTGCCAATTCTCTAACAAACCTCTCTGCTTGTGCAACCGTTATACTTGATCGTGCGGAAACCCTACGAGGCATTTCCTCACAAAAAGAATTTTGGGCTTCATTCAGTTGATCTTTAGACTCTGCAATCAGTTCATCAAATAACTTCATAATAAATTGGCCCAGATCTGTATATGCAGCCATACATGATCACTTCATTCAATATGGATAATGTCACTTATTACGCTGAATAATTAACAATTCTTCGTTGATTAAGTTTAATTTTCATTGTATATAGGTAACATACTAATGAAAGAATATAAATTATCACAGACTCGATGATGAATGTTTTTAGAATTTTGTGTTCATAAGTAGTTTTGAAAAGGTATCGAACGCAATCTTTGAGCTCTCAAAAAAGCTGGAATGATTAATGCTAGATCAACAAATGCTGGACCTTATATTAAAGGCTCAAAAGAATGAAATTACAGAACACTACATATATAGAAGACTATCAAAGTCTGTGAAAGATGCTCATAACCAAAATATTCTCAATCAAATTGCTGAAGATGAGTTGAAGCATTACACATTTTGGAAAAAGCATACCGGACGGGAAGTGAAACCGAATAGATTAAAAATGTGGTTTTATTACATTATTTCTAGAATCTTTGGATTGACATTTGGAATTCGGTTGATGGAGCTGGGAGAAGGACAAGCACAGGTTTTTTATTCAAAAATCACTAAAATAATCCCAGAAGCGCAAAATGTCATTGATGACGAAGAGGCTCATGAAAAACAGCTTATAGGTTTCATCGATGAGGAATTACTTGATTACATAGGATCAGTTGTCTTAGGTTTAAACGACGCACTCGTTGAACTAACAGGTGCCTTGGCTGGTTTAACACTAGCTTTTCAGAACTCTCAATTAATTGCTCTAGCAGGCTTAATAACAGGAATTGCTGCCTCATTATCCATGGCAGCTTCAGAATATCTTGCAACGAAGTCTGAAGAAGAATCAGCAAAAAATCCTTTAAAAGCAGCGGTTTACACAGGAATTGCGTACGTTTTTACAGTATTTTTTTTGATTCTACCTTATTTAATCCTCGGCAATCAATCTCCCATTGTTTGTTTGACATTCACTCTTATTAGTGCGATATTAATCGTGTTTGTTTTTACATTTTATATTTCAGTTGCTAAAGATATCTCATTTAGGAAAAGGTTTTCTGAAATCGTTGGAATCAGTTTGGGAGTAGCAGCTTTGAGTTTTATTATTGGATTAATGGTAAGATCTTTGTTTAATATTGATATATGATCTTATCAGCTACTAACTCAATAATAGAGCTAGAAAAAGGTCTGGAATGAAAACATTCATAATAATAGTAGAAATTTATCACAGTTAAATAATTACAAAGGTTGATACAATGAGAAATATGAATTCTTATCGTCTAATTATTCTTTTTATACTTCTCTTGACAATTTCTCCATTAAATGAAGTTAATAGTAATCTAGAATCTGTTAACGATTATTATTTTTCTGTTCCAGAAGAAATAATAGAAGTAAGCATTAATATCGATGGATCTGCTGATATTGAGTATTGGATTACTTTTCAGGTTGAAGCAGGAGGAGACTCTATCGATATCGTGGACATAGGATTTCCTAACAAGCATTACAAGCTCGGAAGTGTCTCTGCAGATGTGGATGGTCATTCAATCTCAGATATTCGTGTTTCAGAGGTGATTGACATCGGGGTGGAAATTCACCTAGGTGAATATACCATCAGAGACACGGGAGTTCTACATGTGAAAGGAAATCAGCCTTATATGATATTTGAAGATACGGAGGATGTCGATATGGCCTCTACAGAGTTTGGAAACACTTGGTGGGAATCCAAGTATACTACGGATGAAACCAACTTAACAACTCGAATCATTTTCCCTTCAACAGTCACTGAAAATACCTATATCAAATGGCACGGTTTGGAGCCAAATCGCCAATATTTTCTACTAAATGGGCGAAAAGTGTTTGAGTGGAATGAACCAAGAGCTTCACCTTCTACTCAATACCAATATGGAGTCTCATTTCCTAAAGAGGGGGTGACTTGGTATACAAGTATCCCTTTAACCACAGAAGAAATGTTGATTATTGTAGGAATTGTAGGGGTTATAGTAATAGCTATTGTGGTTGCGATTATTTCTTTTACAAGGAAGCGTCGTCGTTTGATGGATTACATTCCACCATTTGTCTCTGTTCCCACTGCTGGACCTAGAACCGACCTCCGTAGAGAGGTAGTAGCAATTGTTCTCGAGAAACCCGCTAACGTTACAATTTCGATGATTATTCTTACATTAATTCAAAAGGAGCTGTTACAACGACCTTCAGTTGAAAACCCTGCTCTTCAACCAGTTAAGGGATCAAAAAAGCGTCTTCGAAAGTATGAACGCCAAGTATTGGAGTCAATACGTCCCGATTTTAGTATTGATGAGGAGGACCTCGTGAAAGCTGTAGTCAGCTTGGTTAAATTTACCCAACGTAGAATTCGGGGGTATAATTATGAAAAAACTGTTAAATATTATGAAAAATTAATTCAGGACTCTATTGCTACAATTCGATCAGAATCAGATCCTCGAAATGTTCCTGCAGAAGCCTGGCATTGGGCTATCCTAGATGAGGAATTCTTACCCGATTTAGAGGTGCAAATAACAGAACAGGAGTATTATGATGACTATTACGATTATTATCCCTGGTACTACCATTATGGTTATCACCGTTGGCATTGGGTACCCCATGGGCGGTCTTTTACAACACGAATAACAAAAGTTAGTCATCCTATCCCTCGGGGAAGCAGCGGTGGTTCACGAGGAGGTGGAGGATGTGCCTGTGCCTGCGCAGGGTGCGCCTGCGCCTGTGCTGGAGGTGGACGTTAAATGAAACCGACTAAAAATGTAAAATTGGTACATTTGAGAGAGGGAGAGGATGGAGACATCCGATTACACCTCCGTCGCCAAGGTGATAATGGCCTTTTAATTATAAACGCGTCGAGAATATTAAACCTCAATTCTACAGCAACTTTCTTTATTGAACGAATACTGAAGGGGAAATCTGATTCTGAAATTACAAAAGAGCTTAGAAGGGTATATCGTGTCAGTGAACAGCAGGCGAATGCTGATCTTCAATCTTTAAAAGAGATGATTCACACATTATCAACAACAGAGGACATTTGCCCAATTCATTCCTTGCAAATAGAAGAATCGAATTTAACGGAATTACCATTAACGGCTCCGTTACGAATGGATCTGGCTCTCACTTACCGATGCAACAACCAATGTGAACACTGTTATAACCAACCCAATTCCCCAAACGCAACTGAATTGGATACAAACACTTGGAAGTCAATTTTAGAGCGTCTTTGGGAAATATCTATTCCACATGTGACTTTCACAGGAGGAGAACCTACATTACGGTCTGACCTACCTGATTTAATAGATCATGCAGAGAATATCGGAATTGTCACTGGTTTGATCACAAATGGCCGTTATCTAAAAGAAGCAAATTATGTTGATAAATTAGTAGTAAATGGCTTAGATCATATTCAGATCACATTTGAGAGTGTAGATGAGAGGATTCATAATCAAATGGTGGGAAATGACCAAGCATGGGCAGAAACAGTCGAAGGGATAAAGAATGCAGTAGATACCCCCATATATACCTTGACCAACACTACCTTGACTCGCTTGAATGCCCCTCAGATAGAAGAAACAATTGAGTTCCTTGCCAGTCTCGATGTGGAACAATTCGCTTGTAACTCGATAATATATGCAGGAAAAGGGAAAAATGTATCCAAGATAGCTTTTACAGAGAGTGAGCTGATCCCCATTCTGGAATCAATTCAGGATGCAGCAGATGAAAATGACATGAACTTCATTTGGTACACACCGACTCGTTACTGCGAACTTGATCCGAATAACCTAGGACTAGGAGTGAAAAGATGTTCCGCATCACAGTTAGCCATGGCTATCGAACCTAATGGAACCGTTATCCCCTGTCAAAGTTATTACAAGGGACTAGGGCATATTTTAAACAATAGTTGGGAAAGTATATGGGACAACCCTGTTTCCCAAGAGCTCCGAAATCACACTAATATCCCTGAAGAGTGTAAGGATTGTAACCAACTTGATCTTTGTGGTGGTGGCTGTCCTCTAAGTTTCTATCGCGAGGAATATATATGTCCCGAGAGTCAAGCCAACGATTAGGAAAACTAAACCCGAAGGATCAGATTTATTCAGAAAAAGATGCTCGTTATTTCAACGAACTGTATGAGGATCAACTGGAGTGGACAATATCAGCTAGAAAGCGATTATACCGCAAAATGGATTTGTTTCATGCGAAAAACATTCTTGAAGTGGGTTCAGGAACAGGGGCTTTATTGAGAGAAATTCAGGCAATAAATCCAAGAGCGAAACTTGTAGGACTCGATTGGAATTTACTAGCATTAAATTTTTCCCATCAAGAATCACTAAATCCGTATAATATCTGCGGAAAAGGGGAATTATTACCATTTCCATCAAATTCTTTTGATATTACTTTATGTCATTATTTTTTAATGTGGGTAAAGGAACCACTCATTATATTACGAGAAATGAGTCGAGTGACACGTATGGGAGGGTGGATAGCTTGTCTAGCAGAGCCTGATTATGGAGGACGTCTAGATTATCCCGCAAGTGAACTATGGGAAGAGCTCCTTCTCGAATCATTATCTGCTAATGATCCATTCATTGGACGAAAGTTACGAGCCCTTTTTTCTAGAGTTGCCCTTCAAGCAGATGTAGGTCTTCAGTCAGCTGTGCTTTCTCCAAACTTTGTAATGGAATTATATTCAGCTGAATTCGACAAATTGACTCATTTTCTAGGAAAAAACAGTAAGAATCTAGCAAAATTAAAGACTATACTAAGTAATCACGATATTGCAGAATTATTTTCCTTCATGCCAGTTTTTTTTGGTTTAGCCCGAAAAAAGACTTAATTTAATCAATCTCTCTCTTCAATACCTAATAATCTTAAATCTAACAGTTGATCTACAACACATCTTCGAACGAATTCCGATGCATTATCAGCTATTCCTAGGTCAATGGCTTTTTTAATAGAATCGTATAAAGGTTCTGAAACACGTAACAAGATGGTTTTGGCCTTTTCCTTCCTTTTTATGGAAGCTACATCTTCTTGAGTCGATTTATTAGTTTTTAAAGTTCGTGGCATTGTTATTACCTTAATTCTAAGGCATTTATTACGTAGAGTTTTCATATGATATCTGATTGGTAACATTTATATATATTTCGTTATCAAATGATAATCAAATAATTTACATTAGTGATTTTATGGATAATCACAACTTAATCGATGTAGGAAAAATTACTGCAATTATGACTGGATCTACAATTTTGGGGATATTCCTTGGTAGTAGAACTGGTGGAACATATACTCTCGAGGTAGGTAGTAATCTAATGATAGTTCTATTGGTATTCATGGTTTTAGCTTCTAGTTTACTTGTTGCACACCTTTGGATGTCGAAATGATGGTTAATCGATCCAGAAAGCCCTTAATTATCCCTATTTCAGTGATTATATTCATTATATCCATTGCACTTCTTACCTTTTCTTCTGCTCGGCAAGTTCGAGTTGAACTCCCTCTTCATCCTGAAATCCATCCCAAACTATTTCGAGATGGTTCTAATTATAATGGTTTCATCGATATCACAATCCCTCTTAACATAAGTAACCATTCCCCCGCTTCTTTAAAGAATGGTAATATTATCGCTTCGTTGTCTGTTGTTAGTATTGAACAATTCGGATTATTTCCTGATACAACACTTGTGAATGTTTCAAAAGTAATTCAGACAATCAAACCACATGATTTTGTGCAAATTGTGCTGGATGTAAAAGTTTCTTCTTGGATTCCTATACTTGCAGTGTTTGATGCTTATTTAGTCCTAGATTTTGATATCAGTTTGGATTTTCAACTTGGCTCTTTTTCATTTCCAATTCATTTAATTAATCGAATACAAGATACATGGGATGCCCCGTTCTCCCTATAACACCATTCAGCATTCAGATTCAATAAAAAATACTCATAACTTAGATATAATATATTTAAAAATCCATAGATTTTTAAATTTCTCAGAAGGGCGATCTATTTGTAATTTCCTTTTTCAAATAAGAAATAAGATAAGATGATAAAGATGGGTTTTAAAGAAACTTATGAAGCAGTTAAAGCGGATCCTTCCAAAGGCGAAAAAAACTTCAATGTTGTCGTTGAGGCACAACCTGATGGAAGTTTTCTAGCTAACATGGGAGAAGACTTTAAATTTACTTTTGATGCTCCTCCAGGACTTGGAGGGAAAGATATTGGGCCCTCGCCACTTTTAGGGATTCTTGCCGCAGTTGGTGCTTGTATTGGAGCAGTAACCAAGTTTTGGGGCCAAATAATGGATGTCCCTCTAGATCATGTCAAGATATTTTCACGAGGGCATATCAATCTTGCTGGGATATTTGGGACAGACGACGCAAACTATAAGGGAATGTACGACAAAATTGAACCAATAGTAGAAATTACATCTTCAGCACCAAAAGAAAAAATCGATGAGCTTATGGATCAAGTTTGGAAGCACTGCCCTATTGTTAATAATTTTAATCTTGAATCTGGATTACAATGGCGTCTAAAAATTAAATAATCTTTTTCTCTCTTTTTTTATTTTCTATTCCTCCAGCATTATTAACATATAATTCTGGAATGGCACCATTTACTATGAGCTTCTAATCTGATTTACTATTGAAAAAAAGATTTAATGTCTTATGAACATCTATTTTTTTAGTTTCTATGCGTTTTTTTGGGATAGTTTTTGAGGAATCTTAATTTATTATAAGAGGAAGATAAAATGAAAATAGTTATCATTGGGGGGAATCCTGCTGGATTGAGTGCAGCGAGTGCTATTCGTCGAAAATATGCAGATTGGGAAATTAATGTTTATGAAAAAGACCAATATATTTCTTATGGCTCTTGTGGTATTCCTTATTACGTTGCAGATGAAGTTAAGAATCTGGATGATTTAATAACACTTACAAAAGAAAAGTTAGAACAAAAACGAAAAATTCCTGTTCATTTATTTCATGAAGTTATTAGGGTTGATTTTGATAAGAAAAAGGTTTATATTAAGGATATCAAAAAAGAAAAAGAATTTATTAAAGAATACGACTACCTAGTCATTGCTACAGGTGGGAAAGCCAAAGATTTACCAAACGTAGAAATGGGTCATCCACACATATTCAAAGTCCATACATTAGGTCATGCAAAGAGACTTAAGACGTTTTTGAATCAAAATGATGTTAATTCAGTTATAATCATTGGTGCAGGTTACATCGGGCTGGAAATGCTTGAATCTTATGAAGCACAAGGGATTAAAGACGTGACAGTTATTGGCCCTCGTTTAATATTTACTTCACAGACTCAAAATTATATTAAGAAGGAACTGGAAAACCATGGCGTAAAAATTATACTCCAGAAGCGCGTTCGAGCAGTTGAACCGCTATCAGATAAACGATTAAAGGTTATTCTAGAAAATGACGAAGTTTTAGAGGCTGATATTGTACAAGTCACCACAGGAGTGGAACCAGCAACAGATATCTTCAAGAAAACTGATTTAGATTTACTGTCCAATGGAGCAATTATTACAGATGAATATATGAGGACCAACTTGGAAAATGTATATGCGGCAGGAGATTGTGTTGCTTCCTATCATCAGTTGTTGAAAAGAAATGTTTATCTTCCTTTAGCTCCTTCTGCTAACAAACAAGGTAGAATCGCAGGGTCACATATTGCAGGAAATAAGGTTGACCCATTTCCAGGTGTTGTGGGGACATCGATCTTTAAAGTACTTGATTTATATTGTAGTAAGACAGGGATAACTGAGGAACAGGCGAAAGAATTTGGGTTTGACGTCCAAACAATGCTTATTGAGAATAATGAAATTGCCCATTACTATCCTGGAGTG
>JBHLPQ010000201.1:0-6812 GCA_048939265.1 Promethearchaeota archaeon
ATCACTGGTACGGCTCATCTTTGGCTAACGATGGAGCTATCCAATCAAGCTATGAGGATGTGAAAAAGATCAACTTCATTTCCCAGGAAATAGGATTGGAGAACTTAAAGCCTGTCGCAGACGTAGCTTTAGTCAACTATCGTCCCTATATTCGGTACTCCCATCTCAAATCCGAGAAACCTTTCGAGTATGTCAATATTCTGACAAACCAGACTCATTGGGGTTTAAGCAGAGATCTTATCAGCTTGAAATTCAACCATCTAATACCCGAATTGGGAACAAGTAATAATCTAAATGAATTTAAAGTCCTTTTTGTGCCCAGTGCTGAATTTATGGATCCAGAATCTCAAACTACCCTGGTTGATCTGGCCAAGAAGGGGAAATCTGTGATTTTGTTCGGTCTTTTGCCCAAATTCGACTTGAGAATGAAAAAGTGTGAGATATTGTCAGGTGAACTTAAAGCCAGAACAAAATCCGTATTGGGCATTGAGCATGTAAAAGTCCAGAATCGGGAGTTTGTCTCCCAGGTCTTCGGCTATATCCGTTCATCCAAAAGATACTCTGTTAAAGCCAGAACCAAGAATAAAGTTGTGGGAGCACAGTTTAAAATTGGAAAGGGAGAGATATGTCTTTTCACCTTCGACATCTCCTCACAGTTTGCTCCCCAGAAATTATTGTTCTTAGAGGACATCCTGTCCGCCACCAATGCCGCATCTTTGGTCCAGACTTCCGATATGGAGATCGATGCGGTATTGCATAGAAATGAAAAAACAGCAGTGCTTTATCTGATAAATCCCAAAGGAGATTTTTACTTAAAAGAGAAATCTCCCAAGACCTCATTTATTCTTAAGTTAGATTGCCGTAAGGCAGGAATTAAAGGGAAAAGAATACGACTTTTAGATCTTCTGACCCGGCAAACCATAAAAACCAGCTCCTCCGAACTCAAAAACGGAATTATGATCTCCATGGAAGACCCGGACAGCAGAATGTATCTTGTTGAGGGGCGAAAAACCTAAACCCACCTAACTAGGAAACTTCCACTTAGCTTTAAAGCAAAATTAGACTTAAATCCCTTCAGAGACACAATCTAAAACTTTTTACTTAACGTTGATTCTTCAAGAAAGACCACTCAATAGTCGAGTGGCCTTTAATTTTTCTGGATAATAGATTTAAATTACTTAATCAGCAACATCTTTTTCAGTTTCTTATATTCTCCTGCTTTGAGCTGGTAGAAATATATTCCACTGGCAACCTCAGCTCCGCTTTTATCTGTTCCATCCCAGAATATAGTATGTGTGCCTGATGATTTTTCTTCGTCCACCAGGGTTTTCACTTTCTGTCCTAAGATGTTGTAAATATTCAGAGTAACCTTTGCATCAACAGGTAAGGTGTACCTGATTTCTGTGGATAAGTTAAAGGGATTAGGATAGTTCTGATTCATATTGGGTATGTTTCCTTTTGCCAGGTTTTGTGAGTTGGCTGTTGCAACTTCAAATTCTTCATAATAGCCTTTCACCATGAAAAGGAAACTTCTGATTTTAGTAGAATCATCAGGTAAAGTAGAAAATGAAAGTTCAATAGCCTGGTCGGGAGAAAGTGTTATCCTCTGATCATCATCATGGTTCAATAGCGAGTTAATATCCCCTTCTACTGAATGGATGGCAGATAATAGATCTAATTGAGTGATTGTAAGCTGAGTATCTTCAAACTTATAGTAAGCTATATAATCTGCGCTGTATGAATTGTTCCAGCTTATCTTTATCTTGAAGTCCTCGTTGGGATTAACATATTGAGATAATTCAACCAGAGTCTGTACTGGTCTTGTTCTTGGATAAATCCTGGCTACATTTGCCCAATCTCCATTTTCTCCAATTACATCAATATAGACTATATTGGCTTTATTAGCATTAGATCCTCCTGTCCCGGGAGGAGCCAATTTTTGGGGTTGCTTGGGTGGAGGATCAAAACCTCCACCACCACCGCTACCCATCTGACCAGAGGGTTTTGGTAAACCAGGATTATTTAACTTACCAAAATTAACGATCAGATATCCAGGCTTCTTAGTGGAAAAATAGTTCTTGTCCTTTGAGACTATTTCCGAAAGATGATCAACACCATTCTGGTCAATGCAGGAAATTGGAGATGTAGGGTCAGAATAGATCCACACTTTTCCTTGTGTAGTAACACCAATTTTCTCATTCTGGGGATAATCAATGGCAAATAGGTTCAGATGATCAATTCTGGATATTTCATTTTCAAACTCAATTATTTCAAGCTCATATTTGCCATCCTTAGGTTCCAATCCCTGTGAGAGAATATAGTAATCGGATAAAAACGATTTATCTTTATGATCATCTTCAGAGCAAGTCAGAATAACGTTATCATTTATAAATCCTTCACCATTCCAGACATAAACAAATGGACATCCTGGTTCTTCGCATAGTGAATCCATATCATCAACTATATCCGAATAATCAGAATAACCAACATTATTATAGGCTCTGATTCTGTAGAAGTAAACGTGATTAGTATCAACATCGGTATCGTTATAAGATTCAACATTATAGCCTACGGTTGCTATTTGGGACCATGCCGTATCGTTGTGTTCTTTTCTCATAATTTCAAAACCCTGTTCATTACAGGAGCTATCATCCCATTGAAGTACTATGCTATGGCAAGCCCAGGCAGTTGCGCTAATATTATATGGTATGGTAGGATATCCTATTGGTATACTGTCTTCCACAGGTATGCAATTTTTCTTGGATGCAACGAAATGAGCCCAACCCGGAGTGGGGAAATAAATAGTGTCAAAACTGGCAGGTATCGGACATATTGGTCTGCTGCTATCATCTACTGTATGCTTTATTTTGTAGACATCATCATCCTTGGTCAGACAAACCTTAGCCCCCTCCAGAAAGTGCATGATGTCTTTTTCTTTAACACAAACCTCAATTGTCTGCATACCTGTATCCACCCCAGGAGGATCAATATTCTGGGCTATCTCCAGAGGCGTTTCTGTCCAGACTTCCATTTGCGGGTCGCCCAAGAGAATGTATGTCATTATCCGAGTTCGCTCTGTTGTATTATACTGGGCATGCGGAAGAAATATCAATTTGGAATTCATAAATGCTTCACCCAGAGTAGCTTCATTGTCGAAGATCTGGTTAAAGAACTCCTTACCTTGATCTCTTGATTCAAAATAATATTCATAACCAGCAGTTCCAATATAGCCCACTCCACCACCAGAAGGGTTTTTAATGAAGTATTTGGATAAGCAATCCTCATCCAGCTTATTATTCAAGCAGGTAGCATTGAACATAATTGAGTATCTATTAGTATTAGTAAGAGAAAAAATATCTGTTTTTTCAATAGCTTCGTAGCAAATATCAAAATCGTAACACGCTAAAAAATTGCCAGAATGCTGTGCATGGCTACAATTAACAACTATTCCAAATCCCAGATTCAGTGAATCTATACCTTTTGTTTTACCATACTCAAAACAAGGACCCGATATCTGGAAGTTACCAGGAATAGTTGTAGCTACGGTGTCACACCATTCTTTTGCCTCATCATCCCAAAAGAGTATGGAGCTTAAGAAAAGTGACCTTGTCTGATAGTTTGTATCAGGACTATCCCTTTCATAGCTTAGAAGCTTGTCCAGGAAATTCTCCGTGTCATCTATCCCGTTAAGCGGCACCCGACCGACATAAATCCCGTCAGGTTCGAGGTCTGTTATGTCTCCAAAGGGCTCAGCCCACTTATCATCGCCATCTGAGTTCCACATATTATCCAGGCAGGAATAATAGTGATCAGTCAAATAAGTATACCCCAATTCTGCCCCGTGCCAGGTATATCTGGCTGGTATAGAATCTACATCGCCGCCAAAAAGAATCCATTCAGTTTTCCAATCTGCTTTAGCATCTATTATGAAATTCTTAATTTTTTCAGCCAGGTCTACACCCGCATACGCAGTATTAGTATCAATTTCACTGATAGTTATTATCTCTGTTTTTGTCCCCTTTCTGGTCTTCCATTGTTTAAGGGATTCATAGGTTGATTTCAAATAATCAGTTGTGATAATCACATAAGGAATGCTGTCACTGGTAAGTATGCCTGGTTTGGCAAACATTCTTTTCGGTTTGTGCAATTTTACATCTTCTGGATTATGAACCAGAGACAAAAGCTTATTGATGGAGGACTCACCTATGCGAGTTGGCTGAAAATAGTCTCTTTTTGCATCCACATATTCGATCTCGAATTCAATGTCCGTATATAGATATAGTTTTCTTTGTTTGGGGATATATTCAATGGGATAGACCAGAACATGTACAAGGTGAAAACCTTCCATATAACCATCTCCCGTAACTTCCATAATCTTGCCTGGATAGGGTAAATCAGACTCATAAATCAAGGGATCTGGTTGTGCAAAAGGAGCTGGAGGATAGCCTATGGGTACCTTTTCTTGTGTCGGGTATAGATAAAACTCTCCTTCAATAAGTTCTCTCTGATAAGACAGAATTCTTACTCCCTCTACTTTCACATTCTGAGGAAGAACCAAAGAAATACCTTTCTGCGGTAATTCCGGGGCACCCACTTGAGCAAGGCTCCTGGAATCTGCTAACTGTATTCTGGTGTAGCTTTTCTCAGTAGAAAAGAAAAGTTTAGACTTAGAAAAACTTATACTACTTTCAGTCTTAGCAAAAATAAAAGACGGTGCAAAAAGAATTAGAACCAATGCCAAGAATCTTATTAAGACACTTTTTATTTTCATCTCTGCTCTCCTTTTCTTAAACCAACATTCTTCATTTTTTCTTTTTTATTGTTATTACAGGTTCCGACCAAAATTTCTTAACTGCACCTTTTGCTTCCCTGTATTCCTCACCCCGACTCGCTGCAACATCCCAGGGCATCTTTCCGTCAGGGTGAAAGTATTTGTTTTCCCTTCCCACGTAATCAAGTTTTCCTGATGCATCAAATGAAAAGTGGAGTTTAAAAGTTTTGCTTATCGTTACCCTGCCCTTATCAGGTGTTTCTTTCGAGGCTGCACTGCACTCTATATCTAACCATAGGAAAGCTAACTCTGTGGTTGTGGGGACGATTTTGAATGAATCTTTATATACATCACCTTCATTTACTTCTCCTACCCAGCTCGGAGGAATAGTAATCATATCCAGGTTTGAGCTAAGTCTAAAATAAAACTGGATTCCTTCCGGACAGTAACGCCCCGATTCCAGTTCCACATGAATAGTTGAAGTGTCATTTAAACTTAAGGGAGGGACTATACGAAAGGAACCTCTGATATCACTGAACGGGTAACTTTTGATGAAGACCTGCTTATCTCCAATTGGTGGATGTGAAGGAAGTCCATAATAATAATATGGTTTATCTGAAAAGTGAATTGCCTTACCGGACTCGTCAATTATAAGGTAAAGAACAAACCGATGATCAGTACTCCCGCGAAATGGTTCCCCCAAGGCTCTGATTTGAAAAGCATAACCTCCTATTTCTCTAGGTGTCAAGTTGAAACTCCCCTCATAGATGTAATCTGGATCTAACGGAGGATACCACTCTGGCTCAAGTTGAGTGTAATCAGCTGCCCACTCATACCCACGTATCATAAATCCTGGTGCATTTTCATGTCTGAACATACATCTGATCTTCACAAATATCCGGCTGGTTTCGTTTACTTCAGGCAAAGACTCGTAAGTGATCTGTGCAATGAATCCTATCCTGCTATGTTGATCCTTTTCCGCAATATCCCAGTCATAATTTATCACTTTTTTGATCTCTTGCGCGTGAGAGTTCAAACTGGTCAACAAAATCCCCAAGAATAATGCGATAATTGTTAAAACATATTTGTTTTTCATTATAACATCCTCCATCTGTTTTAAAAGATTTCATAGTTTACTTAAGCAATAACATCAGTTTTGAGACCTGCTTATCGTTGAAGCTTAACCTATAAATATATACGCCACTTGCTATCTCATTACCATTATCATCTCTTGCATCCCACACATATTTGTAATACCCAGGGATCATATTTTGATTAACGCAGGTCTTCACCTTCTGCCCTAAGATATTATAAATCACCAGATTCACCATTCCTTCAGAAGGTATTAAATAGTTTATAACTGTCTGTGAGTTAAAAGGATTGGGATAATTTTGAGAGAGCGTAAAGGATGGTGGATTAGAAATAAAGTCAATATCCGCATGAAAAGGTACAACAATACCTTGGTTCCTAAGTAAGGCGATCATAGAATTTTTCAGGTATAGCACGGAAGCCGAATCGTGACCATAAAAATCGTCTTTTTTCCAATTTTCAGCATATCCCTTTATTGAATATGAAGAGTATTCATCAAATACTCTGAAGATATCAGGGAAGAGATCATACAAATTGGCACTACATTCATGAAAGAAATCATATTCATCATCTTCATCGTAGTTGTCATCCTGCATATCATACAGAGCACTTGCAACAGCACCCTCAACTTTAGACCCATCTATATTATTACACTCTGGGCCCATCCACCAATTATTGTATTCAATGTTTTTGTAAATTCCTCTGTTCGACCAAACCCTATCAGGTGTATCGTCAGGCACAATTGCTGACATAAACTCAGCCCATCCCTCACAAAAAGCAAAAAATTTATTAGTTACACTATCTATCTCGTGATTTGGATGCTCTTCTCCTCCAAAATAGATGCTCCCGTTATACACAGCATTATGAATAGCATGTGCATATTCATGTAAGATAACTTCATCATCCCACCCTTTGTCAGCAGCAGTAAACTCAATCCACTCACCATATTTAT
>JBHLPQ010000051.1:0-14901 GCA_048939265.1 Promethearchaeota archaeon
ATCGAGAATGAGAAAAGGTGAAAAGAAATGGCAGGTTTTGCATCTGCAAGAATCGAGAAAATAATCCGAAATGCTGGAGCTCGACGTGTCTCTGCTGACGCGATTGACAGACTCAACGAAATCGTTACTGACTACGGCACTAACATCGCTAAATACGCAGTTGAGATTGCTCGTCACTCTGGTAGGAAAACAGTCAAAGAATCAGACATTAAATTGGCAGCTACCAAGTAAGCTCCATTTCAGTGTCAAATTATACTCTCATCTTCCCCTTTTTTTTCCAACTAGATACTCTTTTTTTAGATTTTTCTACAAAATACTATACAAAGAATTAATTACAATAATTTCTGTAATTAATTACTTTGTTTCAGTCCGGTAACACGCAACAAATAATTTAATAGCTAACAAAATAGCCTTAAATGAGTTTTATTCTCCCTAAATTCTCATGAGAGGGAATTTGGGTGAAAATATAACATATTTTGTCATGTTAAAGACATAACGAGGTTAACTACCATGCAACTAGGTGGACAACCAGTAATAGTACTTAAAGAAGGAACAGAGCGCTCACGCGGCCGAGACGCTCTCCGAAACAACATACAGGCCGCTATTGCTGTTGCAGACTCAGTACGCAGTGCGTTAGGCCCGCGAGGACTTGACAAGCTATTAGTAGATTCACTTGGTGATGTTGTTATCACTAATGATGGTGCAACAATCTTGGATGAGATTGATGTTCAACACCCAGCAGCCAAACTCTTGGTTCAAGTCGCAAAAACTCAAGACCAAGAAGTGGGTGATGGCACAACTACGTCAGTCATTGTAGCAGGTGAATTACTAAAACGTGCTGAGAAGCTATTGGATCGAAAAATTCATCCAACAGTAATAATTGAAGGATTTAAACTAGCTTCTGACAAATGTACAGAAATTCTAAAGAGCATTGCTAATAAGATTGATCCTGATAATAAGGTTCATCTTATCAATGTTGCTAGAACCTCTCTCAATTCCAAAGCGACAGGAGGCGCCAAAGATCTCATGGCAGAAATTGCAGTTGATGCCGCTAAAGCTGTTATTGAAGAGGGCAAAGTAGATATTGATATGATTTCTATCATTCAAAAACAAGGCAAAAGTCTCGATAATTCGGAATTGGTTCAAGGAGTAGTTATTGATAAAGAAGTTGTCAGCAGTAGTATGCCTTCTTCTGTAACCACTGCAAAAATAGCTTTGATCGATTTAGCATTAGAAATCAAAAAGACTGAATTCGACGCTAAAATCCGTATAACTGATGCTTCGATGATGGATGCATTCCTAGACCAAGAACAAAACATGATTAGGGAAATGGTTGATAAAGTAGAAGCCTCTGGAGCCAATGTTGTTCTTTGTCAGAAGGGTATTGATGATCTAGCCCAACACTTCTTAGCTAAAGAAGGAATTTTGGCAGTTCGTAGAGTAAAGAAATCAGATATGGAAAAATTATCCAAAGCAACTGGTGCCCGAATTGTGACCAATATCAAAGACTTATCTTCAGCTGATTTAGGCAATGCAGGACTTGTTGAAGAAGTCCAAATTGGTGATGAAAAGCTAATATACATCAAAGAATGTGCTAATCCCAAAAGTGTATCTATTGTTCTTCGAGGTGGTACTAAATACGTAACTGATGAAGCTGAAAGAGCTCTACATGATGCTCTTTGTGTTGTACGTGATGTTCTTGAAGATGGCTGGGCAGTTGCGGGTGCTGGTAGCCCTGAGATCGAATTACACAAGGGACTTAAAGAGTATGCAGGAACAATCAAGGGCCGTGAACAAATGGCCGTTGATGCCTTCGCAGATGCAGTTGAAATCATTCCCCGAACACTAGCTGAAAATGCTGGTCTCGATTCAATTGATGTACTCGTTGAACTCCGTGCTGCACATGAAAAGGGAAATAAGAATATTGGTATTAATGTAGACACAGGTAAAAATGTAGATGCTTTTAAAGCTGGGATAATTGAACCCCTTCGTGTCAAGCGTCAAGCACTCCGTTCTGCACGAGAAGCAGCAGAGCTCATTCTTAGAATTGATGACGTTATTGCCAGTAAAAGCTTAGGTGAAGGTGGCCCACCAATGCCCCCAGGAGGTATGGGCGGTATGGGCGGTATGGGCGGAATGGGCGGAATGCCCCCAATGATGTAGGAGGAAATCAAAATGACTTTACAAGGTACTCCAATATTAATATTAAAAGAAGATACATCACGAACAACAGGAAAAGATGCAACTACCAGTAATATTGCTGCTGCTCGAGTGATTTCTGAAGCAATTCGTTCTGCTCTTGGCCCCAAAGGTCGTGATAAGATGCTAGTGGATAACTTTGGAGATGTTGTCATTACCAATGATGGAGCTACAATTCTGAAAGAAATTGATATTGCGCACCCCATTGGTAAAATGATGGTAGAACTCTCCAAGATTCAAGACCAAGAAGTAGGTGATGGAACAACCACAGTAGTAATTTTAGCTGGGGAATTACTACAGCAAGCTGCAGAATTAATTACTAGTGACAAAATTCACCCTACAATCTTAGTTGAAGGTTTCCGCGTAGCAACCAAGAAAGCCGAGGAATATTTAAATGAAATCGCAACTGATGTTTCTGCTGAAGATGAAGCCCTTCTAGTTCAGCTTGTCAATACTACCATGGGATCTAAGATTGTCGCTCGATCCAGTGATTTATTAGCAAAAATAGTTATTGATGCCGTCAAAAGCGTTGATCCTGGAACAGGGAAAATTGATATTGAGGATATCAAAATTGAAAAGAAGGAAGGAGAAGATATCGAATCCACAATCCTTGTTAAGGGTATTGTCTTGGACAAAGAAGTTGTCCATGCAGGTATGCCAAAACGACTTAAAAATCCCAAGATTGCACTAGTTGCGGAGGCTTTTGAGGTTTCGAAGACCGAATTTGATTCCGAATTAAGCATTACTGATCCTTCCAAGATTCAGGAATTCTTAGATCGCGAAGCTGGTATGATCCAGAAGATGGTAGATAAAATAGTTGAATCTGGTGCAAATGTTGTCATTGCTCAGAAAGGAATTGATGATATTGCCCAACATCTTCTAGCTAAACAAAAAATTATGGCTATTCGCCGTGTCAAAAAGTCAGATATGGAGAAATTATCAAAGGCTACTGGCGCGAAGATAGTGAATAGTATTCCTGACCTTTCAGCAAGTGATCTTGGAACATCAGGCAAGATCTATGAAACAAAAGTTGGGGACGACGACATGGTTTTTGTTGAAGATTGTCCTTTAGCAAAATCGGTTACAATTTTGATTCGCGGTGGAACAGAACTTGTAGTTGATGAAGCTGAACGATCTATTCACGATGCCATATGTGTGATCCGTAATGTACTAGAGGACAAGAAAATAGTCTTTGGTGGTGGTGCACCCGAAGCTTATGTTAGTCGAAAACTCCACAAGTTTTCAGAGTCGCTAGTAGGTCGTGAACAGTTAGCTGTTCAAGCCTTTGCCAATGCACTCGAGGTAATTCCTCGAACCTTAGCTGAAAACGCTGGATTAGATCCAATCGATATTATCGTTGCTCTTCGTTCTGAACATGAAAGCGGTAACACAAAAGCAGGTATTGATGTCTTCGAAGGAAAAGTTAGAAACATGGATAAAGTGATCGAACCCCTTCGTGTAAAGACTCATGCAATCACGGCTGCGAGTGAGAATGCACAAATGATTCTTCGCATAGATGATATCATTGCATCAAAAGCATCAGAAGGACCAGGTGGGCCCCCAGGCGGACCTGGCGGTGATATGGGTGGCGAAGATTTCGATTAAAAACGAAGCTTCGATTTATGGAAAATGAACCATTCTTGACCTCCCTCCTTCCTTTTTCTTTCTTCTTTTTTTCAAGAAATATTTATTGACTTGCTCTATTATTCTGGAATCGATTTTCTAATCTCGTTCTTTTTGCTATTTCCCTTTTGACCTTGAGGCGAAAAAACTCATATATCTCAATCAAAACCTTCCCATCCTGTTCAGTAGAGCATTTTCTGCACACTTCCTTTTTCTATTTGAGTGATTGGACTGGTTACTTTTTGTCAAGCAAAAATACGGATCAAAAAATTCTCATTGGGCCAAAAATGCTCACTAGATTCGAATATGCACGCATCTTAGGGGCTCGGGCGCTTCAAATTTCCATGGGAGCTCCAGTGTTAGTTTTAGAACAGGAATCTCAAGAAGAGGAGGAGCAAGGTGATCCACTTTTAATCTCAGAACGTGAAATAAGACAAGGCCTTCTTCCTATCTTAGTTAGAAGAACTCTACCTGATGGGCGATTCCAGGATATCCCTCTTCCATATCTTTTGAAAGAAGCAGGACGAAAGCATGGCGGGATTCTTACAAATTAGTTTGATTTCACAGAATCTTCCAGCTACTATCGAGTAGGAATGATCTTTTATAAAGAAAAAAAACTAAAGTGAAAACAATGGGGATTGAACCCACATTGACTTCCTAAAGATAAAACCTTTTTATCTCTAGTAATTCTGTGCTTATATGGAGGCTTACATTATTTCAAAAGAAAATAATCATGAAGCACGATACAAAGCTCTTGGAAAGAAACTGAAACAATTAGAAGATGAAACCACAAACGAGGTTCAGTTACGGTTAGAAAAAGGAATTAAATCAATTTCCTCCCCAACTCATCTTCCTAAAGACCTAGCAACATATCTTCTCAGTTTAAAGAGAGAATTGAAACTTCCTGTTTCAGTTTTGCCTTCCTCCCTCTTCAAACGGCCTACATTTTTTGGGAGAGAAGATTTTTTCCATCGTCTTTCATCGGAATTGATTGCTTTTGGAATTGCTTATCAACGTGTCTATCTCCAACCAATAAAATTAAGCCAACTCGCGGTACGCTTCCACGAACATCGTCCATGGTGGCAATGTGATATTCAAGATATCGAAAAAGCACTAAAAATATTGGAGAGAAACAAAATTATTCAAAAAACTCCAGATGGATTCTTATTTGAACCTCTTTCAATGTCATCTGATGCTCAGGAATTCCTAATGCTAATCTCAAGGGGTATCAATGAGTATGGAGAAATTTCATTATCTTCTATCCAAAATTTGGTATCGTGGGAAAAATCAAAGATAGATATGATGATTAAATTGTTATGTTCTAATCAAATATGTATATTTGATCAGAATAAAGAACTACTCTATTTTCCAGAATTAAAGACTAGGTAGTATAGAATGTCTAATTTTCCTTTACCAGAAGTGAATAATTTCTTTGATGAGAGATTCATTATTTCCTGGAATCTTATACAACCTCTTGATCTTCCACCTTTGAAGAACTTATTAATCCAGATTTCTGGTAAACCACCACTCATTTTTGATCCTCCTCAAGATCCCAAGTTGAAAATCGCCGAATTAGCTGATAATGAATTAATCATCAATTGGGTAATCCAAAAACCAAAAACGAAAACAGAAGTCATTCTCTCTATCCAAAATAATGAGATTTCTGAAGAATATACTTTAATTCTTGATCCTGAAACTTCTTCTTAGGCAATATGAAAGTAGAAGGAGACTTCTGACAAAGTATTAAAAATCAAAGAATGAACCTCATCTCAAGAGTTATTCGCCTTGTACATCTTCTAGAATTAATATTACAAAGGATATTGAGTAATATGGGTAAAGTTAGGACATCTGCAGTCAAAATTATCTCTCGTCAGATTATCAAAGAATATGGAGATCATTTATCACCTGATTCGTTTGAACACAACAAGGATATAGTATCAAAAGTCGCGGTAGTACATTCAAAACGGTTTAGAAACAAGATTGCTGGATACATAACCCATCTTATGAAAATTCAAAAACTACGAGAAATGTCGTACGAAGACTGACTGAACATTTTCCCTTGATACTTTTCTAGTGATCAAAAGGGAGTAGCTCGAACTAGTTCGGATTTGAAGGACTATGGCAACAATCAAATCCGGGATTCCAGGATTGGATGCACTTTTCGAACCAAGTGAATTTCCAAAAGGACGTCAAATCCTAGTCACAGGCCCCCCTGGATCGGGGAAGACAGTTTTTTGTTTGCAGTTCCTAATTAATGGAGCACTTCTATCTGCAGAACCTGGCGTTTTCATTAGTTTTGACGATCTACCTCGGCATATCCGCGCTGATATGTTCTCTTTTGGATGGAATGTTCAGCAACTTGAAGAGGAGTTTAAACCTCCCCTTATCACTTTGGTTGATGGTTTCTCAGCACGAGTGGGCTTAACTACAGATGAGAAATATACGATCAAAGCCAATGTAGATAGTTTGCTTCTAGTGCTTACTGAAATCCTTGAAGACACAGGTGCAACACGTGTGTGTATTGATTCTTTATCTACGCTTTCAACAATTATCAAAGATCCTGCTCAAGTCCGAAAAGAAATTCTTACTTTAGGGGCAATTTTAGGCGAACAAGGATGTACCACACTCTTGACCACCGAAACTTCAGCCTTAGGTGTTGAAGAGTATTCATCTCAAGGATTGATTCGCTTAAGTTATGATGAACTCTCAACAGGGGAGTTTCGTCGTGCGGTCCTTGTACAAAAAATGCGTGGATTTGCTCATGAATTTTCTTGGAAGGAATTTCGGATAACAACAGATGGAATCAAAATATTTCCTGACAGAACAGTAGGACGTGGACATTTTAAATGACAACAGAGCTTCCACCAGGTGTATTAGTTCAAGTAAGAGAAACAAAAGAGCGCTGTGGACGGTGCAATCAACCATTTACGCTAGAAACCTATCTTGAACCATTAACAGAGAAACGATCCTATCGAGTTATCTGTAAAACCTGTGATTATGTGGTTCCTACCTGTGATGATAAATGGATCTAAGTTTTTTAGGAGAAAGGCGTTTTGAATGTCAACAAAGTGGTCACTGCTGTTCGGATTCTAATATTATTGTTACCTTAACATATCAAGACCTCTTTCGAATATTTGTTTTGCTTCAGAAGGATTTTCGACGACTCCTGCAGAGAATCTCCTTCTACAAATTAACTCAACCAGATCAAGTTCTGCAGGAAAAAATGGTATTAAAGCCTATTCAAACGAGTGAGGGTGATATCATACCTGGATTGCGGAAATTAAATGAGATTTGCACTTTTTACGCTCACCCAGATTGCCAAATTTATCCAAAACGACCGATGTCTTGTCAGAGCTATCCCCTTGCATATATTAAACAAGGACAAAAAATCATTTGTACATGGGTGAAAAACTCTCAAAATACATGTCCAGGCATTGGGAAAGGAAATGTGTTATCTCATCGATTTATTCAAAATTTAGGAACACGCTATCTCCATGAAATAGAAACCCATAATCAGGTAGTAAGAGAATTAAATAAAGAGGCATTAAATGGGCGTCCTTTGACAGCCAGGGGAGCTTTATGGGTTTTGATAAGTTTTGCAGAAAAGGAAAATTATAGAACTTAGAATCCAAAAACGCCTGGATTCATGATCCCATTTGGATCTAAGCAATTTTTAGTGTTTTTAAGAATTTCTACGCCCACAAGTCCAATTTCATGAGATAACCAATTAGTAAACGATCTGCCTATGCCGTGATGATGGCTAAGGGTTCCTCCATGCTCCTGAAAAGTGTCCAGAATCTTCCCTTTGATTCTATTAAATTGTTCGTATTCATTGTTCGTCTCTTGGGGAGATACAAGAGTGAAATAAAGATTTGCACCGCTTTGGTAGAAATGGCTACCGTGTGTCCAAAGAATTGGACATTCAGGTTTCAATACGTTGCGTACTGCTGTATACAGATCCAAAATTTTATCCCATGTAGTACTGGTTTCAAATGTATCGATTAAGATTCCATAATCAATAAGTGGATCACGGATAAAAGGAAGTTCATACCGTCTTTTATGCCAGCTTTTTGCAGGTCTAGATCCTATATAATATCCACCGTGTTTTTTCGCTAAGGATTTCGCTTTTTTTAAAGTTAAAGAAACAAGATCTTTATCTCCTTCAAATGACATGACCCCCATACATCTTGAACCAACTAGGTGCCCTCGTTTTTCTAAGTATCTTAAGAAATTACGATAAAAAAATGGCATCTTTGGAGGATCCCTCATCAATGTTTGAGCAACAATATTGTGATGTGTTTCTTCACTATCTGAAATTCGCATTACTGCCGGGCGAAATCCATTTTGAAGGATCTCTTTATATGCATAAAGTCCCTCCTCGAAATTCTTAAAGAAAAATGCCGCCAAACGTGTTTGTTGGGGGATTTTCCAAACTCGTAATGTTACTTCCGAGATAATACCATAAGAACCTTCAGATCCTGTTAAGATTTGGTTAATATCAGGACCTGTCGCCCTTGCAGGCGCAACACGAGTAATTAGCGTCTCCCCTGATCCAGTGACAAATTTCATTCCCATTACCATATCTTCAATTTTCCCGTATAATGTTGAATTCTGTCCTGCACCTCGTGTTGCTACCCATCCCCCCAAACAACTATATTCAAATGATTGGGGAAAATGTCCAAGTGTTAAACCTTTCTGATTTAGTGAAGACTCCAATTTAGGCCCTGAAATACCACTTTGGGCGGTAATGTATAATGAATCATTATTCACTTCAAGAAGCTCATTCATACGTTTTAAATTTACAGCAATCATACCAGGGCTTGACTCAATTCCGAGAGTAACTGTCGAAGCACCTGCCACAGTAGAAACTGGAATGGAATATTTATTGGCTAGTTGGATAGTACTAACAATATCATCATGTGAATGAGGGAAAATAACCAATCCTACAATTGAATGCACGTCTAAAAAACGAGATCGAAGTATTTCAAGATAACTTTGTCCTAAAGAACTTGTGATTCGTTCCCAAGGGTCATCAGATATCTTTTCTTGACCTATTAACTTGATTAATTCTGATTTAAATTCTGTAGGTACAGTTGATTCTCTTAGAATGTCATCAAGAGCCCTTTTCTTTTTATAGCTCTTTTCTTTTGTTTTTGGATCCATTCCAAGATATTCAAAAACAAATTTCTTCAGGTTATCTGTTACTTTAATATAAGGAGATTCTCTATCTCCCCATTTTGTAGCTAATTTCATAGGTTTCATGTACATCACAAATTAAAAATAAATTCCTTATACAATGTTCATTACCAACTCTATTCAATGTTTCCAGACCAATGAATCCTTATACTTCGATATTTCATTATCTCTTCTTTCAGATGACCATCCTAGAATTTCAGCTAAACGATTGGCAACAACTACCACACAATCCATGCCTTGTTCATCAGAAAGCTGGAGTTGGGTTCGTCTAAACATAATATCATTTAAGGTTACTGCTTTTTCATTTTTTACTTGGTGGTCTATTTCAGCAAGTATATATGGGCGATTCTCTGAGATCCTTTCTCGTAATGAGGGATTTAGATCCATTATTTCACATATTTGCAGATAGTTCTTCCCATATCGAAGTAAATGTTGAGCTATATCAATTTGAAGATTATATCTAATAGCTAGGTTTTCCATCGAAATTGTTGCCCAATTCTCCCAATGTTTACGTTTTATGGAGACCCAACCATATAACGGGATCTTATCTGTTTGACATTTACCTTTCTTTCCCAAAATTTCAACCAGTTGATCAACTAGTTCTTTAGCCATTGAACGAAAGGTAGTATATTTACCACCTGTAATAGCATAAATATTTGGCTTGATTTCGAAAATCTCATACTTTCGTGAAACATCAGATTCAGATTTCGCATTTGGAGATACAATTAAAGGCCGTATTCCTGAATAAGCACTAACAATGTCATCCTTCTTTAAAATGCCTGGAAAGAGGAAATTTGTAGCTTCTATTAAGTATTCAATGTCTTCTTCAAGGACTGGGACATAATCATAATCATCTGTATAATCTGTATCAGTTGTTCCAATTAAGTTGTAATTACCGAAGGGACAAATGAAAAAAATTCTACCATCAGTGATGGGGAGACCTAAGACATAATCCTTATCATAGATTCTCCGTGTTATAATGTGAATACCTTTTGTTGGACGAACCCTTTTTGGGGCCGAGGGATCAAAAATTTGTACCGCCTGATCAGTCCAATGACCGCATGCTAAAGCAATCACTCTTGTTTTTATTTCAAATTCCTTATTATTAACTTTATTTTGGACCTTTACCGTTTTAACTGTTCCCTCTGAGTTTTCGCTTAATGAAACAGCTTCACAGTAGTTTAGAACATGAGCTCCATGCTCTTCAGCAGAGAGGATAACATCTAACGTTAATCTCGCATCATCCGTTAATCCATCCCCATATACAACTGCTCCTTGAAAATTCTCTTCTCTTAGTGATGAGGGAAGGAGTGATCGTGCTTTTTCAGCATTTAAAATCTTATGAAACGTGAAATTTCTAGCATTCGCCAATAAGTCATATAACCAGACTCCCTTTCTAAGTTTAGATTTAGTAAAAACCATATCTGAATATGCAGGTAAGATAAATTGGATGGGTCTTGAGAGGTGAGGAGCCATTTCTATTAGTTTTTTCCGCTCCAGTGACCCTTCTCGGACAAGACGATACTCTTTCTGAGCAAGATAACGAATACCTGCGTGAAGTATCTTTGAAGAGCCACTACTTGTTCCATAACCGAAATCACTCTTTTCTATTAAGGCAACTGAATAACCCCGTAAGATTGCATCACGTGTAATTCCAGCTCCAGTGATTCCACCCCCAATCACAAGAATATCAAACTCTATTCCTTGCATTTCATCAATAGTTTGTTTTCGATAAGATAAAAGCTCTGTTTCTTTATTATCCACTTAAATTACCTTCTTTCATCCGATTTCATAAAATTCTCTTGCGTTTCGGGTTGTAACATCATCAACTTCTTTGAAAGTAGTCTCCTTCAATATTGCGATATCTTCAATTGCATATTTTATGTTTGCGGGTTCGTTTTGTTTACCTGGCCAAGGGCTAAGAAATGGTGTGTCAGTTTCAACCACAATATTCTCTAAAGGTATGTTTCTAGCAATCTTACGATGTTTTTTACGATTTCGTACTGCTGTAGGAATCGAAATGAACCACTCGAGATCTATTATTCTTTTTGCTTCTTCCAAAGGTCCTGCAAAACAATGCATGAGAACTGGAATTTCAGCATTTTTCTCAAGAATATCTAAGCATTCCTTTTCAGCTTTTCGTGAATGGACTACTAATGGTTTTTCACGATCATTAGCTAATTTAATGAATTCTAAAAATACTTTCTGCTCTTTCTTTCGCCAATAAGAGTCCTTAATCCAATGATAGTCTAAGCCAACCTCTCCAATTGCAACTAATGATGGATATTCTTCTATTTTCTTATAAGATAAATCAAAATCTATTCTTTGTATATGTGAGGCTGAAAAACCCAGTGTAGTGTATACAAAGCGATGATGTTTCTTTTCTAATACTGAAGCGAACTCATAATGGTGGGGTTCAATCGCTGAATTGATTATTGCCTCAACCCCGAACCGATGAGCTTTTTCAATAATTCCTTCGATATTTTTCACAAAATCTGGCAAAAGGTGAGCATGAGAGTCAATCATGTGTAATTTCCGGCTAAATTTGGTTTAGAATAACTAAATCCCTAGTTATTCATTCTATTTAGTGCAGTATCAGTTTTGTTTAACAATATTTTTTTTTACTAGTTCAATAAGAATCTCTAATTTTATGATAGATTTTTGGAGTTATTCCAATGAAGATTCTAGATTTAATCAATCAAAATGAATTGTTTCGAACAGAGAATCTCAATATGATTGTCTCTGAAAATGTGTTGTCACGTTCAGTAAAACAGGCTTTAGCTATACAACATTCCAGATACCATGCGGATTTTTACGGAGGAACACAAATCTTCAAACAAATCTACAATCATACTCAAGCCTTGGCAAGAGAAATCTTTCATAGTGAGACGGCATTTATCTCTCCTTTATCTGGAAATATGGCTGTTGTAGCAGTTATTCTAGCTTTTACTAAACCAAAAGACAAGATTGCAATCCTACCTCTTTCACCTGCAGGTGGTTATCCAATAAATATAGAATATTTTGATAGAATTCGTGTGAACATACCTTTTAGTCATGATGAGTTCAATATTGACTTGGATCGAACATTAGAAATAATTTCGCAAGAAAAACCTAAGTTAGTGTTTCTTGGATCATCACTATTTCTGTTTCCTCATCCAATTGCGCCAATTGTTAATATAGTGCATGAATATGGAGGAATTGTTGCTTATGATGGTTCACATGTGTTAGGATTAATTGCTGGTGGACAATTTCAAGATCCTCTTGCCGAAGGGGTTGATGTACTTCTGGGATCAACCCATAAGTCGTTCCCAGGTCCTCAAGGAGGAGTTATACTGTCTAATACTTTCTATGAAGATTTTGAGGATGTCATCGGAATTGAACCTCTTAAAGGGATTGTACTAGTTGATAACATTCATAACTCTCGAATTGCTGCCTTAGGGGTCTCATTTGAAGAATTCAAGGAGTTTGGTAAGGATTATGCAGAACAAGTAGTTAAAAATTCTAAGATTTTAGCACAAAGTATGGATAACCAAAATATTCTCCTTTATGGAAAAGAAAAAGGATTTACAGAATCTCATCAAGTACTAATGAAAGTCAGAGACTTTCATGAAGGAGCTAAACTACGAGACCTCTTAATGAAATATCGAATAATTACAGACGCAGGTATGCGTTTTGGAACGGCAGAACTGACCCGTTTAGGATTTCGAGAGAGACAGATGCAAATTCTTGGAGATATCATAGGGAAAATCCTTTTCTGTTCTTCTGAATCCCTATCGCTCGAACCTCAAGAGATCAAAATAATTAAAGATGAAATTCAAGCCCTCATCAACTTGACGAAACAATCAGATCTCATGGGATAAAGACTCAAAAATTGTATTTTATCTTGGTTCCTAAATAATCATTATCAAAGTACTCTCTAAATTTTTAATTTTTATAATCAAAACCTCATGTGGGATCTTATTTATGGAAGAAACGGAATTTCGTGAACTTATCCAGCAATACGCGATGCAATCAAGGTTAGAACAGGGGGAAGCAAATCTCACAACGGTTTTGAAATTAGTAATAGCAGAGAATCCACAATTGAAAGCTCAAGTTCGATCTTCAGTTGCCATGGTGAAAGAGGAGATTGCAAAAGTAAACGAGATGGATGAGAATGACCTAGAAATGATTTCTGAGGAAATTGAATCTGAGGAATCCACAGAATACGAGATGCTTGAAAACCTGGTCGTTCAGAAGTTCTCTAAGGATGATAAATTAAATACTCAGATCAAAGCTTTAATCATTTATGGCTCCTATGCAAAACGCTTACACGTAGTTGGGGAAAGTGACATCAATTTCGTTATTGTTCTGAGTTCTGATTCTTCTCAAACCGAGACTGAGGAGACTATTGAAAAAATAGGTCAAATTGCAGAAAAAATTGTAACACCAGAGGTTGCTCATATCTTCGATCTAATGATTTTGAAAGAAGAAGATCTTAGTCAATTAGACAAATTTGGAGCCGATTTCAGTTATATCCATGCTCTTTATGCAAAAGATGGAGAAGTAAAGCTTGGCCAAAATGTATTTGCCTCTATAGAGTTCAATGATGAAAAAATTCAACAAGCAGCCAAATTATTAATGAGTGAGGCAATTATACAATTTGATGATGATATTAATACTGCGAAAGAAGAAAAACTCCCCGAAACCGAGCTAGAATACGTTATCGCTGGTTCAATTATTGATCTTGCCTTTGCCCTCTGCTGTTACAAAGTTGGAGTCAAAGCGGTGACAATGGATTTAGTCAAACCAGATATCCATGAAGAATTCCGTGAAGTTTGGGGAGAAGATTCTGACTTTGCTGAGTTTTATCCATTTCTGCAACAAGCTCATGCCTTTAAACTCGGGATAAAATTACCCAACTCACAAAACTTCATGCAGAGAAGTATCGAATTCATTGAGAAAGTTATAGAATTCGCTGGTTTAAAGGAATCTTAAACCAGATTATTAAGCTATAATCTCCATTAGGTATTGTTTAAGAAAATGAAATTGCTTTTCATATTGTTTTAGCTGCTGCAAAGCATGTGAGTTAAATTTATCATACTGATCCTTATCTAACCATTTTTTTTTCCAATAAACATTTGTTTGATGGAGTAGGTCAATGAGATCTACTACTCGTGAAATATGATATTCTTCACTCTCATGATCTTTGAGGAGGGGAGAAAGAGAATCTCCCACTTGTCTTGGAATCTTTGACATTATATGCTTAATTGCTCCTTCTTCAAGCTTTTGCTGAAATTTAAGTAGTGTATTAGGAGAAATGAATCGTGCGCTTTTATCTATGTCAAAATATTCTGTTTCAGGAAAGTCATGAAATAAAGCAATTAAAACTGCTTTCTGGATATCTAGCTTTTGTGCCTTGGATTCGCGAAGATCATTTTCTAGTATACAAAAATAATATGTTAGAGCAGCAACAGACCAAGAATGATCTGCAAGGGATTCGATAGAACTTAAAGGCACCCCTGCTCGTACCCACCCTTGCCTAAGGAGCCTTTTCATTTGTGTAATATTATTAAGAAAATTCAATTTGGTTCACCATAAACCAACCAAAAAATCCTTCCTAAACACCCCTATCAAAAGTTAGAGTTAAAAAATCAAGCCTTGGTGTATACCTTTAGTCGCTTGTTAGAGATAGTTGGTTTCAAGATATCCTTTTCCTCTAAATCATCTAGCAGCTGCTTCGCTACAGATACACGTATATCTCGTTTTGCTGCTATCTCTTGTGCGGTAATGACAACTGATTTTCTTTTAGAATACTCCTCTTCCAATTCCTTAAGTAAAGCTGTGTAATCATCGCCAACTACAAGGTTTCTTTCATAACTAGAATACTCAAAGATTTTACCCCAC
>JBHLPQ010000051.1:14911-20447 GCA_048939265.1 Promethearchaeota archaeon
TTTCTTCCGCACTTTTTTGTCAGATACACTCATTAAAGCTTTCACCAAGACATTCAGTATGTTAGTAAGCATCTCTTAATGATAAGAGATGTTGAAAGGGAATTTTGACTATTTTAAGTTTTCTTATACCGATCTTTTATTCTTTTTGTGAAAGAAGGTCATTACGGTGAAAATGATTTCCATTTCTTTAATTTCCTCTTAAAAGAAAAGAAATTAAAATCTTATGTAAAGCATTTCTATTTGTAGATGTTTCTACTGTAGTAGAGATTTTAGATAATACAGGATATCAAAAGATTGCTATCTAACAAAATTCGTCTTCTCCCATATTCTATGTGGTGGTAAAATAAAAAAGGCATTATTAGAAAAATCGCTTCCTCTCCATATCAATATAATTTCGATCTATAAATAAAAAGTAAGTAATTTCATTATCCCCTCAATAAGAAAACCAAAAATACCCAATGTAATACAGCCTTTTAACATCTTCTTAGAGGGGGTGGAATTTTTTATTATTTCCTCCTCGGATCGATTGAAACATAAATAACCACAATAGATAATAATAATATCAATGATAAAAATCATTAAAATGAATATTGGATTTATGTAATAACCCAAAATAATTGGTAATGGATTGATGATTATTAAGAGTAATAGGATTAAGAATCCTAGATTTCGCGCTGGCTTAACTCCGTATTTAAGAGCTACTGATTGGACATCTTTTATTTGATCACCATGTACGTCTTCAATATCTTTTATCACTTCTCGACCGACAATTATCAAAAAGGAAAATACGACTGGAAATATCATTGTTTGAAAACTTCTCGTTAGAAATCCGCCATAAATAAATGGAATAGCAGTAAGAACACCAATCATCACATTTCCTGTGAATCCAGATCGTTTGAAGTAAATAGCATAAAGATATAGTAAGACACCTCCGAGAAGAGCAATAAGGGAAGCTATTAAATTAATCAGGAAAACCTCCCAGAAATTAAGAAGAGGAGTGAATACACCAATTATGAAAAGAAGGATTGAAAATCTCTTTGCTTGATTTATTGTCATTAATCCGGAGGGAAGAGGACGATGTGGAGCATTAATCTTATCGATCTCAATGTCAAAAACATCATTTATTGCATATCCTCCAACAGCAATTATTGAGGTCGCAAAATATCCAAGTACAATTCCTACAAGTTGACTTTGGCTTAATGGCAGTTGGGTTTCACTAATTGCTGCAATCGCACCGATCACTACAGCAAAACCTGATAAGAAAGAATTCAAAGGCCGACTTATTAGAATGAGAGCTTGTAAGGGTTGAGGTACCTTCCGAAGCATGCCCTTTATACTCATATGTTACAGCTCTAATCTTCTCTACGCCTTTCATGGAATCCATTTCACATTATTTTAATCTTGTGTACTTCTAAGAAAACTCCTCTTAGCTAATAATGAAAAAATTGTTGAAAAATAAGAATATGTCTTGAGAGTTAGTATATCTGATCCACCTTGAGTTGAGGGTAAGAGGATCATAAAAAAGAGAGGAAAAAGTAAAAAGAATTGACTATTCACTCGCTCCTTTTTTCTTCTTCTCAATTGGTAGAGGTTTTATTCCATATGCTCCTACAGGAGGAAGTCCACCACCAGAGTCTCCTTTACCATCAGTGGAGAAACCTACGATTGGAATATTCGCTGGAATCAACATAATTGTTGCTCCTCCTTCTGTGGCAGCCTCAAAGAGGAGGTTAATCCATCGGAGCTCCATAGCAACAGGATTATCTATGTATTGGTTTGCTGCTTCTATCATTCCTTTGGCAGCTTCTTTCTCTGCCTGTGAGAGAGTGATACGCGCCCTTCGCTCTCGTTCAGCTTCTGCTTGGCGAGAAATTGCCTCTTGTAAGCTCCCTGGAACCACTACATCACGAATTTCCACTGACATTATTTTTATCCCCCAATTTTCTGTTTTTTCATCCACAAGTTCTTGCATATGATGAGCAATCTTTTCTCGTTCTGCAAGTAACTCATCTAACTCCACTTGGCCTGTTACTTCTCGTAATGTTGTTTGAGCTACCCATTGGGTTGCAGATTGGTATTGTTCTACTTCAAGGATAGTTTTTTCCACATCGATCACTCTGAAGAAAAGAACAGCATCGATTGATACTGGAACATTGTCTCTGGTTAAGCTTTGTTCAGAACGAAAGGAATAAGTCTGGATTCGTGTAGAGATGATCGAAGGGATTCTATCAATACCTGGTAGTATCCAAATCACACCTGGACCTTTAAGTCCTAGATAGCGGCCGAGTCGCAAAACAGGGGCCCTCTCCCATTCGCGGATTATCCGTATCCCACTGAGAACGTAGATAAGAATCAAAATGACTCCAAAGAACGCTAAGATCTCAATAACAGGATCTACGCCTGGAATAATAAAACCTGCAAAAAAACTTCCTATATTCATGTTTATCATCTTTTCTATACCTTTATTAGATTTCTTTCTGAGTAGAAATGATAGAAAATCTTATTTAAGTTATTGGTAGTGGAACTATATATCACCTACCTCTGTACGGTTCATTAAAAGGTAATTTCAAAAAAAAACTGTGAAGTCGGATTTAAATAAGGGAAATTATCATTATGTCTTTTAATCAATTTAGTGTTGAATTTTCAATCATCGGACATCCAATCGTTGGCCACGCAACATTTATACGACAGTTATCTCCACAGACTGTAGCATTGATTCGTTATCGGTTACGAAAACCAATCCAATCTCGTGTTGTGGTTCGTAATGGAGAAATAAGCATACCTTTCAAGATTGGGCGAGCAGTTCCTGAAACACCAAAGAAGGAAGTTCAGCGGGGTGAGGTAGCCTATTGGCCTCAGAGTCAGACTCTAATCATTTTTCTTAAAGATAAAAAGATTAACTATCCAGTGAATATTGTGGGAGCGATTGATTATAGTGAATTAAAATTCTTTGATCAACTCAGCATTGGAAAATCTATTAGACTGGAAATGATTAAACCAACAATTGATGAAGAAGATTACCTTTGAATCAAAGTTTATTGGCCAAAAAATAATCGTTCAGCAAGTCGGATAGGTAGCCCCACACGTTGGATTTCTCTTGCTACTTCCCGAATGTCATATTCTACACGAATCCAGTCAAGACGCATCGCTGAATTAGGATCAATTTCTATAATTCCCACAGAGGCTCGTGGGTCATTATCTCGAGGTTGTCCAACAGAACCAGGATTAAAAATGACTTTTCCGCTTGTTTTACTTTGATAAATAAAAGGAATATGAGTATGACCGACCACAAGAACATGATTATCCCCGATCATATCCAATAACTCATCCTTCCGCTCTCTTGAGTCTTCTGGATATATATAATCTGCTAAATAGTCTTGAGGGGAAGCATGAGTGAAGTATAGCTTGACACCACGTTCTGCAACTTCCAGATACTCATTTTTTGCTAGAATAGATAGAAATGTCTTATTATAGGTCGATAGCTGATCAAATGTCCAATGAACTGCTTCACCCGCCCATTTCTTAAATCCGTCTGCATTTCCTGTTGCACATGCAACATCGTGATTACCAATGACTGTAAGTGCAAATTCCTCTGCAATTTTACACATCTCATTGGGGTATGGGCCATATCCTACAATGTCCCCCAGACAAATAACATAGTCAATATTCTTCCCATAGAGTTCATTGATCTTATCGTGAACTGCATAGTAAGCAGGGAGGTTACTATGAAGATCAGCGAGTATTAAAATTCGTAAAGGACGAGTTCCCATATAACACCAACAAGTTATCAAAATAACTATTGGGATGAAGCTATTTAATCCTATTCTTAAGTCATTTTTCTCTTTCGAGAAAAAAAGGAAGAAGAAGAAGAATTAGTCTGCAGTTAAGATATAAATCTCGACTTCCTTCTCTGTCAGAGGTTCCTTCTTCCCTAATGCGGAGGTTAATATCTCTAAAACGAGTTTTTTAGCGTCCTCTACTGCTAAACCTGTCTTATATTGTTTTCTTAGAGCATCAATCACCCGTTCATTACCACTACCAGCTGCATATGCATTTACGGCGAAAAAAGATCCCCCATTATCAACAAAGAATAATTGTGCTTGCTTATCCACGGGGCTAAATCCAGCGAGGATCAATGCAGTTCCGAACGGTCTTAGTCCACCTTGAATTGTGTGTCGGGCCATCAGATCACCTAACCTCGAGGCTAACGCGCGTACAGAAATTTTTTCGCCATAAATTAACCGATGTTGTTGAGCTACAAGTCGTGATTGCCCAATGAGAAGATTTGAATCAGTAGACAATCCAGAAGCTACTGCATAAAGGTTTTGGTCAATTTCCTGTATTTTATCTGGTCGAACAACGAGAGGGTCAAATAATGTCTCACCAGCAAGCAAAATTGTCTTATTGTCAAGAATCATACCGATAGCAGCAGCCCCTCTTTCTGATGCCTTGCGAGCATAAGAGAGTTGAACTAACTCTCCATCTGGGGACCAAATAGCTGCACTTTTATCATAAGGAACACGAGAATCGTACACTTGATTCACCTCACAAATCAATGTGGATTTCTTCAGCGACTTCTTCTTTCGTGCTGAAAATCAATCCATCAATTCCGTTTCCTGTTGCTACATCTCTACCAATTGCTGTCTTTAACGCAGTGATTGCGAGTTCTTTTGCCTTAGCCTTTGTTAAATCAGGTTTCCATGATGATTCAAGAACACCCATAGCAAGAAGAGTTCCAGATCCAATTGCAATGTAATCTTCTTCTGAAAGAGACCCGCTTGGATCAAGAACATACACGTGAGCCCCACGTCGATCTACTCCTCCGACTAAAAGTTGAACCCACCAGGGCTGATAACGACGGAATCCGCCATGAATAATAGTAGCTAAAAGGCTTGAAGCAACCTTAATACTGGGGTGGAAGCCATTTTCTAATTCATAGAGTCGTAATTCACTCTTCATTACATCAATAAGCGTTTGAGCGTCTGAAACTAAGCCAGCAATTCCCATACCGGTATAATCGTTTAATTTATGTACTTTCTTTGCATGTTTGCTGGCAACGAAGGTTCCCGCTGATGCTCGTCGATCTGCAACGATAATCATACCGTCTGCAAATTTTAGAGCGAGACCTGTTGTACCTGTTAGAAGTGGCATCTGATTAGGATTGCCAACATTTTGCATTGGATAAGTTGGAAAATTCATGGTTAATTTCTCCTTACTTTACACTTTTCCTTCAATGCAAAGCTTTTCTTAACTTATTTGAGCTTATTTCTAAATGATAATATATTGACTGACTTTCAAGCGCTAGACTCAACCGAATCAATACTTTTCATCAAATGCAATAATCTGGTAAAATAACCAGCACAAAGCTAATAGAATTGAATTTTTATTGTTGAAAGTTAGGATTCACTGAGGAACCTTCGATCATGACTCTTTTGTGCTTCTAGAAATCGAGTGTTAACGCTGGTTTAGTTGGTTGAGCTCTTGGTGCTCTGTTTAATGGATCATCGAATTCATCGCTTTCAACTATATAAACTGA
>JBHLPQ010000052.1:0-20323 GCA_048939265.1 Promethearchaeota archaeon
CCTTGAATGATTGTTGTAATTAGTAAATCAATTAATGAGGGAAACATGAAAGGGAGTAGAAGAAATGCTTCGATTAGCAAAACTAAATGGCCTACAATAGAAAAAACATCAAAATAGAAAGGATTCAACAGAAAAATCATAAATGAGGCAATAAATACTTTTATAACTCCTATAAATGTTACTGCATTTATCACTTGATTGTTACGTCGTATAATAAGGGACATAAACAGAAAAACTCCAAAGAGAATTCCAAATGTTGCACAATCAGGAATAAAAATCCATAAATAAATGGGATAATAGGGGTATTGCCAACTATAGAGATATACTGTATTTAATGAGGCGATTACATTGATTACTATCCAGACATATACAATAGTTGGGGGTAATGATAGGAGTCTTTCACGTATTTCTTCAAACACTTTTTCCAACATTTGTTCAGGACACCAAGTATTGAAAAATAACTTTATGATATGTAAAAAAGTTAATTGACCATACCCTATTTAGAAATCAGGATCCCTTTGTGTTAATCTCCTTTGAAGATATTGAGGAATGAATAATTCCAAATTTCTTGGTTTTTTTTGCTTCTGATGAGATACCCATGACAAATCGTGATACAGAAAAATCGGAATCAGATCCTACGAATCAATCTAATCAAAAGAAAAATAGAATAAAACTAAATACTAACTCATTAACTCAACTCTGGATAAAAGTTGAAAAAGAGATCAGAGAAGCCCAATCACGTACCTCTTTGAGAAATAAAGAGAAATTCTTAGAAAAAAAGAAAACGATACGCCAAGGATTCCCCAGTCCTGAAATTCTAGCCCGATGGTGGCAAGAAGCTGAGGATCAGATTAAGTTAGCCCATCTTAATGAATCATTCAAAACACGACAAAAGATAACAGAAAAATATGTCCTTTCATGACTCTGAAAATATCTAGAACATCAGGATCGTGAACCTTACCCTGAAGAAAAACGAATAGCTGAATGGTATCGTGAAGAATTACTTAGATTACGAGAAGAAAATCCTCATAAACCCTTGAAAGAACGGGAAAATATATCGGGTCGTTTCTGACATAAATTATTTCAAACAAATTTAACCATGATTATTGGCCGTATTTTGCTGTAATCATATCTTCCAAAGGATCTTAACTATGATTGAGTTGAAGACTACGTGAATGCAATTCCTCGACAAGAGCGTTTCTACCTTCTTTCTGTTGATATTTTGAAAGGAATGGCAGTTTTCCCAATGCTTTTCTCACATTCAGTTGGTTGGTGGAACGAGACTCTATCTAGGAACTACGACACGTTAGGAAGTTTTGCTGTAGTTTTTATTTGGTTCACAGGTTTAATGGTATTTCCATGTTTTCTTTTTATCTATGGTTTTAACCAAGTCAACTCATTTATAAGAAAGAAAGAAAATTCAAGCTCTTATGATATTCGATCACATGCCATAAAGCGAAGTATTGTATTTTTCTTATTTGCTTCCTTGGCTCTCGCAATAATGTCTTTTATTCAGGCTCCAGAAAAACTGTTTAATTACTTACTCACATGGCACTTGTTACATCTTTTTGCATTTTCCACGCTTTTCCTCCTCATCTTGTGGGAACTTGCTTCATGGCTTGAAAAAAAAACCTCCTGGAGTTTTCAGCGTGCTTTCACTGCTCTTCTGTTTTCATGCTTTTTTTCTACAATAACACTCTTCATTTTTTTCCATGATTATACAGTAATAAAAGAAAATTCAAGATTGTTCCCGGTGACTCTTGATGTCCAAGCCATTCTAGAAGGTATTTTCTTAGATGTTTCTTCATGTGGTTTGATTCCGTGGCTTTCCTTCCCACTCGCTGGTGGAATTACTGCTTCGATTTTTAATCTTCCCTTTTCCTCTGAGAAGAGTAAAATCCTACAAAAAGCCACACTCTTATTTGTTGTTAATACTTTGTTTCTAATTTTCGGAGTACTCTATTTAAGGAAAGAGCGGTTTATTTCAGCAGGTTTGGGTTTTGCATCATCTTTTCCACATGTATTCATTTCGATTGGATTTATTGGTTGTGTCTTTATAGTACTCATTTTAACACTCGATATCTTCCAGATTTATCCTCATAAATCTAGTTTTAGATTATTTTATCCTATTGTTGTTGTCAGCAAAATCTCTCTTACTGTTTATTTAGTACATCCCGTAATTGGCATCTTCGATCCTTCACTCATCCCCTCGGAGGAAGTGTTGTTATTACTGGTATTTTTGTACGGACTATTTTTTATTATACTGGCGCATATGTGGCAAAAGCGAGATTTCAAGTATAGTTTTGAGTGGATAATTCGGAAGTACTCATAAATATATTATTATTTTTTTTTGATTTTATATGTCTTTTATGTTGATGTCCTAAAAAGATATTAAACCTTATTTATAAAAATCTGTTTGGTTCTACGATGCCACTGACCAATCGTGAAACAGAAAAGTCGGAATCAGATCCTAAGAATCATAAGAAAAATCGAACCAAACTAGACGCTAACGCATTTGCTCAATTGTGGATGAAATTAGAAAAAGAAATCAAAGAATCTAACTCCCAAGGTTCTATGAGAACTCGAGAGGAATTCTTGAAAAAAAGGAAGGTGATACGCCAAGGATTCCCCAGTCCTGAAATTCTAGCTAGATGGTGGCAAGAAATAGAGAGTGAAATTAAACTTGCGCATCCTCATGAATCTTATAAAACTCGCCAATTATTAATAGAAAAATATGTCCTTTCTCGTTTAAGAAAATATCTAGAACATCAATATCGTGAACCTGCCCCTGGAGAAAAACAAATATCAGAATGGTATCGTGAAGAGCTGCTTAGGTTACGTGAGGAGATTCCTCATAAATCCTTGAAAATTCGGGAAAGAATGGCTGCAAAAATAGTTGAAGAGAAGATTAAGCAATACAAAAAAACCATTCGATTAGACGAGTTTTTTGATTGATTTTCATTATACTTATGTGATTATTAATGCCCTCTGATGTCCCAAGAAAGCTTGTATGTAGAGAGTTTCTACAACAACAGATCTATGTTGACCCAGACATTATTATTGACCGAATGAACACAGTTAAATTTCATGCGCCGGGTTCAGGCAAGATAATTAATGAAATGCTTAATATTTTTTGCAGATTTGCCGAGAACTATCATTTTGCTAATGAAATTACTCCCTATTTAGCCTTTATTGAGGATTTGGCAGAACAATTAGGATTTGAGAGGCAGGATGCTATCGATCATTTCAATAAACGCTATCTAGATATGCAAAAAGGCGAAGTTTTTGACCAATCTATTTATTTTATGACTGTTCTTAGTAGTATTATTGAATCATTCCAGAAAAAGGTGGTAATCAGATTATCTCTACGATTAAAGAGGAAACTTACAAAAAGGGGAATTATTGACCCTGATAGGAAATTAGGAATATTGTTCCAAACTGCGAATTCTACTTTTGGTTTGTTAGTTAATATCGAGATCTTGAAAGAGATGGGACGACTTATTGGAGTTGAGATGGATCCAATTATGACAGATTCGTTTGAAGAAGAGTTGATTTCTGTATTAAAAAGTTTCTAAGGATAAAGGATACGATTATGACCGAACGACTTTATCTAACGAATTGTTACACCCAAAAATTTGTTGGAGAGATCATCGAGATACTTCCAAATGGAATTATCTTAGATAAATCCGCTTTTTATCCAGAGAGTGGAGGGCAACATGGAGATAAAGGAATACTGAAATCAAGAAATGAGGAAAGATTTATAGTTAAGAATACGGTACAACAACGAGGAAAGGTAATCCATGAAGTAGAATCCTTTAACGGATTAGAAATAGGAATGCAGGTACAAGGGGAAATCGATTGGGACAGAAGATACCAAATGATGAAAACCCATACAGCACAACATTGTATAAGTAGGTTCTTTCAAATTAATTATAAAGCTGAAACAGTCAGCAACAAATTAAAACCTACAATCAACAGATTAGATCTATCACCTTTATCGAAACTTCCCTCTGAAAAATTGAATGAGATTTCAGCTCAAATTAGTGAGTTGCTAGCTAGAAATATGCCTGTGTCGATATCTTTCCTCCCCCGAAGAGAAGCAATAAATTTCCTTAGACAAAAAGAGTATCAAACAAAATATCTAGATATGGTTCCAAAGTCCGTTCAAGAATTTCGCATTGTTTCTATAGGTAATTATGATTTTGCTGCATGTGCAGGTACACATGTTCAGAATACCTCTGAAATAGGACAAGTTGTTTTAAAGAAGACAGAAAATAAAGGAAAGCTACGAGAGAGAATCTATTATTCTCTAGAATAATGAAAATGTGTAATAAATTACACTAATAAACAAACCCACAACTCACAAAAATCGCTCATATCTCTAAATTTAGAGATTTAGTCGCCCTATCTAATTAAAAACGAGGTTAATTAAATTGCATACTGAATCAAACGAAAAATTTGATGTTGGTTTTGGTTGTCAGCTTTCAAAAGACCATATTGTTTTCGATCCAGATCATGATTGGTTCCGAAAAAATCTAAAACCATATTATATAATCACGAAGGAATTTCAATACCTATTCGGTTCTACTCAACCTGGACGACGTCCAGATAGGGCTTATTATATGGTGCCAGAAAATTATAGGCTTGGTATAGGACAAAAACCATTTAATCGTGAACGAGGTAAAAAACTCTTCGAGGTCGTTCTTCGTTATTTAGAAGAGGAAAAAGTACCTGTGATTGTACAACATGGCATTCAAGGAGAACATGGTTATGAGGTTGGGCTCCGTATAATCATTAGCATCAAAAATATGCATACTGCTTATATCGGATGGTTTGGTAAACTTATGGTGTTCCCCCCAAAAGAGAACCAAAATATAGATTGTTGGAACTTCATTATCCAAGAAAACCTTCCTCTTAAATATGTCAATGAGATCAGGAAATTCTGGCCTACCTTTGATCCTGGGGAACCAATGACAATTTACGACCTGACAGACATGGAAAACAACCGTCGGCGAGTTATGAGCTTAAAAGTCGATTATTTCGGTGGTGCTTATAAGAAACCCAATTTAACATTGGTATGGAACAAAGCGGAATCAGACGGTTATATTTCCTATCACGCTGGAATGACTTCAGATAGAGTCATTTTGGGGCTTTCTGGAACAGGAAAAACAACTCTGACGGTTGGCCCTGAACTAGAACAAGATGATGCATGTGTGGGAAAATTAATTCGAAATCCTAACACCAATAAAATTGAAAAGGTGCAACTCATTGGTCTAGAAGCAGCTTCGTATGCTAAATCACAAGATCTAAGCCCTTCAAGCCCCGAATGGCCAGGTCTTATGAAATCTCGAGAAATTGATGAGAATGGCAACAGACCTGTTGTGCTTGCTCAAAATATTGACTGTAAAAATGTTGAATATCAATTCAAAAAGATAAATGGATATACAGTAAAAATACCAGTTATCAAACCTAATAAACAAGCGGGATCATTATTATGTAGGCAATATCATAGCTCTGGAACTACAAATGGGCGGTTTATTTTTCTATTCTCGGAATTAAATAAAGATTGGGGAAAGGATAACACCCCTCGTTATCTAAAGACTATTGTACTCTCTATGAAACGATTCGATCTTCTTGATCCAATGTTTCGTGTCACTGATCCAATCTTAGCAACAGCTTTTGACTCTTCAGTAGAATCAATTATTACATCAGCTGTAGCTGAACAAAAACCTGGAACTCGTGTCCGTTCTTATGCTGCGACTGATTTCATGGCACGAGAGCACTGTCATCAAGCCTTATTGAAATTAGAAATGTATAAGGATCTCGGATTGGGTCTTGACGGAAAATTGGTATTCCTAGTAACGAATGCAGGGACAATTGGAGAGCATGATATCAATGGAAACCAGATACGTGTCACAAATAGTGACGGAGAATCAGTACCTAAAATAGATCAACAAACTGGAAAAGTATTGAAGAATGAATTAGGGGAAATAGTTTACCAGGGTCAAGGAGAAAAGATCACAGTTCAAGACACAAAGAGGTTATTAGACCTAGGCGAACACCGGAAAATCACTAATTGGATCCCCCACCCTGTATATGGTGGAGATATCTTATTACCTGATCCAAAAGAGTTAGACAAAAAATGGGGAATAGAGGAGTTTGGTATACGTTTTAATCGGCTAAAATATTATACTGTTGGCCAATTCATTGATTTTACGTTACGAGATATTAGAGAACGCACGAAATTTCTCAAAAATTTGTTTAAAGGACAAGAGTGCGAGGCAGAGCTAGAAGAGGTTATTCATGTATGGCAGAGATTCAAAATTCCTGATCCACTCACAATCGAGAATTACTATCGAAAATACTATTCCGGGTTTGGAAAATATTATTCGGAATTTTGACAACTTATAGAAAATAACACATTAAGAAGGCATTTCCACATCTGGGGATATGACGATTCCCTGATTTGTTATTGAAAAAGGAAATATCCCCCGTTTGTGGTTTACCCCTCTCATCTTGATAATCTCTATTCCTCGTTGTCGTTTAGCTCCTGAGCGTTCGTTATACAGACGAATAATTCCTGCAGCAAGAAATTCTTCAACACTAAATACATCCTCTCCTCTAGTCTCTGCAATAGCGAGTGAGGTAACGCCAAATCGTCTTATTACATCAAAAAATCGGAATATATTATATCGAATCTCTCGCATATCATCAAACAACAAAGTGATTATTGTTAATGGATCGATTACTAACCTTTTGGCATTAATCGAATCTATTGCTTCCTTCAACCTCTTCGTAAGAGCTGGTAAATCTAATTTATATTGTTGTAGAGCTAATTGCCCATCACCTAATGCTCGACCATAAGATAAGTCTAATAAAAGGAATTTCTTCTCTGCTTCAAATCGTTGAAGATCATAACCAAATCCTAGCTGTGTTAAATATAATTCCTTTTTAGATTCATTAAATGAACAGAAAATTCCTGGTTCATCATATTCTTGGATACCTTGAACAATGAATCCAACCGAAAGACATGTTTTACCTGCGCCAGGTTCACCCGATAAAATAGTGCTCCAACCCACTGGTATTCCTCCACCTAGTAGCTGATCGAGCCCAACAATCCCAGTTTTGGTTAAAGGTAGATCCATTGATTCACTTCCTTATACTCCTTCTTCTATTGATCTTGATAACCTTATTAACTGTTTCTATGTGTCCCAAAGCCAAAATTTCTCTTATTTTTTTTGGGGGGGACTATTGCCTAATTTATACCATAAATGCATTTTTGATTGATGAATAGTATAATGCAATTTATTTTAGTACGTTGTTGATATATTATTATTATCTTTTTAAAAAGGATTCGCTTTCTATTGTCTTATTCTTTTTTTTGAAAAATTGATGCATTTAATAAGGCAACTTGTACATCCATAACGTTAGTTCCAGTGGGGCCGCTGATTAGAACAGATCCCCCTAATTCTTCAAAAAAATTACTAAGATTGTTATTTTGTTGATATTTAACTAGATTTAATTTATTTTGGTGAGTCATTGTGACTGAAATATCATCAACCAATGCTCCTGCATAAGAAGAATTACCATCTATCCCATCTGTACCTGCAGAAAGAAATACAATATCTGTTGGTGTTTTTTGTAATAAAAATTCTTGCAATACTGCTGCTGCAAGCTCCTGGTTCCTTCCACCTATACCATTTCCACGGACTTTAACAGTGGGCTCACCACCACTAATGACAAGGAGGGGTTCTTGGGTAGTACTAGCAAGTCCGCAATAAATCCGAGCTAACAATTGTCCCACGCATTTAACATCTCCCTCGACCTTATCTGTTAAGAATATAGCGTCCAATCCATATTGTTTGGCAGCTGTAATTATGGCATTGCAGGCTAGTTTATTCGATCCAAGAATATGTGTATGAATGCGTTGGAAGACAATATCGCCTTTTTTAGGGGTTTCAGGAACTAACTCATTCTTGCCTTGTTCAATCACACGTTCTACTGATTTAGGTATGACATTCTGAAGGTGGTATTGTTCAATCAAATGACTTGCATCACTGAAAGTGCTTGGATCAGGATAGAAATATCCTGAAGCGATACTTTCTAAATTATCTCCAATCACATCAGATATTACTAAGACAATCATTTCAGCAGGGATAATTTTTGCTAACTTTCCCCCTTTTATGGTTGACACATGTTTTCTAATAACGTTTATTTCATGTATATTCATCCCAGAATTAATTAATTCTTTATTTAAGAGAATTAAATCTTGAATAGTTATTGGAGGTGTTGGTGCTGTTAAAATTGCGGATCCTCCTCCACTTATTAAAGCAATTACCAAATCTTTTGCATCTATATTTTCAATTAATTGTAAAATCTCTCCAGTGTTGACAATATTAGCTTCAGAAGGAAGAGGATGGGTTGACTCAAGACATCTAAGCCTTCTTAGTTGCAAATGTCTTTTTACTCCCTCAGGTACGCAAATTACCCCCTGATATTCCAGTTCAACTAAGACTTTCTCAAGTGCTTCCGCCATTTTACCTACTGCTTTTCCTGCACCAATAATCCACAACCGTCTCTTTTTCGTTGAAAATACTTGATTTGTTATGACTAATTCCTCTTTTTCTGAATTATAGGTTAAATTATCAAGAATTACTTGATAAGGATTAACTGCTTCAATGCCATAATTGAATAGTTTGAGAAGAATGCTTCTAGATTCATGTCGAATAGAGGAAGAAAAATGGACAACTTCGTCATAATTCTGGAAAATCATTCATCTACCCCATTTATTTTCGTCCATATCCCCCTCCTCCTGGAGTATTGATAACTAGGATCTCTCCTGCCTTAAAGTTGATTATGGCTCTTCCTGCAAGCTCAATCTCTTCATTATTTGGTTTTCGTTTAAGATTCAAACCTTTGGCTCCATTACTTCCCCCATGAATTCCCCAAGGAGAGATTTTTCTACGTTCAGTCTGTAGAGAAACAACGGTATCGGTCAAACATTCTATCTCTCGGATTAATCCATGTCCTCCAGGAATTTTTCCCTGTCCACCCGAAGGAATTCGGAACTCATAACGATTTACTCTTAAGGGATAAGCTAACTCCAGAGCTTCAATAGGAGTATTTAATGTGTTTGTCATATGTGAATGAATTCCAGAAATGCCTCGGTAATTAATACCACTCCCTGTACCTCCACCTATTGTTTCATAGTATGTGAAAGGTTTTCCAGTTTTGTCAACACCCCCTATTGTAACATTATTCATTGTCCCTTGAGATGCAGCAGGTATTTCTTCTAATACTTGGGATAACGCTCCTAATAAAACATCTACGATACGTTGTGAAGTTTCTACATTACCAGAGGATACTGCTGCTGGGGATTGAGGATCAAGAAGGCTCCCCTCAGGTATTTCTATCTCAATATTACGAAATAATCCTGCATTAGTCATGATAGTTGGATCAGTTAATGCTCTAAAAACATAATAAACACATGAATAAACAACACTCTTAGGAGCGTTCACGTTTCCGATTTGTTGGGAGTCAGTACCGAGAAAAGATACATTTATTCTTTCATCTGAAATAGTGACTGTAACCTTAATTCTAACTAAATCAGCAGTAATCCCACTAGAATCAAGGTAATCTTCAAATTGAAATTTTCCATTAGGAAAACAGGCAATCTGTCTTTTAAATGCTGTTTCTGAAATATCCATTAGATGTTTACAGACATCAAATAGGAAATCCTGACCATATTTTTCTGTCAATTCAACAAGGCGTTCTTCTCCCCGTAGGAGAGCTGCTCGTTGAGCTCGAAAATCCCCCAATCTTTCTTCTCGAACACGCACATTTGACAGGAGGAGCTTCATAATGTCTTTTACTTCCTTCCCACGATCGTAAAGCTTTACAGGAGGAATTATCAATCCTTCTTCAAAGAGTTCTGTCGATATTCCAGGCATGGATCCAGGTGTTGATCCTCCGATATCTGCATGATGAGCTCTATTATTTACAAAAAAACTCAAGTGGTCATTAAAATAAACTGGCATTAAAAAGGTAACATCAGGTAGATGGGTACCTCCTGTATAAGGGGAGTTGAGGATGATAATATCCCCTGGATTCATGGCTTCTACAGGGAAATCTTCTAATATTGCAGTAATTGACGAAAACATAGCCCCCAAATGAACAGGTATGTGTTCTGCTTGAGCCAACAATTCTGCATTTCGATCAAAAATAGCACAAGAGAAATCTAACCTCTCTTTACAATTTGGACTAAAAGAAGCTCTTCGAAGAATTATCCCCATTTCTTCGGCAATATTCTCTAAGGCTTTTTGGATGGTACTTATTGTGACTATGTCAATTTCCATTTTTCTCACCCAGTATTTAATCTCCTCACGAGCAAATGACTGTTATCCTTTACCTTTGCAACCCATCCTACGTCAATTAGTGTTGTGGAATCATTTTGTTCAATAATACTCGGCCCTTTAATGATATTATTGGCTTTAAATTGAGATCTTTGATAGATATCGACTTCTATCCATTTCTGATTTAAGAATACTTCACGGGTTCCTGTTTGGGCATCCTTGGGACTACTAGTACCTTGGGGGAGAGAAGGCAATTTGAATTTAGGTAAAGAAACCATTGCTGCAACACGTAGATTCACAATTTCCCGTGGAGCTTCTGGTGAAGCATAACCATACGCTTGCTTATGAGCTACATCAAAAGCATGAGAAAGTGCTTCAATTCTCCCATAAAATGGTACATTCAGCTCATATGATTGGCCTATTAGTCGAAGATCCAGGTTACGGGCAATAAGAATATCTTTCTCAGAGAATCCATCTTCAACACATAATTGTACCCCTTGTTGGACAAGAGAATGGAACTCTGATTCAAGCTGTTCGTTGGTCATCTTCTCCAAGGGTTTTAATAGAGATTTCGACAAATCATGACGAATATCAGCAGCTAGAAGACCATATGCAGACCAAACACCTGGATATGGTGGAATGATGACCTGATCAATGTACAATCTCTCAGCCAGTGAACAGCCATGTAAAGGGCCTGCTCCACCAAACGAGATTAAGTGAAAATCTCTGCTATCATATCCTCGTTCAGTAGATACTTTTCGAAGAGCTAGGGCAATATTGTTTTCAAAAATCTCAATAATTCCTGCTGCACATTCCTCAACCGATGAAAAGTCCAATTCCTTGTTAAGAGATGAAATTACTTTTTCAGCAAGTTCAGGATAAATTTTAATAGATCCTCCGCAGAAATAATCAGGATTTAATAGTCCTCTTACCAGATTTGCATCTGTTACAGTAGGTGATTTTCCTCCATAATCATAACAAGCTGGACCAGGATCTGCTCCTGCACTCTCGGGCCCTACGAGTAGAACTTCGTTTTCATATCTTGCGATTGATCCACCACCAGCACCAATCGTTTGAACAGCTATACTTGGTAGATGAATAGGATGCCCTGCTATCTCATTGACGGTTGAAATTTCTACTTTCCCATTTACAATGCTAGCAACATCAGTAGATGTTCCTCCAATGTCTAATGTAAGCGCATTATCAATCTGAAGCTCATTACAAGAGTAGAAACCTCCAAGTACTCCCCCAGCCAAACCTGAGAAAATAGTTTCAACTGAACGTTCAGCTGCATGCTTTATTTGAGTGACTCCTCCAGTGGAGAGTAGAATGAGGGGAGGTACATTGATACCATGTTCTTCCATTCTATGTAAAAAAGAAGTGAAATAGTTTCTACACAAAGGTGCAACATATGCATCTAATACTGTGGTGCTCGTCCTATCATATTCACGAAATACTGGAAGAATATGAGATGAACGTGACACGTTAATCGAAGGAAAACGTTGTTTAATTTCATTTTCAATTGTTATTTCATGTTGAGGATTGAAAAAAGAAAATAATAAAGAAATCGCTACCGATTCGACTTTTTTTTGAAGTAAATCGGTAATCTTTAATTCGAGATCGGCCAAATTTAACGGAAGAAGAATCTCCCCTGAAGCACTAATCCGTTCTATCACCCCAATTCGTAATTGAGAAGGCACCAGTGGATCAGTTCTCTTAGGGTACAATGAATATAGGTTTATTCGATTTTGACGTCCGATTTCAATGATATCCGAGAATCCCTCTGTAGTGATTAAAGCTGTTTTCGCTCCTTTATGCTCTAATATAGCATTTGTAGCTACAGTAGTACCATGAACAACAACATCCAAATCGTTTAATGTGATTTCTAGCATATTTAATCCGTTTTTCACCCCAATAGATTGATCTTTTGGAGTACTAGAGACTTTGTTAAGCAGTACAGTATTACTTTCAGAATCTATTACAATTAAATCGGTAAAAGTACCACCTATGTCAATACCAAGACATTTCATTTGTTAAACCCTATAGGACAGACTTAGAAATACTAAACTCCTTTGAACGAAACTTAGAAATAAACAAGAATATGATACTTTGTGTTTCAAAAAATCTCATAAAAATCTACTTCTGTGGCTGAAAATAAGACAACAAAAAAATTCGATTCTGTTTGTGTAGTTCACTATTTGAGGTACAAAGGTGGATAAAATCAACATATTGTGCATTGGTGATTCACATACAGCAGGATTTCCATTATTTGACCCTGTATACGGAGGAGATCCAAAAAGTTCTTATGAATATTGGTTCAATCTTCACCTTTCAAATCATTTCTCTAATACTGAGTTTGATATTCATAATAAGGGGAGATGTGGCCAGGTTTCAAGCGAAATTCTTCACAGGTTGAAAAACACACTTTCGAATTTTAATTATGATTTAATAGTATTCTGGGCTGGAGCTAATGATATTGCCTTAGGTTACAGTGTAAGCAGAATTTGGAAGAATTTATGGCAAGCTTTCCAGTTCTCAGCCAAGAAGTCGAATTTTTTCATGCTTGTTACAATTCCTCCGATGAATTGGCCTGGAATTAACATGAATATCGTGCAATTAAATGAAGAAATTAGGAATAAGAGTAATAGTGATACTTATCTGTATGCTGACGCATATAATGCGTTAGTTCTAGAGAATAGAGGTTTATTGAATCCAAATTATGATGCAGGAGACGGAGTTCACCTCTCAATTGATGGCTATGAACAAGTAGGGAAAGAAATTTTCAAGCAAGTCAATTCTTCGATCCAAATGATATATGATTATTCAGAAGGATGACTAAAACTTTGGACTTTAAAATCTTGGAACATCAGACATTTTGAACAATATGAGATTGTCCTCAAAATGGATTTCTTGGTTAAAACGACTTGGAATTAAGAAAAACCAACGAGAAACCTATTCAGACTGGAAACATCATCTTGTCTCTCTCTATATAATTCGTAAAGGTGATGGTATATGCTTATTTTCACATCACTTTCAGCTAGGGACGATTTCACATATTGAAAACCAATTGGTAGGGATGGGATTCACAGCAATCTCCCAGATGTTGCAGGAGATCGTCGACTCGTCATTAAGTTTGGTAATGATGGACCTCAGATCGAAAAAGGTCATAATTGAAGAAAAAGAAAACTTTTTGACCATCTTGATTACCACAGTTAATTCACCAATACTAAGAGATAAGCTAGAAGAACTTGCTAATCTTTTTGAAAAGATGTTTGAACTTCAACAACGAATAAGTCTGGTTACACAAGTCTGTGTTGAAGATTATGCCTTAACTTCAGAATTAATTTCACTGGTATTTAAAGACAAACCCACGCAAGTTTTAGAGATTATCCCCTTGATTTTTAACTCAATCCGAAAAAATAAATCTTTTTCGACTAGAGAGAGAAAAATTGATACGTTCCTTTTAACCTCTACAAGTGTTAAGAAATGAAATCTTTGTTAAAGCTTCTGAACCTTCCCTGGGCTAGGTTCAAAATAAATACCGTTTAACATACCTTTTTCAAGAGCTTTCTTTACTATAGAGAAAGGAACTCCTTCTTCCTCCGCAATTTCTTTGAGAGTTTCTAGTTCAATAGGTTCTTCAGAAATAGAAGATAAAACCACAGCTGCTGTCTTATCAATGGATAATATCTCTTGTAAATTTTTCTGTAGCTTATCTGCATCTTCTTGTGAAATACTTTTTCTTTTTATTGAGGTTTGAATTAGACCTTGAAAAATAGATTCAACCTCTGACAATGTATCTAGATAACATTCAACATGGAAGAATTTATGTGAAAAAAATTTCCTTCCATCATCTAATTCAACTTGAGTAGGTTCAGCTACCCGAAAAATTCCTTTTTCAATCTTCTTTTCACAAACTCGACAGACTCCGCGAGAACTCTTTGAAAGCTCAAAAAATGGTTTTCGTGGAGAGCTAGAGGCTTGAGGGCTTTCAACTTTTTTCTGGCTTTGTTTTAAGAATTCTGTGATTTTTTCTTTATCAACTGAACCAATTAAAGTTGAATTTTCTAAAACCTCGAAAACAATCTCTAGTTTGTCTTTTGGTGTACATTCTGGATGGTAGTATCCATAGGAGGAAATTGTCTCTCCATCAGATCTCGTGAATTGATAAGGAATCCCTACCCTGTAGTCTCCCTTAAGAATTTTTTCCCGACATCCCCTACAGGTTGCCCTTCCGCTTTTCGCAGGTTCAATTATTGGAATTTCAGCTTTTTTAGCAGACATATAACCTACTCCTGTTCTATATCAAGAGGGAGATTGAAAATATATCATCATAAAGAGAGAGGAGAGAGGTTTTTGAAAGCATCTATGAGAGAATTATAAATCGAGTACTTCTGATGTCCTCACTTGTCACGTATGAAGAATCTGAGTGGGTTTTAGCGGCTGTAATAAATTTGTCAAGATTGTTGGAAATAAAAGTGATCATCTCTTCCTTTAGAATGTCGAATTTTCCATAAATCTCTGGAATTATGTAGGTAAAAAACACAAAAATTCTATCGTAACATTTGAAATGCCAAATCACAGAATTTTGAAGCCTTTTAGCTCCGATAAGAGACAAACTATCTCGATATTTATTTAATAGATACTCTTGCCTAATGTATTTAGAAATTGATTCTAATAAAGGATCTGATATATCGTCTTGTTTATGATTTCTCGCTGTAGAAAATAAATAATCCCCTTTTTCATCGTAAACTAATATAAAGGAAACAAATTCAGCTAAATCGGATTTGATTTTACTTAAAACCTTCCAATATATTGCAGCATCTTCTCCTAATGGACCCTCAATTGCTCTTTCAAAATTCTCATCCAAACCTGAAAACTCAGGATTTTCTATATTTGTTTGTAGCGGAGTATAGTGACTAAGTAAATTGCTTGGTAATTGTTGAAATTCATTTGAAGTTGCCAAAGATACCAAGGATATACCGTTTGGGGCTTTTGCATAATCGACATAGAGAGGTTTATTTTGATCTACCGTTAAATCTAGGAGGATGGGGCGAACTATATCTTTTAACTGCATTATTGCTTCTATTAATCCTGATGTCAATAAAATTTTCTCATTGTTTGGACTAATTTCTGGACGGTTTGTAATCTCTCCTTTATTATTAACATTGATTGATCGTGTATAAACAGGAAGACCACCCTCATCTGCCAGAATCACAAGCAGTTTCGACCCCTTCAAGGAGGATTGGCTAACTAAAGGTTTGTTTTCATGTGCCAGGTGATTTAAAATTATTTTCGAATCTTTCTCCTTCAAATATTCTTCACACCTGAGCTAAAATAATTGACAAGGAAGTTCATCTCGATATACTTATTAAGATGAACTAGAGAATCTCTTCGAAAATGGTTTTTACTATCTTAAGCTTCTAATTTCTAGGGGTTCTTAGAAGAACCCTGTGGTTAATAACTTCTCCCAACTTAGTTTTTCAAAAAGATACAAAAATTCTTTAAATGTTACAATTGGCTTTGACGAATAAATGTGATCATCAATCGCAAGGCGAGGACAAGCCGTGTCAACCCATGCATCAATCCAAGTGAAGTTCTCAAGATTTTCCAATTGAATATTTTCGGATATTAATATGATTTTCGACTTATTATGCTCTTTTAAGATCTTTTCAACATGTGTAATTTGGTTAGGATGATATTGGCCTATTTTGGAGCTTCCTAGTATTCCCCATACGTCTGCTCTTCGTGCTTTGGTTATAATTCCATTCCTTTTTCGAATTAACTGGTCTCGGTCAGATTCAGAAAAAAACTTCATTTCACCTGTGAAAGGATTTAATTGAAGGATTGTAATGTTTGTACTAAGGAGCAATCCATATGTGTGAAAATAACCAGCATGAAGGCTTATTATTCCGTCAATTTGCTTTGAGAAACCTTTAATGCTTTCAAGATTGCATCCCAATATCTGGCCATCGTTTTCAATATGAATTACAAATCCAATTTCTTCTAAGTATGTTTTAAACTCCTTTAAATGCATCAAATGCTGAACTGTGGCGACTAGACCAACTTGCTTCCACTTGAGTTCCACTAATTTATTAGATACCAAATTAAAATAAGATGAAATATTTAAAATAGCGAAAGAGGGGACGAGTAAGATTTCTAGAGATGCGTCATGAATTTTTTGATGAAATCCAAACTCGTTGTGACCAAAATGGATAAGTAAATCACAACCTAACATTTTTGCTTTATTAATTGCTAGATCACATACTCCATAGCTAGGATCCCCTTCAACTATTATTTGTGTATCTAGAGGGGTTAAGACCTCAATAACTTCTTGTAAAGCACTATCGAGCATCCCCTCAGGCATTTGAAGAAGAATTTTCTTATAATTTTTCTTTGCAACCAATTCCTGAATTTTTTCTAATTCTAGGTCGTAATTACTACTCATCCTGTCTCAGCTATTTGTCTTATACCCGTTAATAACTGAAATAAATAATTTCTAGCTCGAACAAACAAAAGAATTTAAAATGACATAAAATTAAAAAAATTTACTTTGCTTGAGACTTTTCTAATAGATCAAGGAATAATCCAACCAAAACGAGTTCGCCTTCTATGTGTTCCTGATTATCTCTTTTTTAGAACTCATGCTCACAGACTTTATCGAGAATTTCTAGGCATACCTCGTTACTCGATCATAACCCGGAAAGTAACAGATGAACTGGAACAACATACTAAACACACCTGTTCTCTTAAAACTTTGTATATTGTAGATGGATCATCAGCTTTAACCAACGCCCCCTTTTACTTTCCACTAGCTAAACTCTTAGATTTATCAATAGTGGGAACTAATCTCGATATTATAGAAATCCCAAAACTAAGGTACACCTCTCCATCAAATAAGAATTTCCAGCAATATGAACCAACAACTATCGTAAGTAGTGAGGTCATTTTTCATGCTCCGCTTTTTGAGAGTGGAATGGAATCAAATTCTGTTACACTTCCCGTATCGTTTGATCTTTTTCTACAACCGATTACGGTAACTAAAAACACGATAGCCGTGGGTTCTGTTCGAGAGATAGCAGAGTTTTTCCCCATTAATTTTGACATAATGAGGATTAACTTGGGTGATTTCATTGAATACAACCAACTATTCTCGAAACCTACAGAATCGTCCGATACCAAATCTACTCGAAGAGAAGCTGTTTTAGAGGGATTAGGAATAATCATCAGGAGCCTTAACATTCCTATTGTATTAATTTCACTATATAAGATTGCTAAATTCTTAGCAACATCCTCTGAATCCCCAAAACATCAGATCCAAGATATTTGCGATCATTGGGATTTTTCAGAATCAGTTCTAATTAATAACGAAAAACGAAGAGTTTGGAAAAGAGAATCATTAAAACAATTAGATTTTTTTTATGATGCTCTTGGTTATATCATCCTTTTCAATCCTTCTGTTCAAAATAAGAGTATAAATGTTACTACTCCACAAAATTACACCACGTCGTTGAATTATGACGATTTTTACCATAATGAGAGAGAATGACGAAGAACTACCAGGTATGGAATTAAGTTTAAATAAGTCAAACAACTTAAATTAAAAGAAGATTTCAAATATTAAATTCAATAAGTAACGACTAGGTGGCACTTAAATGAGTGATGAAACCTTAAAAATAGAAGATATCATCCCAACAATTGAAAAGGTCAAAAATACAATCGTCACAATGGAAAAAGAGTTAGAAAAAAAGCAACAAGAGGCAGATGAAAAAGAAAAACTCTTGGCTGAGCGAGAAGCCAAGTTAAATGAAGCACAAATTCAGCAGCAACAATTAGAATTTGAATATGCGAATCTTGAAACTGAATTCAAGAAGATATCTGAGCTTTTTTCTGAACTTTCTGAAAAAGAAGAAACCTCACTAGATGTAAAACAGCTCCTCAGTATTTATATTGCCCTTCTTGAGAAAGTATTTGAGGGAAAACCACACGCGAAGATTCTATATCTCTTACATGGAGATAAATCAGAAATGACTCGCCAAGAACTAGCAGCAGCCACAGGTTTCTCTCCAGCAATCGTTCTTCATTCAATACATGAATTAAATCGTGCAGAATTAATCAATTATGATGAAGAAGAAGCGAAAGCCTCTTTGATAAACAGAATTTACTAATTTTACCTTGTCTATCTGGATTACCCTTTTTATTAGGGGGAAATTACATATTACCTAAATGATACGGGAATTTAGAAGTATTTGGCGACATTTTCTAGTCAAAGAAAAAGTTGGAATCAACATGCTAGTCAATGATTTCCTTATTACTCTTGAAATTGAAAAAGGGTACTCTCCAAAAACAATCCGAGAATATTCCTATGACCTGAAAATGTTTGAGCGATTTAATTCTGGAAAACCATTGGAAAATACAACGACAATGGACTTACGGCGGTTCTTACTCCATCTTAAGCGAGATAAGGATTATGCAGCAAGAAGTATACATCGAAAAATATGCTCTTTAAAATCATTTTTCAAGTTTTTAAAGAAAGAAGGCTTTATTACCACAAATCCAACTGATAACATTGAATCTCCTAAAATACCAAAATCATTACCAAAAACGATTACCATCGAAGAAACTTTGAAACTTTTAGATACCCCAGACGATCCAAGAGACAAAGTTATTCTCTACTTACTTTATGGTACTGGTATGAGAGTATCAGAATTAAGCAATCTCAACATTGATCAAATAAATCTTGATGATAGAATAATTCATGTTGTGGGTGGAAAAGGTGGAAAAGATAGGATAATTCCTCTTCCAAAAGGGATAATCACTATTCTAGAAGATTATATTAGGGTACGAAAAGGTAAAAAAGAATTAGCATTTATTCTGAACCGTTCAGGACAAAGATTAACCCCTAGATCAATCCAAAGAATAGTCAAAAAATATAAAAAAGCAGCAAACTTAGTTGATAAAACACTAACTCCCCATACTTTACGTCATGCGTTTGCAACTCATCTCTTGTCTAATGCTGTTGATATTCGTGTTATCCAAGAGCTTTTGGGGCATGCTTCACTTTCAACAACTCAACTATATACTCATGTTTCTTTAGAGCATCTAAGGAAATCTTATGACTTGGGACATCCATTATCAAAACAACAAGCTATTGAAGGTTAAAATCCAAAAACTTTTAGATGAGAGATTATTAGTCCCAGAGTTGAGGAGGCGCTCTAGTTTTCAATATCTAATACTTTTAATTCAGAAATCTTCTTGAAACATCTCATAAAGCAACCACTTAGCATTATATGTTACATTTTATGGTTTATCTATCAAAAACCTGAAGACATAGATTTTGCTTTCATTAAAAATCCGTTCAGTTACATTTTTAGATATGAAAATAAATATCATATTACTGGAGAAAATGTATGGCATTTTAATGAACATATTCGATGGTTCAAAACAAATCTTGTAATAATATTTGAAAAACAACATTGGGAAGAGATCATACACCGATTTGATAATTTTAGAAGTTTAGAGACAAATCAATCTACCAATTCCTATGATACATATCTCACTTTAAGTCTTGAGAAAGATGATTTACCCCATATTGAACCAATCGATGGTGACATTAAAGAAATTCCATCAATCACTTATCCTCTTCCCAAACGATATCGCCCTTACAGTGGGGGATTAAACTTCGGCCTCTTTAAGAAGGATCAGATGGTTTGTTTTGCTGCTGCTCCTTATATATTAACCCATCCTTCTTTTCCTTTCTCTTTCGCTATCATCAGAAGAGTAGAAACAAAATTTCTTAAAAGAAGGCAAGGTTATGCATTAAATACAGTTGGGTTTCTCTGCAAGGAATTATTCTCTCGTTTTCATCTAGAGAACATTTTCTTGTGGGTGGAAGAGAAGAATCTGGCAGCTCGGAATTTATACCAGAAATTAGGTTTTTCAGAAAAGGAAAAATTATCATTAACTTATTG
>JBHLPQ010000202.1:0-6633 GCA_048939265.1 Promethearchaeota archaeon
GTTTTGATTTTGTTTATAGCAATTTTTGCATGCACAAGTTTACAGATTCAAAAGATGATTGTAATAGACCTCAAACCCCAAGGAAATAACAGCCAAAAACTATCAAGATTACAGAAGATAAGTTCTCCCATTACTGGTAATCCTTATCAGAAAGTGTTTGAGGATCTTGGTATCCAACCTGAAGATGAGGTAACACCCTCTTCTGCGTACAACGTTTTAGGAAAGCTCCGTGATAATGATAATAATTATCAACAGGTCTGGACACCATGGTTAAGCAGAGCTGCTGTACATGTTGCGAAGGTTTCTGATGATGGGGAATTCCTTGTGGTTGGAGGAGGGTATCTTCTTGATACTGAACTACATATTTATCGCTGGAATAGTGATGAAAGGCAATATATCAAAGTATGGGAAGCAGGATCGGGGATTATTACTCGTGATATTTATGATGTAGCATTTGGTGATTCAGATAATAATAATTTGATTGAGATCGCTGCTGCTTGCGCTGATGGGCGCGTTTATCTATTCGAACAAGCACATATTTATGATCCTATTGCCAATCTTGAGAATCGATTTGATTTTGTTTGGCAATCAGATAATTATTTCCAAGCAACCTCTATTGAATTCTATGATTTAGATTTAGATGGGATTCAGGATCTTGTTATAGGTGCTTGGGATAAAAGAATCCATATCTTCGAATACACGGATCACTCAGGTTATCCATTTGATGTAGAACACTGGATAGAACTCACAGAACGATGGAATTCAACGGAAGTAGATGATAAGATTCAATCTCTTGGTGTAGGAGATTTTAATGATAACGGATTACCAGATATCGTGGTAGGAACCTTATCTGGTTCCATATATATCTTTGAGAATGATGGGGTTGTGATGTCGCCTCATGAAATTGAATTTCCCTTTCCTAACGATAATGACTATCGTCTTATTTGGAATAATAGCGGAATCTACCAACCAATCTGGAATCCGATTGGGCAAATAATTACGGGAGATTTGGAAGTTGAGGAGGAAACAGACGGAATTATTAACCACCCAAGCGATGCTGTTATACTCGCATATGGTCAAGGTGCCTGGGGATTACATTATACAGAAGAACGGGATTTCTTCTTGGAGCAGCTAATCCAGAATTTTGAAAGTTGGCAAATGCAAGGAGCCTATCCATTAGATAATTTTGCTGACTGGATGATTCGTGGAGAAGGAATGAATTGGCAGGTATATACTCAAGTCCTTAATGGAACCAAATATCCTGAACCTTGGGATTTTACTACTCAAAATAGTCTTGACATTTTTTCTAATTCGGCGGTCACTGGCCCCCCACCACATAGTCTCCACGGGGGAGCATTGTTCAATCGTCATGAATACAAACTTTTTACGGGTGGAACCACTTGGCCATTAGCAAAAGCTGCTTGTGAAGCTCTTGGAGGACATTTAGTTACCATTGGAAGCTATGAAGAGAATACTTTCGTTAGTAACTTAGCAGGGGCAAATACAGTCTGGCTTGGATTCAGTGATGCAGCAACTGAAGGTACGTGGAAATGGGTCACTGGGGAAAGTGTCACTTACACCAATTGGCACCCAGGCGAACCTAACAATGCTTATGATGAAGATTATGCGCAGATGTACGGTGGTGGTACATGGAATGACCTCGACCCTACCTATATCAGAGCTTATGTCTGTGAATGGGAAGATTGGGAAGTCCCCTCAACGACTTTTTACGTTAATAATACTCATAGAAACGCTACTGGAACTTGGAATTTGGGAGCTGGAGAGGAGTTGGCCTCTAATGGTAACTCTGACCCAGATTTATATGTGATATTTGACCCAACAGAAGCAGTGGTTCAACCAGATGAATGGAATATCTCTTTTAGCAATAATCTCGTGAATTGGCATCAAGTAGACAGTAACACTGATATCAGTGTGTTATCTTCTGGTAAAGGATTAGCTGTTGATATTGACCCTCTATTTGCTAGAAAAAAGATCATGTCCGCTCAATACATTCGTCTTACGTTGATTACATCTGCTGAGACCAAAGCAAGAAAAGTAGATGCAATAGTATTTCCTTATGTTGCTAGGCCACTTACAATAGCTGCATCAGTTACCATTGATCCATTATCATTTACGTATGATGAATCTGATCCGATTAATCGGATTGTCTTTGGTGGTTCTGACGGACGACTCCTTGCGTTTCATAGTGAAGAAATGGAAGAAATCCCGTACTATAAGAAATACCGGGATCGCCCAGCAGAATTGACTGGGATACCAGCAGGAAATTATGGACTGACCTTACCAACTTATGTGCAAGATTGGGATTCTTACACTGATGCTTATTTCAACCTTGGTGAGACAATCTGGAGTGTTCAAGGAACACCTAAAAAATCCCTTATCCCTTCATGGAGATATATCCAAGATGAAACTAAAGAATTTAATTCTGCAACCTCTGCATCTCTTGCCAATTTGCATCATTTGAGTATAGCTGATGTAGCGCCTACACCAGGATCAGAACTACTAGTTATTCGGACCGATCCGTCCCCTTCTAATCCTATCTTAATTTATGAAAGTGTGGATGGAGTACATCTTCCTACAGCGACCTACCCAGCTACTGAGGTAATTGAATCCTTTCCACAGTATTCAGGAAGTCTCCTCACTCTCGCCTTCGGCGATTTCGATCAAGGAAACTCAAATGACGAGGTAATTGTATTCCCTTGGTATCCAGAACCCTTTAGAAGACCAACAGCTTATGACTCTTCGCTTTTACCTGGAATTTGGAAATGGCAAACAGATAGGTATCAATTTTCAGATATCCTAACTGACATTGATGGTCACCTGTATAATTTTCTTGCTGAATCCACCACCTATCCTTCTGCTACCATTGTAGACGTTGATAACGACTTGCTAGATGACATAATTCTATCTAATGGTCGTTTAGCTCTCTTATGGAATATTGGAACCACAGTTAGTCCATTGTTCAAGTTTGATTTTGAATACTTTCGAGAATTAAATGAAAAAGCATCTTCTAATCCCATTTTTTCACCCAACGCTTGGGATTACGACCATGATGGTGATTTTGACATCGCATATTCATATGGACGGGGTTCAGGGGAGTTACGCTATGGTATGGACTTTTTTGAGAATCATGGTTCTCCAATAGATCCTCTGTGGGTCAGAAATGCCTATGTGATGAAAAACCCGACCACCGATGGATCTTTAAGGTTTAATAATTATACTGCAGGAGTCATTATCCCTTCAACTTCCAATGAGAGTTCCGCGGACTCTATTTGGGTCTGGAATGGATACGAAGAACACCTAAGAGAATTACGTGCTGAAACAGATCAACAAAATTCGTACATCATTGGGACAAATCCAGAGCTGATGAAATTAGAAGTAAATCTCAAACAGTCTCCCCCAGACGCAATTAATTTTGGTTATGCAATGGTTAAGTCTTGGTCTAACTCCAAGGAACTTGAGGACTGGACATTGACGTTGACCACGAGCTATAGCTTAGACGGAGACAACAATGCTGAAATTATCGTAAGTGACTATGACAATAATGTTTACGTCTTTGAACATCTAATTGAGAATACCTATAAACGTGCTTTTCAGACTCAGGACCTCAATCACACTGAAATGACTAATTTCTCTCCCTATGCATTTCAGGAGCTTGCTGGAGTATCTGGTACATTTCAAAGAACCATCTATGACCATGGCAATCTACTCACTGCAGGGTTTGATTATAACAGCAATGGAAATGAAGAGTTTATTATAACAGCTGGCCTTCAAGTATATATTTTCGAATCAACTGGTTTTAATGACGAGTTTAAGCTAATTTTTGAAATTGATTACAGAAATATGGTGCTTGATTACGACACAACTCAATTTTCAGCTTTAGCAGTGACATCTGATTTTGATGGGCGAGGTGGTATGATTGCACTTGCTGCCGGTAGACAACTCTTTCTCCTACGCTGGGATCCCGAAATTGGCTGGTTAGAGAGTTTTCAATCGCTTACAGGTTCAGGATTTTATGACCAACCCGGAAATCCTAATTTTCATCCTACGCTTGATATCCAAACGCTGCTCTTTGTTGATATCAACCAGGACAATACAACAGAATTATGGATGGGAGGAAAAAACCAAACTATTTCTACTCACGGAGGCGTATTCTTTGAAGGCAACGAATATAGACTTTTCACAGAACCGAAGACGTGGGGTGACGCTAAAGCTGCCTGTGAAAGCTTGGGAGGCCATTTAGTAACCATAACCAGCGCTGAAGAGAACGCATTCGTTCACAATTATGCGGGGCCCAGGTATATTTGGCTTGGTTTGTCGGATGCATTACTAGAAGGAAATTGGGATCAGTGGATCACAGGTGAATCTTGTGTCAGGGGTGTCGACTACACTAATTGGAACACAGGTGAACCTAACGATTATGGTGGAAATGAAGATTATGGTCATATGCTTACAGATGGTAAATGGAATGATATTTATGACAGGGGAATGGCATACATTTGCGAATGGGAGAGAGAGAAGGTTTTCATCAAGACAGATACAGGTTTTCTGGTAGCTCTTCAATCTGATTTTGGTAATATTCATCAAATTTACGATTTTCCACCAATAGGAAGGGGAGTAAATGCCCTTACAACGAGTGATAGTGATTTCGATGGGAATTTAGAGCTGATAATTGCACACACCCACGGGATTGACATTTGGGAAGCGCAAAAGTCAGACATTCTAGATTTTACTGCTTCTCCAATAGAAATTATCTCCTCGGATCCAAATTATGGGAATCTAAATGAGTTATCCCCAACTTTTGGTACTTATAACTCCACTGTGGGATTGGCACCCCGTGCTCACGATATCGAACAACTTGATACTGGAAACTTCTTTGTTGTCTATGGGGTCGAAGAAGGGGATCATGACCCAAATTCTGGAACACATGTAATGGTTGACATGTCAGATCCCACAAATGGAGACGGACGACTTTATTATAATGTAACGGATAATCCTGCTTCTCTAGGGACAGCCAAAAAAATCGCCCAACAGCTCTTCAATGCACCAGAAGGATTATTAATTTCGGAGATTTTTTATCAGGATCATCCTCAATATTACAATAGTAGTCATTGGATTGAATTGTATAATCCAAATATATTTGATATTAACTTAACAAATTGGATCTTAGGAATTAACAATAACAACCTAACTATTAGTACAGATGTAATTTCTGCTCGTGAATACTATATAATAGCCAGAAATACCTCAGTATTCCAATCTTATTATCCTGGTAAAAGCCCTGATATCAATAATACAGGTTTAGAATTTCCCTATCCTCTCTCTGGGACTGATGTAGTAACGTTATATCATGATAACACAGTAATTGACTCAGTAGACTTAATTCAAGTTAGCTCGTCACGTCAACGACGCAATCAGACAAATGCACTAACAACAGCTTTTATCCCTCTGGATACTGATTCATTGTTTGATTGGGAGGAGCGCCTTTGGTCTTCCTCCCCACCTTATGACAATGGGACACCTGGCGTACGAAATTATGATATAAGTGATGGAATTAATTTTGGCATTGAATATGAACCTACAGTGACCCAACTACGAAATAAGACAATTTTTGTTTCATGGGTACATACATATAACATCACAGGGGTGGTGAATGGAAAATGCATCCTTGCACGTAATTTCGATGAAACTGGTAAACCATTGACAATAACACGTTTAATAGCGAATATCACTGACCCTGTAGCATATCCTGATGTCCAAATACGCGGATTGGCTACAACTCAAACTTATAATACGACAGATGGGAGTGTAAACCTATATGTGAGTTACACAAAGGATGATCCAGTTAATCCAACAGTTACAGGTTATCAGGGGAATATAACACTTCTGGCTGTTCAAAATGGAGGTGTGTTGGATATATCCGCTCCCCTTGGATTAGAGAATTACACAATCCATTCAGTTGATCTAATTGACCTTAAAGGGCAACTTGGGATAATTTTTGCTGGACATCCACGAAATACATTTTATACAGCTCAACAGTTATATTTCACAGTATTAAACACCACATACTACAATCAAGGTGTTTTTCCAATTACTAGTGGAACAGGGAACGTAAAGTACCCTAGTTCTACAGTTATGGTGAATTATCCCAACAGAATAGCAGTATTATTTGAGCGAATCACTGGAGGGAAATCAGAAGTTGTTTCTATCTTTTCAAGTGACTTTGGAACCACTTGGTCTGATACATATGTCCTTAACACCAACGATCCTTATCTCAATTCAACAACAGTTGGTTTAGAAACAGAAAATGGATCCCCAGTAATTAATCGGCAAAATTATAGACCCCGCGTCACTGATGATGGTACGGGTGGTATCTATTATCAATTTGTTTCGAGATTTCTAGTACCTATTGGTGATGCTAATTATGCTGGTAATGTCTACAACGGCTATAACTTAGCGACACAATTATGGGAATGTCAGATTGAGAAGGGACACTGGTTTGATTTCACAGATATTCTAGAGGTAACTGCAATTGCAGTCGGAGACTCAGATAACGACTTACGAAGTGAATTATTTATTGCTCACGGATATCGTGTCTCATTACTTGAAGTGACT
>JBHLPQ010000203.1:0-6623 GCA_048939265.1 Promethearchaeota archaeon
CCTTTAGTTGATTGATCCGACTAAAAAAATTGATTAAGGTATATTATGGTATAGCTTATTCTATATAATTTTTAATCAAAAAATTCCTTTTGGTTTTGAATAAAGAAGGATATAGAATAATCTATATGATTTAGATTATCCTATAAAAAGAGTATCTCGAAAAGAAAATTAGGTTCCTATTATTTTGCTTTATTAACCTCAGCAAGAATTACATCATTTCTAAAAAGTCAAAAATCGTAGGAAGAATTTTTTTGAAGGATTATCAGTCGACAATTAGTCACACACAGAGTACTAATGATGAAGATTGTCCTATTTGTTTTGAAAATGTAAGCTTCGAAATTAATTCAGAATCAATTATTAAAGATATCTCTGTCAAGATTGATAGAAAAGGGATCACTGGTATTATTGGTCCATCAGGTTCAGGAAAAAGTACATTTCTACGTCTGATGAATCGATTAATTTCAGCTACTAGAGGGAAGATAAGTCTTGAGGGCGAATGTTATGATAGTATACCAGTCAGAGAGTTAAGGAAAAGGATTGGGTTGGTACAACAACGGCCTTTCCTTTTTCCTGGAACTGTTCGAGATAATTTGACTTACGGGCCTAGCATCTGGGGAGTAAATCTGACTGAAAACGATCTAATTGGATTATTGGACAAAGTTGAACTTCCACATGAATTTCTTGACCGTGAAATCGAAAATTTATCTGGTGGGGAACAACAACGTGTCTCTGTTGCCCGAAGCTTAGCGAATAATCCAGATATTCTCCTTTTAGATGAACCAACTAGCGCTTTAGATATCGCCTCTGAAGAGATATTAGAACAGACACTAAAAAATCTGTCTCAAGAAGGGATAAAGATTATTATTGTTACACATTCTTTAGAACAGACACAAAGATTAACTAACCAATTACTATTTTTAAAAGACGGAGAATTCATTGAAAAAACATCAACAAGAGGTTTTTTTGAAAAATATAGTGAGGAGGAGATAAGGGGCTTTTTTAAAAAGAAGAAAAAATAAGGAGAGTCGTTGAATATTGGCTTTACCAACTGAAACTGAAATGATACAGATGTTAGTACGGATCTTGTTTTCAATTCTCCTTTTATCATTGATCGTGGTATTAGCATATTGGCAAAAAATAAATTTAGAAAGAGCATTCATTTGGAGTTTTGTTCGCGGATTTGTTCAGATCCTTCTAATGGCTTCCATTTTAATCGTCATCTTTGAATTAAGAGATATTTTAATTCTATATGGAGTTCTTTTGTTCATGTGTGTATTTGCTGCTTATACTGCAAAGAATCGTTTCCCTTATCCGAATATATTCAGGTTAGAATTAATTGCGATAACAACAGCTAGTCTTTTTGTTATGGTTATTGTAACAACTCCTTTACTTACAATTGATTCAATACCTTTATCAATAATTGAAAGACAGGGAACTTACATAATACCAATGGGAGGAATGGTAATAGCAAACGTTATGGTTATGACTACAATAGTGCTTGAGAGATTAATTGCCGATATTAAGAAGTCTCGAGGCGCTATTGAGGCAGCATTATCATTAGGGGATAGCTCTTGGAATTCTGTCAAACCAATATTGAAAGATTCACTCCGAGCTGGACTTATTCCAACAACGAATCGTGTTGCAGTCCTAGGAATTGTCACTATTCCAGGATTAATGAGTGGTATGGTTATAGGTGGAGTAAGCCCAATAATTGCTGCAATTTATCAGGTTATAATTTTTCTAATGATTTTATCAGCAGGGTTTATTGGAGAAATATTGATTGGATTTTTAATTATTAAAGAATTATTCACTCCAGAAGATCAGCTCAAGATTTCATTTTGGGATTCTTAGTAAATATTGAGGTTTTAAAATTGGAAAAACGTGTATTAGGGAAGCTAAAACCACAGATAGTTTGGAATATATTCGAGGATATTTCACAAATTCCTCGTGAGTCAAAAAAGGAACAAAAGATTCGTGAATGGGTAAAAAAATGGGCCAATAACCATCAAATTTCTTGGATGGAAGACAATGTTGGAAACCTGTTATTGTCAGCTGAAGCCTCTGAGGAATGTGAAAAATTTCCTGGGGTTATTTTACAAGGTCATCTTGATATGGTTGCTCAGAAAAACCCTGATAGTTCTCATGATTTCGATAACGATCCGATTCCAATCAAAATTGATGAAGATTTTGTTACAGCTGAGGGAACCACTCTTGGAGCAGATAATGGAATTGGAATTGCGATAGCTCTTGCAGCAATCATAGATCCTAGTCTTAAACATGGCCCTATTGATGTGTTACTAACTGTGGATGAGGAAACAGGGTTAACTGGGGCTTTTGGGCTAGATAAATCGTTTCTAAAATACAAATTTCTTCTTAACCTTGATTCCGAGGAGGAAGGAAAAATTACTGTTTCTAGTGCAGGAGGAGGAGATACCAAGTTCACCATACCCTTTACTCGGGGGAGTAAGTCTTCACTAATTGGATTTACGCTTACAATCGGAGGTTTGACAGGAGGACATTCTGGTGTTGATATTCATAAAAATCGTTTCAATGCCATCAAAGTTTTGGTAGAGGGATTAGTTAATATCCGTCAAAAAGTCGAGGATTTCTATATATGTTCTATTAATGGTGGTAGTGCCCACAATGCCATTCCTCGAAATGCATCTTGTGAATTTCTCGTTGATAATACAGAAGGCGTCAGGGAAATCTTTGATGATTGGAAACGACAAATTAAGTCTTATAAAAAGAACGAACCGAAAATTAATGTAAATTTACAGGAAACCCCATTAGATACTTATATTTCTTCTACAAACGCGGTAATCACATTATTATACGAGATTCCTCATGGGCCTTTAGCTTTTTCAAATGAAATCGTTGATCTTGTAGAAACTTCCAATAATCTTGCGCTCATTAAAACAACATTAGACTCAATTGAAATTGTTGCAAGTACCCGTAGTTCTTTTAATGAGGAATTGCATCATGTTAGAAGCGAATTAAAGGATTTAGGAGATAGAGTTGGAGCTGAAGTTATTCAGGAACCATCATACCCAGGGTGGCATCCAGAGTTAGATTCTCCTTTTCTCAACCTAACAAAGCAGGCATATGAACGTGAGTATGGAGAAGAAGTAAAATTGAAAGCTGTTCATGGAGGATTAGAGACGGGCTTATTCAAGGGAATTGATCCAGAATTACAACTTGTTTCAATTGGCCCAGAAATTAAAGATGCCCATTCTCCTCAAGAAAGGGTCTATATTGAATCAGTAGACTTAATTTGGCGAACAGTTAAAGCAGTTTTATCAAACCTAAATCGACTCAACACCTAAAAAGGGAAACCGAGTTATGGTTCATATTCGAGGGTACGAACCAAAAGATCGAAAAGATGTAATTAATGTATGTTGGTTAACAGGATATATGGGAGAAAGCGCAGCTGGACATTTTGATGATCCTTATCTCTTTGGATTATTATTTTGTCTTTATTACACTGATTACGAACCCGAAAACTGTTTCGTTGCCGAAGATGAAAAGATTGGGCAGGTAATAGGGTATATTCTAAGTAGTTTGGATTCTAATAAACAAGAAGAACAATTTCGTAAGTATATGATTCGTAAAATAACTCTAAGGGCTTTTTTATACACACTCTGGCGTCACCCTAGGACATTTAAAGTTTTATGGCATTTTAAGAAAACTTGGGATGAAGAACCCAAGATTCCTAATGAAAAAATCCTACTCGCACCTTACCCCGCACATCTACATATAGATATTATTCCTGGATATCAGAGCCAAGGTATCGGCACTCAGCTGATGAGTACCCTTGAAAATCACCTGATAGCTAATAATATCAAAGGAGTTCATCTTGGAACTAGTGAAAGGAATATTAAAGCCGTTCAATTCTATCGAAAGTTAAACTTTTCTGTGATTTATGAAGGCCCAAGTGGTTACGGAATGTGGCCTGATGCTCTTGAAGTTAAACCACTAATTCTTGCTAAAAAAGTAAAATAAATAGCATAACAACTCCCAAACAACCAAAAAAAGGAAAAGGGGGAAAGATAGAAGAATCTATCTATTCTTAAACTCTGGTTCGCGTTTTTGCATGAAAGCCATAACACCTTCTTGCACATCTTCTGTTGAAAATGCAACAGCTGAACCATACGATTCCATTTCCAAACCGACATCTAAAGGAATCTGCTCCGCAGCAAGCACCATTTGTTTAACAATACCTGCAGCAATTGGAGAACATCTTTTAGCTATTTTTTTGGCAACCTTGTAGACTTCTTCATCGAAATCATCGTCATCAAAGTAACCATTGATGACTCCCATTTTGAAAGCTCTTTTTGCTTCTATTCGTTCTCCAGTAAGAATCAGCTCCATTGTCTTACCGATACCAAGATGTCGAACCATAAGTTGAGTTCCACCCCATCCCGGAATCAGTCCGAGAGTAACTTCAGTAAGGCCTAATTTAACGGATTTTTTGGCATATCGCAAATCACAACTCATTGCAACCTCTAGACCACCACCGTATGCATATCTTTCGATAGCTGCAATTACTGGTTTAGGAATATCACGAAGTTTTTTGAACGTTCGTTGTCCTAATCGTACAAATTGTTTCATAGCCCAAGGACTATCTGGTATTCCTCCAGCTAAATCGACTCCTGCAGAAAAACAGTTTGCTGTTCCTCGTAAAACAATGACACGTGTTTCTAGATCATCCCAAAGAAGATCAATTGCAGCACTTAGATCCGTTAATACGCCTCTGCTAAGTAAATTAAGGGGTGGATTATTAAAAAGAATCGTTGTAACAAAATTCTCTGAATCTTTTTCGATAATGACGTTATCAAATTCATAGGGAGACTTCTTCTTTTCCTCAGTAGCAACACCTTTAGCACGATCAGGTAAAGATCCATCACGAATCCAATCATGGGCTCGATAAATTTCTTTTCCGTATTTATCAGCGAGGCCATCGAGAAACTCAGTTAATTCTTTCAAATCAGTAGTTTCAGCCATTTCAATGGGACCAAACGGATTATTAAATCCTTTTTTCATTGCAATGTCGATTTCTTTTGCTGTGGTCAGGCCTTCTTCCAAAACCTTCGCAGCTTCATTTATCTGAATCCGAAGCATGTTCATTAGATCAAAGTCAGCTGCCTTATCACCAATCTCAGGTCTACCGATCTCAGGCCATTCATAAATCCCAGAACCAGTTTTCTTTCCAAGATTTTTGTCTTTGAACAACTTTTCAAGGCTAGCAGGTGGTTTATAATCCTTGTGAAGACGACCCCCAAAGTAGTTCAAGAGATGATAGGATATGTCTAGACCAGTAAAGTCAGCTAATTCGTATATTCCCATTCTCATGCCCATGTTCATACAAGCTCGGTCAACTTCTGCTGGGTCATATTCCTTGTTATCATACATAAGATACATCCATAGCATACCAGGAGCATTAATTCGGTTTGCTATAAAACCTGGACTATCTTTTTTGCATACGACTGGATCTTTATGGGCTTTTTTTGTGAAATCAACGAGAATTTGTATGGTTTCGTCTGAGGTTTTTTCACCCTTGGTTATTTCAATCAGCTGCATCATCACTGGAGGATTGAAGTAGTGTAATCCAGCGACTTTCTCTGGTCTCTTTGTTGCAGCTCCAATTTCATCAATACTCATACTTGAAGTATTTGATGCTAAGATAGCATGCTTTGGAGCAAACTTGTCTAAGTTACCAAAGATTTCCTTTTTCAAGTCTAGTATTTCTGGAGCAGCTTCAATGCAGAGGTCTGCATTCTTAACAGCTTCCTCTAGATTTATAGTTGTGGTTAGATTAGCCATGAATTTCTTATAGTCACCCTCAGAAATTCGGGCTTTCTCAGCGAGTTTTTGAAGACTCCAATCGATTCGACCCTTCCCTTTTTCCACAAATTCATCTGCAATGTCATACATGCTAACTGTGTAACCAGACATGAGAGCGACTTCAGCGATACCATGTCCCATGTCGCCAGCACCTATGACTGCTACGTGTTTAATATCATCAATTTTCATGATTTATTCACCTTTTGGCAATTTGTATAGAAATTATCAAATTAGATTTAAATTTAGCCTCCTTTCTCTATAATAGTAGCCACTCCTTGCCCACCGCCAACACAGGCATTTGCTAATCCATATTGACCGTCTTCCCAGTTTAAAATTCGTGCAAGAGTTCCTACAAGTCTGGTACCTGATGCACCAAGGGGATGACCAATGGCTACTGCTCCACCCTTGACATTCACTTTATTCCGATCAATACCTAGCTCTTTAATACAATTTAGAGCTACAATTGAAAAAGCTTCGTTAATTTCCCAGAAATCAATGTCTTTAACTTCTAGATTAGCGTGTTTTAATGCCATCTTACTTGCTGGTACGGGCCCTAAACCCATAATCCCTGGATTTACAGCTGCCCAACCAAATGATCTTAATGTAGCCAATGGATCAATTCCATATTCTTTAGCTTTCTCTTTTGACATTAAAATCATTGCTGTTGCCCCAGCATTTAACGGGGAAGAATTCCCTGGAGTAATTTGACCCTCAAAATCGAATGAAGGTTGTAAAGACGCCATTATCTCCATAGTGCTTCCTCTTCTCACAGACGCGTCTAG